>JAXMAC010000051.1:0-22668 GCA_046350595.1 Candidatus Brocadiaceae bacterium | reverse complement strand
CAGATGCGGCGCAGCTTGCTTCTCTGTCTGATGAGACCCCTGAAGGCAGAAGCATTGTAGTATTGGCTAAGAAGAAATACGGCATCAGAGGACGTCATATCCACGAACTCGATGCAAAATTTATCCCTTTTACGGCACAAACACGGATGAGCGGGGTGGATTTGGGTAACGGCCGGCAAATCAGAAAGGGATCGGCTGATGCCATTGAAGATTATGTCAAAAAATTCGGAGGTTCTTTTTCCGAAGACCTGAAATCAAATATTGAAACGATATCAAAAAATGGAGGGACGCCGCTCGTTGTAGCAGAACAGCAACAGGTGCTCGGCGTTGTTCAATTAAAAGATATCGTAAAGGGTGGTATCAGAGAACGTTTTGCAGAACTCCGCAGAATGGGAATCAAGACCATTATGATTACTGGGGATAATCCTTTAACCGCAGCGGCTATTGCCGCGGAAGCAGGCATGGATGATTTTTTGGCACAGGCTACTCCTGAAACAAAGCTAAAACTCATCCGTGAAATGCAATCCGGTGGCAGGCTTGTTGCTATGACGGGTGACGGAACGAACGATGCGCCAGCCCTTGCGCAGGCAGACGTCGCTGTTGCCATGAATACAGGAACGCAAGCTGCAAAAGAAGCGGGGAACATGGTCGATCTCGACTCTAACCCGACAAAGCTTATCGAAATCGTTAAGATCGGAAAGCAGCTTCTCATGACGCGGGGTTCACTGACGACATTCAGCATAGCTAACGACGTGTCGAAGTACTTTGCAATCATCCCGGCTGCGTTCATTGGGACTTATCCATCGCTTAAGGCGCTTAATATTATGCATCTGGCAACGCCGGCAAGCGCTGTGTTATCCGCAGTTATTTTTAACGCACTCATTATCATATTTCTTATCCCGCTTGCTTTGCGCGGTGTGCCTTATAAACCAATGACGGCAAACCGTTTTTTAAGAAATAATCTCCTGGTGTATGGGTTGGGTGGAATTGTAGCGCCGTTTATAGGCATTAAATTGATAGACATGATTTTAGCTGTTTTGCGCTTGGTTTAAAGTGTAAGGAATTTCAGAGTTCGCAGCATATAATCAAACAAATTTTCGAATCCCCTTTCTAAGGGGACTTGAGGAAATCCCCTTAATAAAGGGGGCAAGGGGGTTGTTTGTGCTGAACAAAAGGCATAGCTGCATTTGGCAGCCTAATTTAAGAGGAGGGAAAAATGATCCGGGAACATGTGAAACCAGCAATCGTATCTTTTTTGCTTTTAACGATTATAACAGGGATTCTTTACCCGCTCTCGGTGACCGGGATTGCTCAGGTATTATTCCGTGAACGGGCAAATGGCAGTTTGGTTTATAGGGACGGGAACCCCATTGGGTCGTTGCTTATCGGCCAACATTTCGACGATCCCAAACATCTCTGGGGTCGCATTTCATCGACATCTCCCGTCCAGTTCAATGCCGCATCTTCTTCAGGCTCTAATTTAGGACCTACAAATTCTGTGCTTATCGATGCGGTAAAAGCACGTATCAAAGCGTTAAAAACCGCCGATCCGGATAATACAAGTCCTATCCCGGTAGACCTTGTCACTTCTTCCGCAAGCGGATTAGATCCGCACATCAGTCTGGCAGCTGCTTATTACCAGATTCCGCGTGTGGCGCGGTTGCGGGGATTATCGCAGGATACCATTAAAGGCATTGTCCGTAAACATACCTATAACCGTTTCTTAGGATTAATCGGAGAACCAGTGGTAAACGTTTTGGAAGTAAATTTGGATTTGGACTCTTGTAAAATAGGGTATAATATAAATAATGGAAGAGAAATCTGATATAGATCAAATTCTGGCGAAAGTCAAAGCAGAAGAATGCAAGCGAGGGAAGCTCAAAATCTTCTTTGGAGCTGTCGCGGGCGTTGGGAAAACTTACACAATGCTGGAAGCTGCCCGATTGAGGAAAAAAGAGGGCATGGATGTCGTGATTGGTTATGTCGAAACCCATAAACGCCCAGAGACAGAGGCTCTCTTAGAAGGACTCGAGATCCTGCCTGCCCAAAAAATTATGTATAGAGGAATAGAACTGCGGGAATTCGACCTGGATGCAGCGTTAAAAAGGAAGCCATCGCTTATTTTGGTAGATGAGTTTGCTCATACGAATGCACCGGGTGTTCGCCATGCAAAACGCTACCAGGATATAGAAGAACTTCTCAATCATGGTATCAACGTTTACACCACGCTCAACGTTCAACACTGTGAGAGTGTTCATGACATTATTGCACAGATCACCGGAGTGATGGTTAAAGAGACGGTGCCAGACAGCTTTCTGGAAATGGCCGATGAAATCGAATTGATAGATCTGCCTTCTGAAGAGCTACTCAAGAGACTGAAAGAAGGCAAGGTGTATCTGGGACCTCAGGCTGAACGAGCCGCAATGAATTTTTTTAGGCCCGGAAATCTGATTGCACTGCGTCAACTTGCTCTTCGTTATACTGCAAGAAGTGTTGATGCCAAGATGCGTGCTTATAAAGAGATGTATTCAATTTCAAAAGTCTGGAAGGCGAGCGACAGATTTTTAGTTTGTATCAGCGGAGATCCTTCTGCAATAAGGCTGCTCCGCTCTGCCAAACGAATAGCTTCTGAGACGGGTGCTGACTGGATTGTTGCTTATGTTGAAACTCCTTCGTTAACCAGACGTCCTTATCGTCAGAATCAAGTTGATGCTTTGATCAGATCTGCTGAAAAACTGGGTGCAGAAGCTATTATATTAAGCGGTCAAAGCATAAGCGAAACCCTCTTGGCTTATGCCCGATCAAAAAATATTGGGAAGATAATTGTTGGCAAACCAAAACGGTCGTGGTTGAGTGAACTTATCTCCGGTTCGGTGGTTAATGAGCTTGCCAGACAGAGTGGGGAAACAGATGTTTATATCCTCAGCGGTGAGGTGGAAGAAAAGATACCAAAGCCTATATTTGTTTCTCAACGGCCACTGTCCTGGAAGGGCGCTTTATTGTCGGTTATGGTTGTCTTTCTATGCACCGTGGTAAATAACTTTTTGTTTCGTGTAGTAGAGCTGCCTAATCTTATTATGGTTTACTTGTTAGGCGTTATTTGTGTCGCTTTCTTTTTCGGGAAAAGGATATCTTTTTTTCTATCGCTTTTAAGTGTCTTGTGCTTCGATTATTTCTTTGTTCCCCCGTATTTTACGTTTGCAGTTGCGGACATTCAATATATCATCACATTTATTGTCATGTTAATTACCGGATTATTAGTAAGTGCTTTGGCTGACAGGCTCAGGACACAAATGATATCAGCGAGACTCAGGGAAGAGCACAATCAGATTCTTTACGCATTGAACAAAGAATTATCAAAGACATCAGATTCACAAGAATTAATAAAAATTGCTGTTAAACACCTGGAAGAGTTTTGTAAATGCCCTGTGGCTATCTTTAGTGTTGATCAAGAGAGATCTGCTCTCGTTGAAGCTAAAGGTAGTTTGTCTCTTCCTCTAACGCCAAATGAGGAAGGAGTCATTCATTGGGTTTATGAGCATGGCAAGATGGCAGGAAGAGGCACAGATACGCTCCCCGGTTCAAAAGGGATTTATTTACCTCTTGTGGGTACCGAAAAAACCGTAGGAGTTTTTGGGGCTTTCCCCAGTAATTCACAGCTACTTTCCGATCCCAGGAAAATGCATTTCCTTGAAATGATGGTTGCTCAAACGGCGCTTGCCATAGAAGGGGCGCAGCTTGCTGCAGCGATGATTAGAGCAGAATATGCAATTGAGAATGAAAGGATAAGAAATCTTTTTTTAACAACTTTTTCTTATGATGTACCTCAGAAACTTTCATATCTCTCAAAAATGGTTTCACTATTGTTAGCTGGTAAGGAAATGGAAGATGAAGAAAAGACGAAGATTGTTATGCAGATTCGTTCCGAAGTGGAAGAGTTAAGTGCGCTTTCTGCTGAGTTACACAACATACTTAAGTTTCGATCGAGTGTTATTCAGGATAAAGGAAAAACAGCGAAATCTTAGTTGCATAATTTTTCCAGAACTGTTTTGTTTCTATGATATAGGAGTATCTTGGTAATGATCGTGATTGAGAATGGCTGAATGATGATTATCTCCTTGTTGAATAAAGTGTTCATGAAACACAAACCTATTATGTTCAATAAGAATACCCTATATTAGGCTATTCTCAACCCTTATTTTCAGGCTATTCCAGCCACTCAAAACTCACTGCCCTTACGGGTGGCTGGTTAGCTGGTGTTTACTCTCTATTTCGTGCAACATTTGTGTAAAATTTATCATAATTATGTCGAGAAAAATTGTTCTGGGAAAAGTATTCTATACCGCTGAAGCCTATTGTAAATTTTTAGAGTATCTTGAAAAAACCTCTGAAAAGACATCTTAAGGTAAATTTGGATTATCCGGATCCCAGATTAATTCCTTCCCGGCTTGCTTGTTTGGCCATCCTGCATTTGTTGTCCCATCTGTATCTCCGTTATGTATGCACTCTATATGACCATCGACAAAAAGGACATTTGCTGCCTTTGAATGTCTTTGTGCAACGCTGCCATTCGACCCTTCAAAATTATTTGCCACTCCGGCGTTATTGATGCGTCCATCAAATAATAATACTGTCTGTGTGGGATAAATGAGGGTATCAATAGACCGCTGACATCCAGAATCAGGTACCAGGTGTTGATTCATCTTTATGGTGCGGGTATTATCCTGCTGTGGCAGAGGTACTGTTTTAAAGATAGGGTCTTGTTTTATGAGCGAGAGCCGTTCTTCGATTGAAATTTCCGCTCTGGCGCTGGGAAGTTGCAATGCTGTTAAATAATTGTCTAGAGCTTTAAACCAGACTTCTGCGCTGCAATTTCTTGTGCCATCCTTAGTGGTGTCGCTGTTATTGGGACGGGGAAGGTAGCCGTTGTTATCATTTGTATATTGTTGAATAGCAAAGAATACCTGTCTCAGGTTATTGGCGCAAACAATCTGTTGTGTTTTCCGTTTAGCAGTGTAAAGCGCCGGGATGATGATACTGACCAGAATGGCAACAATTACAAAAACTACGAGAATTTCGATAAGTGTGAAACCTTTATTTTTTGTGTCGGTGTTCATAGTTTTGTTTGAGAATGAAGAATGTTTTGTTAAAAATATTTGACTTTTGATGATGGAATGTTACAATCTTCAAGTATTCATAATCTCATCAGATACAAACAATTCTGTATTATGCGGAAGTGGTGGAATCGGCAGACACGCTAGCTTGAGGGGCTAGTCCCAATTAAACGGGGTGGGGGTTCAAATCCCCCCTTCCGCACCATATCAAAAAGAACAGTATACATGCTCCTTCTTTAATTTTTCTGCATCCCCGGTGGTGAACTATTACATTTTATATCCGCAAAAATAATAGCAATTTTTAAAAAAATTGTCTGTGATGCACATCACAATTTTTAAAATATGTTGTAACTCATGTTTTAGTAATCATTTAAAAATTGCAAAATTGCAGAATTTACGTATACGGGTTTGAGAAAATACGAGGTAATGCCGTTTGCTTTTGCCAGTAGCGGAATCAGACGGAATGTGACGGAATAGGTAGAATTGGAAAGGTGTTCTCACTTATTGAGGATACAATATTTACGATCATAACAGATTGCATACTTGATTTCTCTTTATTTTCCCAAAATCATAAGTTCATGGCTTTGTTGCATCGTCACCGTTACTCCTGGTGCAGATATTACTGCGAGGAACGGAGAGACGAAGCAATCTCTTGTACTGAGAGAGATTGCTTCGCTATCGCGCTCACAACGACAACAATACTATAATGGTTTTAGTGAAACGCCCTAATTACTCTACACTTACATGGTTTCACAGATGCACAATTATCAAGTTTCCCTATTGAACTTTTAGTCTTACAGCAAATCCAAAATATAGGGTTGACATGAACCCAATCTCCCTTATTGAGTAGTAAATTTCTTTTCTTCTCCATAGGTGGTGCCGGCTTCATTCTCTGCGGCTATTCGATAAAAATAAGTCGTTTGAGATGACAATCCATTTATTTTAATGCTTATCCCAGTGTCTAACGAACGCCACTTTTTTAATGTCTTTACTGATGAAATTGCTTCATAAGAGCCACTGGCCGTTCCATACTGGAACCATACGCTTGTTTTCAACCCATGCGGATTTGCCATGCCCCGCAATGTTGCAGAATTTGACGTTATGTCTTTTGCACGCTTTGTTAGCGCCGTGGGAACATCGGTTTGAGACGTTAACGTAAAAATGTACCCATTCCCTTTGATCTGACCGTTACTTGAATCTAAGTCAATGTTTACGCTACTTTTTAACCGTATTTTATTATTACCTATTATGATATCATTGACGCCACCCGCTGCTTCCTTAAAAAATCCATCGGCTCGCATTACAGAAGTCACCGACTCCCCTTCGTTAAACCTTATAATACCCTCCTTCGTCAAAAATACCGCAAACAGCTTTCCCGTCTTCGGATGTCGCGAATACATTACATCACTGCTGATAAAACTTTTCGGACTTTTATATTTACTTTCATTCCATGAGCGATCTTTTAAAGGAACATTGTTCAAATTGTCCCAGTTCGGTATGCATCTCACGAGCTTTAATCTCGGATATACATCGGTAATACTCTTAAAATCAGGCATTGACCCCAGACCACTAATACCAAATTGACCAAACCAATTATACCACGAGCCGTTAATCCCCGCCTTTGCGGCGATAAGGCGATTTGTACTTTCATCAACTTCCCTTCTTTGTTCACACCCAACCCTGTCTCTCGTAATATTTACCCCTGAATTAAAAATGTTATCATCGTCTGCAAAATCGGTAACCGGTCCTTCCTGTGCTATCATATCTGGCGTTAATGCGTCTTTATCTGGACGATCTTTTATCCTGTGTATCCACTCATCTTCAAAGGTAGTGCTATATATCCGTGCCGGGTCTATAAACCATTTGGCATCCGGAAATTCTTGCTTCATTCTCTTATTTAATTTTTTGTAAAAGGCAAAGACCCCTTCAGTATAAGTTGCATAATCCTGGGTCATATTGCTGTGCGGAATGCCTGAATCCATCCCTGTCCAATACGCCAACGTAATACGGACTGGAGTACCTTCACTACTCAGGTACCTGAATTCCGTGTTCAGCAGTGGTACGTCAATACCCCACCCTGCAAAGGTAAAAGGAAGACTTGGATTTTCATAACTTTTAAAGGTAAGTATTAACTTTTCAACAAGCTCATCAATAACTGCTTGTTGCTGAAAATCCCACATTACGGCAAATCTGGTAGGTTTTAAATCGGGAAAAATGCTTGTTGCTAAATTATTAGGAAATGGGTCACTGCTCTTCCAAACCATATGTTGCTCATACCAGTCCTTTTGCGCTTGTGTGTAAGTCTTGGCCTTATCTATTAACCTTCCATGCTGTACATCGTTTCCCAGCATATCATGTTCAGGTATATCCTTATAAACACCAAATTCATTTTGAGGGTCAATAATATAAAACTTAAAACCAGCGTAATCAGGATTATTTGTGTATATAGTAGGATCCCAACTCTTTGCAGAAATATAATCGTACCCCATTTGCTTTGCGTATAGTAAGGTATTTGCATTTGTATCCCGCCATGGCACACAATAATAATTCTGCCAACCGCTTTGTGCATATACATTTTCACCGGCTAAAAACAAAAGAAAAAAGAGAAACAACACCTTCCCTATAAATCTCAGGATAGTCTTCATAATTACTGCCTCCTTAAATACAAATTAAAATATGTCAACCCGCAATTCTTGAGGTCAAGAATCGTGGCTTTGTGCCCCAACCTCACGATTGGTTTACCTTTTTTACATGTATTCCTTTTAAATAAATTATAAACTATATTATACTATTTTTTAACAAAATTATCCATAACTAATCAGGAAACAATAAGAGCGCCAAATACTTTTAAGGCAATACAATGGATGAGTATTCATGGGATAAGAACAGACGGTCCGCCGGATCGTTTCTACGAGTTTGTCCATACTGGTTCAACCCTGCCGATTGAATCAGTGAAAATTGTTTAACTGAGCGTTCTTCTGAATGCATATAGAAAAAACGAATGGGGTGCACTTTTGCCGGGTGAATGAACCTTGTCATATTCACTATTTCTCGGTTTATTTCTATATTGTCCTTGAAATATTATAAGTTTTGTAAGATAATTTGTGGTTAAGACTGTCTGGATTGTCCTTCCGGTTTTTGACAAAATTTTCAAGGTAATTAAATGCCTTTTCAGATAGAATTCCTTCGATATTTTTGGTCTCCATCCTCGCTGTTATGGAACTACGCTTTTCACATTCCGCTAACGTATTATCTTATTAAAAACCAGAGCGAAATATTCAAAGTAGGGACGAATCTAAAGGAAATTTGTTCATGAAAAAATATATTTTTTTATCAGTAAACATTTTTATTCTGTCTTTTATTGGTTGTAAAGAGACACAAGTCAAGAAGGATCAGATGGCCTTTTCGCCTTTTAAAAAACCTGTGACGCTTTCTACAACAACAGAAGGGGTGGAACAAAAATCCTGGGAGCATGAAATATCAACCAGGAAAGAAGTTATTGATGAAAAAAAGGAAAAGATACCCGATGAAATTGTATATTCCGCCGAATACAAAAAACCGGAACCGTCTTTTCTCAAGCAGGAATATGCAGGGGATAAAATAGATATTGCATTTAATTTTGATAATGCGGAAATAAAGGATGTTTTAGAAGTTACCTTAGGCCAGATTCTTAACCTGAATTATATTCTGGATAGCAGAGTTGGCGGGAAAATCAGCCTTCATGCCACCGGACAGGTATACAAGGAAGAACTTTTTACCATGCTGAATACCGTCCTGAATGTGTATAACTTTGCTATAGTAAAAGACGGTGACATCTACCGGGTGCTTTCCAAACCTGACGCCCGGCAGGAAGCCAATCTTATTATTGTAGGAGATAAAATTCCACCCTGGAGCAAAGATATTGTTATTCAGATAGTACCCATTCAATATGAGAATCCAAAGAACCTCAACGCAACGCTGAGACCCTTCCTGACAAATATTGGCAATATTGTAACACACGGCGATTCGCAGTTTATCATACTGATAGAATCTGCGTCAAATATGGAGAAACTCCTTACCCTGATAAAGACATTCGATGTCCCCTTTCTTGCCGGCAAGGCAATAAGGTTTTATGAGTTTAAGAATGTTGATGCGCGAAATGTTGCAAAAGACCTTGCTACCCTTGCACAGTCACTGGGAGGAAAGGTGGGTCCCGATGGTGAGTTTAACTTTGTTCCCTTCTCTGACACAAACAAGATGCTTGTTATTACCAGAACGCCGGAGCTTCTTCCTAAGGTCGATCTCTGGATAAAGAACATTGATGTACTCCCCGTATTGCTGGATGAGGTTCCGAATGTGTATGTCTATAAGGTACAGCATCAGAAGGCAGAAACAATAGTGCCGGTTCTTACTCAAATTTATAGTGAAAAAATGACTGCGCCGCCCAAGGTGGTTGGAAAGGAACAAGTCGAGGCAATGAAGATTGTCGCCGACCCCAAGACGAATGCAATTGTTATTAAGGCATTAAAGAATGACTACAAATGTTTAAAGGCAATTATTGAAACAATCGATGCAACCCCTCCTCAGGTATTTATTGAGGTTTTAATTATAGAAGTAGGCCTCAATAGTGGGTTGGATTACGGAACCGGCCTGAGGTGGGCTGATGGTGTTACAACTGGCTCGTCCACAACAAAAAATATAGGTATATCAGCGCTTCCCGTTAACCCTGCAAACCTTCTCGGTCCCAATCTGCATATCAACAAAGGAAATTTTGAAGTCTTATTGGATATTCTTGCAACAAATACAGATACAAGGGTTTTATCTGCCCCCCATATTCTCGTGAGGGATGAACAGCCTGCCAGTATACAAGTTGGTAGTCAGGTGCCTGTTCTTTCAAGCTCCGGCCAATCAACGGGAACTACTGCTATATTTGAGCAGGTACAGTATCGTGATACGGGTATCATTCTTACCGTTACCCCTCATATTGCAGAAAATGATTTTATAACCTTAGACATAAAACAAGAGGTAAGCGATGTTTTTTCAACACAGACAGGTGAGATTAAGTCGCCGACGTTTTCTACCCGTAAAGCCGAAACTTCGCTTGTTATAAAGAGTGCTCATACCATAAGCCTGGGTGGTATCATCGAACAAAAGGATGAAAAAAATGTTCGGAAAGTACCACTGCTAGGTGATATTCCTTATCTTGGAAATTTGTTTAAAACTACTTCCATTACCAACAAAAGAACGGAGTTGGTCATGCTGATAACCCCCTATATAGCAAGCACTGCAGAAGATGCAGACATATTGACTGACGCATTTCAAAAGAAATTAAAACAAATAGAGCCGTTATTGACGCAAAAAACGGATGAAATTGAAAAAAAATAATATTAGTTTCCACGGTGGTTTTACCATCCTTGAAGTCATGGTTGCACTGGCGATTATGGGAGTTGCAGTCGCTGTTTTTTTCAACATAATCGGTAATTCCTCAAAGTTACGAGGAAGGATCGATGAACACGCAGAGATGGTGGTTCTTGCCAGAACCAAAACAGAAGAGGCATTTTTAGGCGTTCTGGGAGACCCAAACGTTGTGACAGCCGAGAAAAGTAGCTTCGAAGGCACCACAAAAGATGGGGTCAAATGGAAGGTGTCTGCAACGGAAAAGACTGAAACGAAGCCGGAAGAGGCTGACGAGGAAGTGAAGGAAAAAATGAAAAAAATGGAGAAAACAAACAAAGATAAAGACGAAGAATCGAAACTTCCGCCTATAAAGATTTCACAACTCAATACTCAGGTGGGTGCTATAAGTATTGATACGATTGTTTTATCCCGGCAATCGCTTAAGGGATTGACAAAATCCAATCAGCCAAAGCGCCCAGAAGAAACTTCTCCGGTTGAAAATGAAGAGGGGGGCGATGATTCATCGGATGAGTAAACATGAAAATCTGGTTAAAAAAACACAGTTTTCCGGCAGGAGACCGTAAGGGTGGTTTTACCTTATTTGAATTACTCATAGCCCTTTTTATCGGGACAATTTTGATTATGTCGGGTGTTTATGCCATAAGAATAGGCTTGTTTTCTCTGGAGAAAGGGGAGAATTGGTTTAATGATTCTACCAAAGAAAAGGCAGCCATTGATTTCTTCTTTCAGCAGGTATCTGCATTAGTTACGGTCAGCCCTCCGGCTAAAAAAGAGGGTAAATCCCTGGAAACGAATAAAACCAAAAAAGATGAGGAATCTCCTTATTTTACGGGAGAAAAAGATTACCTGCTCTTCGTTACCCCCCTTTCGCTTAAAAGACATTATGAAATGGGATTGGTGATAGCCCATTACCGGGCTATCCTCAAGAATAATGGGAAATATGACTTGATTTATACTGAATCAAGGGCTAATCAAACGTCTCTGACTAAATCATTTATAGAACCAGAGATGAAATTATATGGAGAAGACCATACGGTATTCTTTCAGGATTGTGATAAACTCGATTTTTTCTATCTTATTAATAAAGATGAAGATACCGATAAAGACGATAGTGACGACCTTATAAAAATGAAAGATACTGATGATAAAGAAGGTACGAATCTTCTATGGAAAGAAAAAGTAGGCAGGGGAAGCCCGCAGGCGGTAAAGCTGGTTATATCAAAGTACGGAAAGGAACAGCAACTGGTAGCGCCAATCATGGTTACGTACTCATTTTTAGCCTCTGGGCAATAGTAATATTTGGATTTGTAGCATTGAGTTTTTCACGGGGCACCAGTGTTGCAATAAAGACAGAGATTGCTTATACAGAACGGGTGAAGAATATTTATGCGGCCAGAGGGGCTTGTATTTATGCAACCCAGATGTTGATTCAGAAAAAACAGGGGACAGAGAAAGAAAAAGAATCGGTTGGTCTTAAAAAACTCCAGACGGAGGACAAAACAGATAATAGCGTGGGAAATATACCGGGTATTGTCTGGACGCCCAGTAACACGCCCTATTCAGTAAAGATTGGGGACATAAATTGTTCCGTTTTTATTAGCGATGAGAATGGAAAAATAAACATAAATAAATTAAACGATTTGGCAAGGCCTAATTTTATAAAATTTCTCACTACGTATCAATTAGATGAAATGACTGCCGAGACGATAACCGATTCAATTTTGGATTGGATTGATCCGGATGATTTTCATCACGCAAACGGCGCAGAAAAAGACTACTATGTCAGCCTGTCAGAGCCTTACGAACCAAAGAACGGACCGTTAGACGCGATTGAAGAACTGGCGCTGGTGAAGGGCGTCACTCCACAAATATATGAAATGATTAGAGATCGTGTGACGATTTATGGGGAGGGAAAAATAAACATAAACTTCGCTACGAAGGAAGTACTCTGTTTTGTTCCCCTAATTACCTCTGACATTGCCGATTCGATTATTGAATTCAGGGGAAAGAAGGGTGTTAAGGTTCTGGATGACTTGAGAGATTTACTGAACCACCACGGTATTTCGGGCGATGACTATCTGAAGACTTTGAATTATTTAACCGTATCCCAGTCGAACTACATGGTAATCAATACAGTTGCTTCTTCTGAAAAGACAAAAAGTTCATACAAAATCGTTGTTCGAAAAGCTTTGGACCATTGTAAAATAATCGCAGCGTATCCTGAATAATTTAGCTGCATAGAAAACAGTTAGAAACATGAAAAGTATACCATTTATCAATTTATTTTCCCAGAGTGCGATGGGTTTATCAATCCATGAGAACGATCTTATTATAACATTCGTTTATAAAAAACTGATCAAATATTCGCACGAAAAGCTTAAGATTAAGGATTTCATGATTAAAAATCCCCAGCAATTAGAGTCTTCAATCATATTGTTAAAAAAATTTGAAGGGGATGTCATCCTTTCCTGGCCAAGGGAACAAACGATTATTCGGGAGATAGACTATCCCAACGCCAACCTTAAAGAGTTCAAGGAAGCTCTCGGATATCAACTGGACAGTTTTATCCCGTTTACCAATGAAGATGTTTATTTCGATATTCATGCGCTATCCCAGACACAGCAAGGCGCCAAAGTCCTTATCGTAGCGGTAAAAAAGACAGAATTGGATGCCGTGTTATCAAAATTGCACACCCTGTCAATTGCCCCTTCACGGGTTATTATCTCACCGTTCGCTTATCTTCCTGTTTTAGGAGAAAAAAAAGGTCTTGTTGCTTTAATAAGTAAAAATGTAAAGAATTATACTTATAATCTCTTCGAAAATGCGCATCTTGTTTCTTCCTTAGTTGCAAAAACAGAAAATGAGGTAACCGATTTTATCAAGACAGCCCCCCCCGGTGAGGTTCATGTGATTGGAAATAACTATGGATTTTTACCGGAAGAATACAAAGCTCTCTCAAAGGTGTTTGATGAGTATTCTGAGTCGTACGGTTCAGCGCTGTATGGGTTATTGGATTATTCATGCAGGCTTAATCTTATTAAATCGGGGAGAAAATCATTTAACCCGCAGATGGTTTTCATGAGTTCTTTGGTAGGTTTTATTATACTCTTCGTATTCCTGATTCCCTATATTCAAAAAATGAATAATCAGGCCGTACTCAAGCAAATAAATGTTCAAATTAAAAAGATTAAAAAAGATGTTACTGCCGTTGACAAGTTGCAGGAACGCATTGTTGTTGCGGAGGAAGCCATTAATACGGTAAACGGCATAAAAGAAAAATATTGTCCCAGGATCGATGTTATTATGGAATTGGCGAAGATATTGCCGAATGACGCATGGATAAAATCTTTTGCTATCGAAAAAAACATGTTTGAAATAGAAGGTGATGCTGCGTCTTCAACAAACTTAATACCAATTCTGGAAAATTCTCCGCTCTTTTCCGGCGTAGGTTTGGCATCCCCGGTTACCAAGACGCAAACAGGTAGGGAAAAATTCAGAATTAAAGGGAATATTGAGAAATAAAGGATATGGCTAAATCCTCGGAATTATTTAAAAGAATGAAAACACGGGAGAGGGCGCTGTTGATTGTCGCCATCCTCGTACTCTTTTGCATGGGCGTTGATAGATATATGGTGAGTCCCTTTTTAGAATCAATAAACGAAACAAAGGAGCAACTGGACCATCAGGAGAAACTCCTGATGAAATATTATTCATTCGTTGCCAATAAAAAACAGTACGAAACCCGCCTGGACGAACTGGAAAAATATTACACCAATCTCAGGGAAAAATTTTTACTGGAAGAAACAGAAGAACTCGCTTATGCAAAGTTACAGGAATTGATCAACAACCTGGCAAACAAAAACAAGCTTGTGGTGTCAAGGAGTACTGCGCTGAAAAAAGAAGTCATTGATAAAAAACCGTATCTCATTGCATTAACCATTAGCTTTGATATCAGCGATTTTGACAGCTCTCAGAAATTACAGAGTTTTTTATATGATATAGAATATAATAATGACAAGCTCCTTTTTATTGACAGCATCAGAATCAAGACCCTGGGTTTGAATATTACTAAAGGAGCGACGATTTCATCAACCTTAACGGTAATTGCCTCTATAGAAAAGAAGTCATAACTTTAATATGAAGCCTGTTAACTTCAACGTAAAATCACTAGAGATTGTTTTTGAAACGATTGGCAAGAGGATAATCAGATGGAAGTATTATCTGCCCATTATTAATCTTATCCTGTTTTTTAGCGTTATTGGTTTTGCGGTTATTTGCATACTTTTAATATATAATCCGCCGGAACAGATGCCCAGACTGACGAGACATGAAGAATCCCCTCTGGACGTAAAACCCCTGCCTTCGCTGTCAACTGATGGAAAACCGTTGGATGCGTATGACCTTATTATGTTAAATAACCCATTTTCGTCAACCCGTACACCCTGGGCTTCTCTGGAAACATCGGTAGCGGCTTCGAAAACAGAAGCAAAGACAGATGTCAGACAGGAAGAAAGTGAAGGAGAGGGAGAAGAGATTGAACAGTCTCCGGTAAGCCAGCAAAAACATGCAGGACCTGGTCCAAAAATCACGCTCCAGGGAATTCTCATTTTTGGAAGTAACAAAAAGGCATTAATAGAGAATCCCGATCGGTCAAAGAGCGATAAGCAATTTATCTTTGTCGAGGAGGGTGAAGATATTGGAGGATACAAGGTAAAGAGTATCGAGCCGGATCAGGTGAAGCTTGACTGGTATGGAGAAGAACTAATTCTTGTTATGAGGTCAACCCAGAATAAATAGCGATTATGAGTGTCTTTAAATATCGTTTGCTCTCGACGTCGAGCGGTGTTATTGAAGGAGAGAAGGAGGCCGTCAGTAAGGTCGATCTGATTAAGGAACTCCGTAAATCGGGCCATGTCATCCTGAGCATTCAGCAGGTTGAAAAAAACAAACGATTCGGGTTTCTCCTCAACCGGGCGCATAAGAAAGCCGTTTTACCGTTTACCCTGGAACTTTCAACGCTCCTGGAAGGCGGTATTCCCATTGATAAAAGCCTCTCCATTCTCATAACGGCTCAGGATAATAAACCCATGAAGGGTGTTGTCGAGGATTTGTTAAATGGAATTAAATCCGGGAAATCGTTTGCCGATGCCCTTAACAATCACATTAAATTATTTTCCAGCGTATATATAAACATGATCCGCGCCGGGGAGGAAGGCGGAGTACTGGCGCAGGTGCTCAAGAGATTGGGCGCATTTCAGGAAAAACTGCAAAAAACACGGGGCGAAATTATTTCTGCAATGATTTACCCGCTGCTCCTGAGTGCTACGGGAATCATATCTGTGGGTGCTCTGGTTATTTACGTTATCCCCAAATTTGCCCAGATTTTTGAAGGAGTTGGCATTTCACTCCCGTTTTCAACAATGATGATATTAGGCCTGAGCCATTTTTCTATCAGGTACGGGTGGGTATTTGTTATTGCCGTAATTGTCGGCATGTTTCTCTATAAAAGGGCCATGAAAGACAATAAGACGTCTATAAAACTGGATCAGAAAAAATTAAAACTGCCTTTCATTGGCAATCTGATATGGAAGGTCCAGATATCCCGGTTTGCCAGGACGTTAGGCACATTACTGGAAAACGGAGTGCCCTTGCTGAAGTCTATGGATATTGTGAAAGATGTGATCTCCAATCGTTATCTTGCCGATATTCTGGGGAGTGTAAAGCAGAATGTAAAAGACGGCGCCGGTCTTACCATGTCGCTTGCGACGCGGGGATTTCTCCCGGAAATAGCGGTGCATCTGCTAAAAGTGGGGGAAGAGACGGGGCGGTTAGACCACATGCTCTTAAAAGTTGCCGACAGTTTTGACGCCGACGTGGAACAACGTATGAAACGGCTCATCACCATGGTAGAACCCATGCTGATCCTGCTCATGGGCGGCGTTATCGGTATCGTCGTTGTTTCCATGCTCACGGCGATCATGAGTGTAAACGATATGCGGTTCTGACGTTTTCGCAGCAATGGAAATAGGGTAACAACGAGATGTGGCGTAAGATTTCTGGTGAGGATTTAGTGTTTACTATAAAGACCGGATTAAAAAGGAAAGTTAGCTATTTGATACAAAGAGATAACGCTTTTATTTTATGCATGATCTGATTAGTAATCTCAACGACATCTTTTTTGTCCACGTTTTCATGCGTGGCATGAAAGGTCATGGGGCTTCCAAAAACAATCTTTATCCGTGAGATTTTCGGTATTATTTTGCCCTTGGGCAGCGCTTCATAGGTGCCAGAAATGTAGGCAGGAACGACTGGCGCCCCTGTCTTTCTGACAAGAAATCCGATGCCAGGATTACCTTCCTGCAGTCGTCCTTCTTTACTGACCGACCCCTCTGGAAATATACCAATAACCCCGTTTTTTCTGAGTACTTCGACCCCTTCCCGTAATGCGGTAATATTGGAACCTTTTTCCCTGACGCAGATACAGCGTAACAACTGAAACAACCGCCTTGCCCGGCCTTCATAATAGATCTCGGTCATCATGAAGACGATGCGTCTCGGAAACATTGATTGGAGTACGGCCGGGTCCATATAGCTGAAGTGATTTGCCGCTATAATGAGAGGTCCCTTTCGTGGTATATGCGTTTCATGTTTAACGTGCACGTTATATAAGAGTTTAAATAAAATAACGCCTGTTACCTTGAGTAAGTAAAAAAAACAATTATTGAGGAAACTCAGGATGTTCTTGTATGCGTTGTTCATGTTCATAATTAAATGTTAAGGAAATTAAGCCCTTCTGGTTATCCCGTGTGGAGATGCAAGACTTTATAGTGAGTTCAGTCGAACGATTTTGCGTCTCTCCGTTTGTATTTATTGTATTAAAGTCACCCGATCATTATACCTGAAAAAAAGTTCGATGATGAATGAATTTTACAAAAAGTATTTGTTAATCTTTTCAATATGAGAAGTGGGGATGATTCTATATTTTTTAGTTGACACCTTATAATCGTAAAAGGTAAAATTTATTCACACTGAATAATTTAATATTTATAGTATAATCAATAAATGTGAAATTATTAGTATTCATGAATTATGAATGCATTCATTGTGGAGATGCAGGATTATAGGGGAGGGATGAAAAGATGCTGGCCTTAAATTTGAATAACCAGGAAAAGTCTTTACTCAGGAACGTAAGAATCGGGGCATTGTTTACTTTTATCGCTGTTAATTTGAGGTTTATTGTGGGCGATATCATCAAACCGCTTATACTTTTCGATGTAATACAGCCTGGCGGACATGGCCATGGGCACAGGTATGAGTTTCATACCCCGAATTTGCCGGACATGGCTGGTGATATGATAACCATTATTCTCTTTGGTTTGGCGTATGTTTTTATGTCCTCTTCAAGTATTAAGCATGTTATAAGGGGTATGATGTACACTTGTTGTGAGACAGAAAATAAGTCCCATGAATCCACCCGGCGGATGAGAGATGTTATCCTTGCGGCAAAGAATATATTCTACGTAGCCGTTGTCGGTTTTGGACTGTATTTTTTCTCAAAGTATATACTTACAACAGGACTGGAGGCGTTCTTCTCCGAAGAGTCGGAATCGGAAGGCATACCATTCATCCTTAATATTTTAAATAGCGCCATTAAGCTTTGCGCTGCGCTCGCCTTTGTTTTTGCGTATTGTAAGTATCTCGGCGCAGACAGGCATACCAAGATCATGCTCTATATGTTCTTTTTTATCAGAAGCCTCCTGTTGACCAATATGCTGGGGTTTGTTCACGGGTATGATATTGAAGTTGGCGCACCTATAATAGATATTTTATTGCCAGGCATTCTTATCTATGCAACGTTCAAATACCTCCTGAGAAACAAAGTGCCACAGCAGGATTTTGTGGAACAATTGAGTTGATATATTGATTTCCTGTGTTATGTTAATTGTAGAGGAATTTTCATTTTATTCATGCGGCTCTGTTGCACTATGGCATGCCCAATGGTTGTGCCTTTCCTGATATTCTTCCCCATGTTAATTATTCTCCCAAATTATTGTTTTACTTTCCGAAGAGTTGTTCGTGCAATTTTATAGATAAATCTTGTTTGACACTTTTTGATTATAGTGATTTAATATATCACCTTTTAAAGTATGATAAGGTTGTCTCCGTGATGTATTGCACGCAATGTATTTGTGCTTCATTGATTTTTGAGGAATATTTTTATGGCTGAAATACATTCATTTGATATTGTATGTAAGGTAGAGATGCATGAAGTGAATAATGCAGTTGACCAGGCGAAAAAACAGCTTGCGGTAAGATATGACTTTAAGGGAAGCAAATCATCTATTACGTTAAACAGCGACAATTCGATTACGCTCATTGCCGATGATGAGTACAAGATGCAGAGTTTATCCGATATTTTAAAAGAGAAGTTAGAAAAAAGGGGGATTCCCTTAAAGTCACTGAATTTCGGAAAGGCGGAAAGCGCATTAGGAGGCGCCATACGTCAGGTTGTTACCTTCCAGTCAGGCATACCTATGGAAAAGGCCAAAGAACTCGTCAAATTTATTAAAGGTTTAAAACTCAAAATACAGGCGCAAATACAGGAAGATAAGGTTCGTGTGCAAGGACAAAAAATAGACGACCTCCAGGCAATTATGAAGGCGATTAAGGATCAGAATTACGAATTTGCCATGCAGTTTGTAAATTACAAGTAAAGGCAAAAATGATCTCTGGAGACATTGATCCAAAGGGGCGTACTGAGGAATTCCGGTTTGGAAAGGATGGAAAGCCATTTTTACATAGAGGGGTCACAATGAAAATAGTTCACAGGCACAACAAATCGTTAGACAGCTTGAAAAAATATGCGGTCCTGAGTTTTGGTTAACTATGCACAATTTTCCAAATCCCTCGAAATGATATCGTAAATTTTTTTCAGGGGGATACCTTTTTCCTCTGCGACCCGCTTGCAATCCTCATATTCAGGTGAAACACTTTTAATCTCATCGTTGAATGTGCCGATTTTGACCTTTATTTTACCCAATGAACTCTCCACTTCCTTAAATTCCCGTGTAAGGACGGTGCGGGATGCCTTGTATTTCCTTATTCCAAAGGTGGTTGTTTGATTGAATAAGACAGATTCAACGGCAGGTACTTGAGTTTCAGCCACAATGGCGCTCACCATTGTTCCCGGCCTGTTTTTCTTCATCTGAATGGGGGTAAAATAGACATCCGCAGCGCCTGCATCAAATATCTTGTCCATCACATACCCCAGCATCTCGCCAGTCATGTTATCTATGTTTGTTTCGACAACCCACATTTCATCCGTGGCAATTTTTGTGATGGTTTCTCCAAGAATGATGCGTAATAAGTTAGGTATGGTGGGATTGTCGTAACTGCCGGCGCCATAACCAATCTGAAGTATCTTCATTTCCGGCATACAACGCAGACCTTCTCCGAGTGTGGTTATAATAGCGGCGCCTGTGGGTGTGGTGAGTTCCTTTTCTATATCAACGAATTTCAGGAATTGTCCTTTCAGCAATTCTGCCGTTGCCGGTGCAGGTATCGGGAATGTGCCGTGTTCGCATTTTACATAACCATGCCCTGTGGGAACAGAAGAAAAATATATCTTTTCTATGCCGAGGCGCTTTATGGCTATCACAGAGCCGACGATGTCGATAATCGAATCTATCGCACCGACCTCGTGGAAGTGGACTTTCTCGATTGAGGTATTGTGTACCTTTGCCTCTGCCATCGCTAATCTTTGGAAGATTCTTATACTGTCACGCTTGATATCCGCACAAAGAGCACTCTTTTCGATAATTGCCTGTATATCAGAGAGGTTGAGATGTACATTGTGGTGATGGTGGTCTGTATGATGATCATCGTGAGTAATATTTACATGAACCTTTGTGCCGCTGATGCCTGCTCGTTTTACTATTTCTGCGGAAATTTCATATCCGTGGAGATGGAGTTGTGACAGTTGTTCCTTTAAGAAGGTTATGTCCATTCCTGCGTCTACACATGCCCCAAGGGTCATATCCCCGCTAACGCCGGAAAAACAATCAAAATATGCAATCTTCATAAAATCCTTTACGATGATGAGTTTTTTAGCAAGGCTAAAGCCTTGAGTTACTTGAAGTATACAGAAACTATGCCGGCACAAAATATTGATTTTGGATACTAACATACGTTTTTCCCATCGTCAATGAAAAACAAATCCATTTTTATTGACTTATCTATATTCAGTTATATAATTCAACTTTACGTTTTATTAATCACAAAAAATACAGGGAGTCTCCCTTAAAGTTTTGTAGTAATTTGTTTTTATAACAGTTCAGCCGGATCGATTTAAATGCAGAAGCATAACCCCTTTGCCGCCTTTTTCGTTCGACTGAGCGAAGTCTAAGGGGGGAGTCGTGAACGCAGTCGAACGATTCAGGGGGCGTTACCAAACCCGTGAACGGGTACGTCTTTTAAAGGCTGATTTAATACATTATGGATATCGGTATATTTGGTGGTACGTTTAATCCAATTCATATAGGTCATCTTATTGTTGCTGAAGAGGTCTTTCAGCAGAGGGCTTTGTCAAAGGTAATCTTTGTGCCAACAGGCATATCTCCCCATAAAGAGCCCCGAAACCTTGTTGATTCCTTTCACCGGTATCAGATGGTGAGTGATGCAATCAGTGATAACGATCATTTTGAGATATCCGATCTGGAGATTAAACGGTTGGGAAGGTCTTATACCATAGATACCATAAGGATTTTTAAGGAGATATACGGGGAAACGTACAATTTACATCTCATTATTGGGACGGATATGATGAATGAAATATGCTCCTGGAAAGATATTGGCACACTTTCGCAATTATGCAATTTCGTTATGGTCAACCGTCTGCCAATCTCAAAAAATGGAAGTGCCCTTACATCTTCCAATAATGCTGTTTCTCCAAATGGAACCGAAAGTGATTCTGTAAAGTTGAAGAGGATGGGGATATTTTCAGATGAAAAAGTAGCAGAGATGGAAAGGTTGAAGGTTGCGATACCGCCGATTGGTATTTCATCGACTGAAATCAGGGACAGGGTTTACAACGGGCGCAGCATACGGTATTTGGTTCCGCGGTGTGTGGAAGATTATATTAAAACTCATCATTTATACGCAAAACGATAAGCATGAAATATATTCAATATTTTTTGATAATAGTGGTATTATTTTTCGCAAGTAAGGTGTGTATTGCCCAGTGGAATATTGCTGATTACTTTTCAAAAGATCCCGATGCATGGGAACACACAAAGAGAATTATTCATAAACCACCAATAAAGATTGTCGTTACGGATGGGTTGGAAGGTCTGGTGTTTAACCTTGCGGAACTTACCGAGGGTGATGAGGTGGCATTGATTTTTCTTGAAACCCATACCTCTGAGAAATTAAAAAAGGAAGGCTGTCTGGATGCGGTTGGCAAATTGCTTCCCGGAAAAAACAGGGTTGTGTCGGTAATTACGAGGAATTCGGGGAACCGCACTCTGTTTCATTATAAATTCATGCTCCAGAGAAATGTGAACGGTACCCCCATTTCAATCTATAACAACGGGAATGCGATATTGGAAAGCGAGTACAACGGCAGTAAGCCGGTGAAAGACATCTCTAATTTGTCAGGAATTGAGATGTGCGAGATTGAGATACGATAATTTCTATAGAATGGAAACCACAGATTACGCAGGTTGCACTGATAAAAAGTGATAAAAATAATAAAATACAAAATCCCAGTAAATCCCAAAATCCCCGGTGTGTGTTAATTGGAGCGAACCCGCCATTTTCACGTCAATTCTTATTTATGACGACAGGTGCAGTCTGTGTCGTGGTTGTATGAAATGGCTTGAATTACATGCCATAAGAAAAGATGCCTTTGAATTTATTCCCTGCCAGTCGGATGAACGACGGAAGAGATTTCCACAGATAACAGATGATGCTTGCCTGCAGTCCGTACACCTGGCGCTTCCCAACAATCGAATCCTAAGAGGCGATGAGGTCTTACCGGAGATCATGAAGCGATTGAGAGGTTTCCGGTGGTTTTCATTCCTCTTTAAATTGCCGTTAATGAATATGGCTTTGTATGCAATCTACCGATGGGTTGCCAATAACAGATATATTATTTCAC
>JAXMAC010000050.1:19894-28940 GCA_046350595.1 Candidatus Brocadiaceae bacterium | reverse complement strand
CTGCATGAGATGACGTTGTTAAAAGTAAAAGGCTGATTATCAGCCAACTAAAAACTAAAAAAATTCTCATTTTTTCCTCCTAAAACTTTCCAGCTTCCAGTTGACTGGTCAGCCTGAAATATTAAGTTATGTTATTCATGCATCAAATTCACACCACCAGTTGACTCGTTGGTGTATTTTCCATCCTTTATCCGCTATTACCCCCTTTCAAATTTAAAGAATTTTGCCCATCTAATCGGAATTTTTCAGTTCGGTCTATTTGAACAACTTTAGAATCTTGTACCGTTATCTGTACATAGCCGTACTCAAGGTTTTCGATTGCTCGAAAGATTTGTTTTATAAACTTATCGTCTTTTCCTGTATTACTCTTGAATTCTTCTTTCATTTTTACTCCTTTACAAATCCACATACTCTTCAATGT
Organism: Candidatus Brocadiaceae bacterium; assembly: GCA_046350595.1. Taxonomy (GTDB): domain Bacteria; phylum Planctomycetota; class Brocadiia; order Brocadiales; family Brocadiaceae; genus JAHFOW01. The sequence continues at coordinate 28,519 of JAXMAC010000050.1, read as the reverse complement.
CTATAGAATTAGTAGAATATTGCTAAAAAAATTTTAAAAGGTGATCGAATTAACCCCTTGTAACATTGTGCTTTTTTTACAAGGAGTATCTGCAAAGGTACTGTATTCGAAATATTTCATTAAAGTAACCTCTCTGTAGTTCATGGTATAGACTCAAATTTCAAGTGCCTCTATAACTAATGCATATATAATTTCACAATTCTCTGGTGGTAAAATAATAGTTTAAATCAGCCCAAATGTATCCTTGCTCCATTTACAAAATGCTACTTCCCTACAGTTAGTCCAATTATCTTGTTATAAAAAAATACTGCATACACGCCTTAGTATATTAATTCTACCAATTATATGGACATTATAAAAAAATGAATAATATTTTGTCAAGTATTTTTTTTAGAAATTTACGGTTTACCTATGATAAAGGCAGGGACACCAGAGGGGGTAAAATCAAATACCACAAAGATAACGATTCATCCTGAATCACAAAATACGGGATTCGTAATTTGTCACAAATCACTGAGCATTATCCCTGTACCAAACCTTCCCGTTTCACCTTTTTGATAGCGATAGGAAAAGAAAAGGTCATGCTTGCAATACGTACACATTTGTGCAATTTCTATATTCTTTTCCGGAATCCCCGTATGTAAAAGCTGCATCTTGTTTGCTTCCCAAAGGTCGAAATACCCATTACCATCGGAAGTCTCGTTATGGATGTGTCCTTTTTTGTCACGAAACACCTTTTTTGCCTGAATGATAATTTCCGGTCCGACTTTATAGCAACACGGGCCGATAGAGGGGCCTATCCCGGCAATAATCTTTTCTGGCGCACATCCGAATTTTTCTCTGAATACCATTACGGTATTCCTGGTTACCTGCAACATCGTACCTTTCCACCCTGCATGGACAACCCCAATCACCCTCTTTTGAAAATCAAATAAGATAACCGGCACACAATCAGCGTGAAGTACCGTCAGGCATATATTGGGAATATCCGTCACCAGTGCATCTGTTGCTTCAATTGATGTAGCGTGCTTATCTACCCTACTTCCCCGAAGGCTTTCGGTTACAACCTTTACATTACAGTCATGGATTTGTTTGGCTAGGACAAAATTATGTAAAGAAATTCCCATAGCAGAGGCCAATCGCTCACGATTTTTAAGTACCAACAGTGGGTCATCGCCAACGTGAAACCCCAGATTGAGGGAATTATAGGGCGGATTGCTACAACCACCCTTGCGTGTGGAGACAAAATGGTTAATTTCTCTCTGTTTCAGAAAACTACTGAAATACAACAACGGTAAGCCATGCTCGTTTTTTTCAATCATAGCAAAATCTTAACAATTTAGTTATTTAAAAATCAATATAAAGCAATTACTTAGCAAAAAAAAGAAGGGCGTTGAAGTCTTATAAACTCCAACGCCCTCCTACAAAAGAGACTTTATATTACCGAAAAATCTCAAATACTAGACGGCCTTTTCTCCCCTCTCACCCGTGCGGATACGAAGCACATCCTCTATATTTGAAATAAAAATCTTACCGTCTCCAATACTTCCCGTTTGCGACTCCTTCGTGATGCACTGAACAATCTTTTCCACATCACCATCGGAAACGACCAGTTCTATCTTTATCTTTGACAGTAAATCCACCCTGAATGTCCTGCCGCGCCACTGCTCGGTTATTCCCCGCTGAGCGCCGTGCCCTTTTACGTCGGTTACGGTCATGCCCGGATAACCTAATTCTTCCAATGCATCCTTCACAATCGACAACCGCTCAGGTCTTATGATTGCCTCAACTTTTTTCATGTACAAACCTCCTTCATAATCAAAATGCCCTTATTTACGTTATTGAATCGAGTCATTTTTTATTAGATACCTTGGATTACTAAGTACTTTCTGTTTCGTAATAGTGGTAAGCAATTTCCTTATGCTGGGAAATATCCATACCTGCAATTTCTTCCGCCTCGCTTGGCCTTAATCCCATTATTCCTTTTACAAACAAACCTAACAGTGTCGTCACACCAAAAGACCATCCCCATGCGGCCAGGATGCCTATCCACTGTTTCCCCAACTGAGCAACATTTCCGTATATAGCGCCAATACAGTTCATATCTGTAAGGGCCGGATTTACGGCTGCATTAGCAAAGATACCCGTTGCAAATGCCCCCCATGTCCCACCCATTGCGTGCACGCCGATAACGTCAAGGGCATCATCATAACCAAATGCCTTCTTCATTTTTGTGGTACAGTAGAAACAAACCAAGCCACCGCCGACACCGATAGCAATCGACGCCATAGGCCCGACAAAACCTGAAGCTGGCGTGATGGCAACCAATCCCGCTACTGCGCCGGAACAAGCGCCAAGTATAGTTGGTTTCTTATGGTGTATCCATTCCAATACCGACCAGGTAAATCCTGCTGCGGCTGCGGCCGTATTGGTAACGACAAATGCACATGCAGCAAGTCCATCGGCAGCCACGGCGCTTCCAGCGTTAAAACCAAACCAGCCAAACCATAACAAACCGGTTCCCAGCATCATAAATGGCAAATTATGAGGAGGCTTTATTTCCTTGGGAAAGCCTTTTCTTTTTCCAACAAGCAGCATCAACGCTAAGCCAGAAGCTCCGGAACAAATGTGAACGACTGTTCCGCCTGCAAAATCAAGCGCGCCTAATTTAAACAACCAGCCATCTGTAGCCCACACCCAGTGTGCCATCGGACCGTAAACGGCGCCAGTCCATAATAGTATTATTAATAAGTAAGAATTAAACTTGAAACGCTCTGCAAAAGTTCCCGTCATCAAGGCAGGGGTAATAACAGCAAACATGCATTGAAAAATCATAAAAGTATAATGGGGAATCGTTGTTGCATAAAGGTCACTCGGAGCTTGCCCGACTGTGCCTGCCCCTAATCCACACCACTGAAGCCCGCCGATAAACCAGTTTCCCGGCGCAAATGATATACTATAACCCCACAGTACCCATTGTACACTAACAATACAAATGACAATAAAACTCATCCACATGGTGTTTACCATGTTCTTTGCACGTACCATACCTCCATAAAACAAGGCCAGTCCCGGCGTCATGACCAAAACGAGAGCCGAAGACGCAAGCATCCATGCATTGTTTCCTTTATCAATACTTGGCGCATCTCCAGCCATTGCATTAGATGCAAAAAGGGCAATCACCGCAAGTGAAAAAATAGATGATATGCCTAAAATGGCTCCTTTTTTCATATTTGTCTCCTCTTAATAAAATGATTACCTAACATTCTCTGTCCCAATTACACATAAACAGGCTTTTGCATAACTGCACAACAAAGGCTTTTTGGCTTTTATTATGTCATTCTCTATCACCTCCTTTCATAAAATGATTTTTCCTGTTCTCCATGAGCAAATATTTTTTCCGTTCATGAGAATCCCTCCATAATACTTTAGGAAAACTCGCACATACCCTTCAATTCTCAGTTGGCTTCAGCTTTATCTCCCATAAATAGCCAGCTAGTTTGTCCATGTCTTTTTGTAAAAAAAGGGATGGTTCTTTTTCTTTCATTCTATCAACGATGCTCTTACACCTTCTCTTTGAATATAAGAAAGATACATCTTCCATCTTTAAGGGGTTGTGACAAGGAACACAATTGTTCATAAATACGTTTTCGGCAATACTGCTTACATCGTTTTCGCCAATCTGTCTCAATTTGCTGAATTCTGCAAGCTTTCCTTTGTCAATCTCGCCTTTTTGGTATTTTTTAAACAAATCGATAATCCTCTGCTCATCCTCTGTAAACTGTTCTTCTTTTACCATTTGCAATCTGTTAAATGCATGTAAAATGTCTTCCTCATTCCAGTTTCTGTGGGAATAAATATATTCAAGGACATGGCATTGACCACACTTATTGCGGAGCGTAATATCCATATTTTCATCAGAGTGCACTACCGATTTTTGAACACCCTGCGTGTTCACTTTACCTGAAATCAACAGTTTTGCATCCGTCGGTGAACTTACAATCTTAACACCCTCTGCCAGTGCAATATAAGGCATTAAGCCTAAAAAACTCTTTACCCTTCCCACTTCTATCTCCGTATTATCTTTATAATAAAAAATACGATTACACGTATCATCGTAAACTACTTCTTTCGGCAGAATATAAGAAATCTCTTTGTATCTTTTGCGGTCCGCTATATTCATTGCACCTTGATCAATTATGAGCTGGATATAAACCCGCTTGTCCTTAGTAAACAGCGATTCTTTACGCACGATACTGCCCTTAACTTCCAATGCCTGGCCTTTATTCTCTAAAATTCCATTAACGACATAATTCTGCGCAAACAAAGAACACACGAAGAGACTATTAATCAGAATAATAGCCTTTATAATAAAAACAAGCTTACAACCATTCCTTTTCTTCATATCAATCACGATGGATACTCTTCGAAAAAAATCAATATATTACATCTGCTCGCTAATACAGTACCATATACAGCAACAAATAAAATAATATGTTATATACATTTATAATATAAATACTTGATACTTATTATATACTAATTAGACATACATGGCACAATATATGCTCCATGGCTATTTTAAGCCAAACGTATCGGCATTGTTACACTTTTCAAAAATAAGAAATTACAAAAAAGGTTTAAATACAAAAAGGAAGCACAGAAAACAGAGATGACACTTGTAGTATTACTCTGTAAAAACTTCTTTTTTGTGTAAGTTTTTCACAATCACATGTACTTCTTATCAGGAGGTGAAGTTTGTTTATGAGGGAAAGATTGCTTCGCTCCGCTCGCAATGACCCCAGACGACTAAAGTCGTCACTACAAACGCTCGCAATGACAACGTACCGTGTGCCATCAAAATGCATAGTAAGTGTCATTGCGAGGGTCTTTTCCGAAGCAATCTCCCCGCTTTTACAAGAAAATTGGTTGCGGCTTAGCTGCGCTATGAAATATCTGAAAGACTGAACCATATACAGAGCTAACCTTTCGTTGAAAGTTAAGCAGTAAAACGGTCGATCTCTTGATGGAGTATGAAATGCATTTGGTGAAGATAAAATTATATTTCGTCTGAAATCCTTGACGGTTGCTGATTTTCGGGGGACCTGAACTTTACTAATTACACATCTTATTTAAATTATATAAAAAATTTACCCTCAAATTCCAGGATAGCAACTTGTTCCATGCTCATAAACATCTATGCCGGAGCGCTCTATGTTTACAGGTACCCTGAGCCCAAAAAATCGTTTCATAACATAAAATAGTATAAAACCCGTCGTAATGCACCAGGCAATCAGGGTTACACATGCTATAAATTGAGAAAGCAATTGCGAGCAGGAACCGACAATCAGACCCTTTACGCCACCATAAGTCCCATCGGAAAAAATACCAACAGAGAGGAGACCCCAGAGCCCATTCGCGCCATGAACGGAAATAGCGCCAACAGGGTCGTCAATCTTGAGCTTGCTTTCAATAAAATAAAGAGAAATCCTCGTAATTAAACTTGCAGCAATTCCTATAACAACTGCCGCCCAATGTGGCACATAGGCGCCGGATGCGGTAATTGCGACACAACCTGCCAACGCGCCGTTACAAGTCATGATTATATCCGATTTTTTGGTCTTGGCATAAGAAAAGTAAAGGAGTGTAATAGCGCCCGCGGCTGCAGATAAAAATGTATTCACCGCTATAATAGATACGCGAAGTTCCGTAACAGCGAGGGTACTTCCGGCATTGAAGCCAAACCATCCGAAGATTAAGGTAAGTGTTCCAATCACAATATAGGCCATATTATGACCGTGAATGACATTAGAGCTTCCGTCAGGGTTGTACTTTCCAAATCGGGGACCTAACATCCATGCTGCAATAAAAGCAATTAAACCACCCATTCCATGCACTACGCCGGAACCCGCAAAATCCCTTGCGCCCACCCCAAAAGGAAGCATTTCCAGCCATCCTTTGCCCCACATCCAGTGTCCAAAAACAGGATAGAGTACACCGCACAAAAAAACGCTGTATATTACATGCGCATGGAATTTAAATCTTTCCGCTACTGCACCCGTAACGATCGCACATGCAGTCGCAGCAAACATGATTTGGAACATCCAGAGTACTGAAGTGGATACATCGTAAGATTCCCCTAATAACAGGAAGCCACTATAGCCAATAAATTGGCTCCCGGATGAGAGTCCGGGCGCTAACTTTGAGCCCCCAAACATAAGGGCAAAACCAATGACCCAGAAGATAATGGCGCCAACACAAAAACTGATAAAGCTCATTGACAGATAATTGAGCGTATTCCTCTTTTGCACAAATCCAGCGCCAAGAAAAGTAAAACCTGCCTGCATATTAAAGACAAGGAATGCGCTCAGGAGTGTCCAGGCAAAGTTTACTGAAAATTTCAGACCCTGAATACTGTCAGAATATGTATGAATTCCACTTGGATCACCGGCAAATATTTTTTGAGCAGTGAAAAACAACAACCCGGCAAGTATGAGAATAAAGGAATATCTCTTCAATAATCTTACCACCCACTGATTAAAAATGCTGATGCTGTCCCAATGAACGGGACAACATCAGCGAAAAGAAATGCGCATTTAAACGATAAACTAAATTGCAGCCTCACCTACCTCTTTGGTACGAATACGGTAAACATTTTCAACATTGAATATGAAAATCTTACCATCGCCAATACTTCCCGTCTGTGATTCATTGATGATCGTATTGACAATCTTTTCAACGTCAGAATCCTTAACCGTAATCTCAAGTTTTATCTTTGAGAGAAGATCAACGCGATATCTCCTGCCACGCCATACCTCGCTAATCCCCTTCTGGCTGCCATGTCCCTTCACTTCTGTAACGGTCATTCCGGGATAACCCAATTCCGTTAAGGCATCCCTAACGATATTAAATTTTTCTGGCCTTATTATTGCTTCAATTTTTTTCATGTAAAGACCTCCATCCAATAGAGTATTGTTAATTTAAATCACTACGAGAAACATTACTTCTTTCTGCTTGATTGACTTTTCTCAGTTTTTATACTTGCATATACCCATCGGCCAAGTTTTTCAGAATAAATCTTCTCTCTATGCTTATCCTTGCTTAAGGCTTGTTCAAGTAAGGATTTCTGTTCTTTTTCCTCTTCAAGGTCAATCTCCGATGCGCCTACGAAAGACGTGGTAAACTCTTCTTCAACAGGATAACATGGGGAACCATGAATATGGATATCAACACCTTCGTGTTCGGCAAGTTCAGAAACTCTCAACCCCATAGTATACTTAAGGGTAAAGAATATGGCAGCTCCCCATACAAGCGCCCACCCGATTGCTACAGCAGTTCCGATGGATTGAGCAAGTAATTGTGATCCACTTCCCGTAATTAAACCACTTACCCCCTGATATGTGCCATCCGCAAAAATACCCACGGCAATCATACCCCAGATACCGTTTGCAGCATGAACCGCCACAGCACCAAGCGGGTCGTCAACCTTAAACACAACCTCAACCAGCCACACAGCGCCCCTCATAACTAAACCAGAGAGAACACCGATTGCGACTGCCGCCCAGGGAGCCACATAGGCACAAGGTGCGGTAATGGCTACTAATCCTGCTAAAGCGCCGTTACAAAGATACGCCACATCAATATAACCCGTTAAACCCCATTGTACAAATAACATAATAGCAGCACCGGCAGCCGCAGCAATGAATGTATTTGTAGCAACGACGGACATACGCAAATCAGTTGCAGCAAGGGTACTGCCGGCATTAAAACCAAACCAACCGAAAGCAAGCACCAAGGTGCCAATAACTACAAATACAAGGTTGTGGCCAGGAATTGCATTGGGCGTACCATCCGGATTGTATTTTCCCTTTCGTGGACCTAAAATCCATGCGCCCATAAAGGCCATAATTCCACCAATCGTGTGCACGCACGCACATCCGGCAAAGTCTTTTACCCCCGTTCCGATTGGAAGTGTGCTTAACCAACCTCCACCCCACACCCAGTGCCCATAGATCGGATAAATAAAACCGCACATAAGAAAACTATAAATAATATACGGTACAAACTTCATTCTTTCTGCCACTGCGCCGGCAATAATAGAAACCGTCTTTGTGGCAAATACCATCTGGAAGAGCCAGAACATAATCGTCTGCACATCATAAGAATCGCCGCTCAGAAAAAATCCAGCCCAACCAATAAAAGAGTTTCCGCTATCAAGCCCTGGATATAGCTTAGAACCACCAAACATGAGGGCAAAGCCAAAGAGCCAGAAAACAATAGCGCCAAGGGTAGAGTCTATGAAGCAATGCGACAGGTATCCGAGCATGTTCTTTTGCCTTAAGAAACCACCCAAAAAGGCAAAACCAGATTGCATGCTAAAAACGAGGAATGCGCCGACCAGCGTCCAGGTAAAATTAATAGAATACTTTAAACCAGCGATACTATCTGAATAAGTTGCGGAACCATTTGGGTCGCCGGCCTCAACAATGCCGGAATTTAAGGTAAATATACCCAAGGCTATCAATAAAAACCAGATGCCAAATTTTATTCTGTGAGAAAAACATTTCATAAATTTATCCCTTTCCTAAGTGCAAATACTACCTTTTGTGCAAAATAATTACAATA
>JAXMAC010000050.1:0-19794 GCA_046350595.1 Candidatus Brocadiaceae bacterium | reverse complement strand
TAAAGCCTGGACACCTGATTCTTAATCAAAAAAACGGATTAATACACCTCATTGATTTTGAATTAGCCATCAAACGCGGCGGTATTATCAAGGGTATAAGTAAAGAATATGCTTCGCCAGAACAATTACAGATGCTGAATTATCTGAAAGACCTTCCCCGAAAAGTTCACTACGAGGCTATTTTGTCCACAATTCGACTTGATGGCCGGACAGACCTTTATTCCATTGGTCTCATCCTTTACCAGATACTAACAAAAAGATTATGGGAGAAAGAAAAGATCCCTCCATCGCAATTAAACAAACAAATATCTCCAAAATTAGAGGGAATTATGAAAGGACTGCTAGAAGTAAACGTCGCACAGAGAATACAAAGTGCAGAAGAATTAAAAAACGCACTCTCTAGTATCTGAATTATATGTTGTTCCAATAGTTGAGGAAAGGTTCTTATCCATGAAATGCGTGATTATATCGGACATTCACAGCAATGTGGATGCATTGCTTGCAATAATCAAAGAAATTGCCGAAAAGGAAAACAACGTCGACAGGATATTGATTGCCGGAGACATAGTTGGTTACGGCGGTTCTCCCAATGAATGCTGCGATCTTGTGCGCTATTTAGTTTATGGCAGAAAAAAAGTAAGCGGAGAAATTATTCAAAAAATTATCGAACAACCGTATTTTGACACCGCCCAAAAAAACAATTTGGTGGATGCAATTACACGCTTCGAGAAAAAAGGTATGGCCATTGGCGGCAACCATGATAAAGAAGCTGTGGATGAACCATCTCTTACTTCAGAGATGAACCCTGTGGCAAAAGCTGCCATTGACTGGACAACAGGAGTACTGACCAGAGAAAATCGAAAATTTTTAAAAAACCTGGCATTCCGGTTGAAACTTCGTAAAGATGGGTTTGAAATCGTACATAGCACACCGGCATATCCGCAAGGATACGAATACGCCAAGAATGCCTGCATTCTCAAGTACACAACTCTCTGGTCTCGTGTAACTTTCGGGGGGCACACGCACAGACCGGCCGCCTATATTTATACAAAAGAAGTCAGAACGGTAAGCGCTTCTGTTCTCGTTCCTGCGGATAATTATGACATGAGACTCATGCTTATTGAAAAACAATCTACCACCAGGGAGGAGTCCTTTGACATTGAAACAACGAAGGACTGGAAATATTACATTAATGTGGGTTCTGTAGGCCAGCCGAGGGATGGAAATCCACACGCTTGTTATGTAGTATTTGATTCTGTTTCGAAACATCTCTGTTTCAAGCGAGTACCTTATAATACAGAAGCTGCGTCACAGAAAATTACCGAAGCAAAACTGCCGGGAGAATTGGCTCAAAGAGTTTTAAAAGGTGTTTGAGAAAGATTCACAAATTATCAAGCTTGTGAATCTTTCTTAAAAATGGTTGTGCGCCGGGATATTAGGCGTTACAGTATTACTGTGTAAAAACTTCTTTTTTTGTAAGTTTTTCACAACCCCCCTTCACCCCCTTTGTTAAGGTGGATACTCTGAAATCCCCCTTAGAAAAGGGGGACTTAGGGGGTTGTTTCCCTTTGATCCGGGGATTTGGTTGTGGCGTAGCTGCGCTAAGTTATTTGTACCTTCCTACTCTTCTTCCCTTACAACCCATTTTTCCATGATTTGCACGTTTACTCCGCCATGTCAACCTTTGTCTTCTCTTGTCTTTCATTGATAATTACCCCTCTATCTTTAACAGAATGCTCATTGTTTACTCTTTAAAAACAACTAAAATCAAAAACACATTTAAATCTTTAAGCAAATTAACCAGATTGGCTTACATCATAATAATCTACTTCAACTTACTTATTTTCCTGCTTTGTGGTTTCTTTTTCGTCTATTTTCTTCTGGGTAGTTCTACTGCTGGAATCCTCTACATCTTCCTCAACACCCTTTACGCCCTTCTTAAACTCAACGATGCCGCGACCCAGCGATTTCATAACTTCAGGAAGTCTCTTGCCAAAAATCAAAAGCGCCACAATCAGAATAATGAGCCATTCCCATCCGCCTGGCATACTAAACATAATTATGCCTCCTTATAAAAAATTTCAAAAGTAGAGCAAATTATAACATTGCATAGATAAAAATCAATGAATTTTGCCGATACCATGGGAAAATAAAAATTTTCCTGGCGCAGCATAGCAGCAACCTATTCTCTCTTATGAAAGCGGGAAGATTGCTTCGGAAAAAACCCTCGCAATGACACAGACTATGCACTTTGATGGTACACACTGCACGTTGCATTGTGCGTTGCATCCTGTCGTTGTGCATTGCGCTTTGTCATTGCAAAGAAGGTCCGACCTTATCCTGTCATTGCGAGCGAAGCGAAGCAATCTTTCTTTCATAAACAAACAGTACCTCTTGATAAGGGGGTGAAGGAGGTTGTAAAAAACTTACAAAAAAAGAGGTTTTTACAGGGTAAACCCACATGTTCGTACCAATACTATAGACTAGAGCGCTCCGGTTACTTGCAATTTCACGATTTATTTCGGTGATTTGATAAATATTTCAATGAATCTCGTTCTTATAGGGTCTGACTTCCCTGAGTGTTTTTACCAGAAGTTCTATATCGGGAGGTAAATCTACCTTAAATTCCATCTTTTTATTCTGGATGGGATGAAAAAACTCTATCTTGTGCGCATGGAGCGCCTGTCGCTCAATAAGGGGAATCTCGCCAGGTACCTTATCTTTCTGAACCAAATCAGACAGATAATAGGTATCTTGCTTGCTATAGGTAGCATCAGCAACCACGGGATGTCCTATTGCCCGCATATGCACACGAATCTGGTGTGTCCGTCCCGTCTTTGGCATTATCTTTACCAGGGTATAGCCCCGAAAACGTTCTATTACCTCATATATTGAAACAGCCTCTTTCCCGATATCATGCCGCACGGCCATCTTAAGCCGGTCTATCTGATGTCTTCCTATCGGCAAATTAATCTCGTCAGAATCAAAAGCAATCACACCTTCTACCACGGCAATATATTCCTTTTTAACGTATCTCTTTTCAAATTGCATGGCAATGTGTGAATGGACGGCGTCACTCTTAATGACCAACATGATCCCGCTGGTATCTCTGTCCAACCTGTGCACAATACCCGCCTTGAGCGGTCCATTGGCTTGCGACAGATTTTGGCAGTGAAATGCCAGCCCATTCACAAGCGTTCCGGATGGATGGCCGCCAGCCGGATGGACAACCATATCGTAAGGCTTGTTGATGAGCATCAAATAATCATCCTCATACACAATATTTAAAGGGATATCCTCAGGGACTACCTTAGATTCTTCAAGCACAGGCAAACTGACGGTGATAACATCGTTTTTTTGGATGTCATAACTGCTCTTAACCGTGCGCCCGTGCACCTGAACGGCGCCTTCTTTGATGAGCTTCTGGATGAACGTCCTGGAATAATCGGGAAGGCGTGAGGCAAGGTACCTGTCGATCCTTTTTTCATCGAAGGCCTTTTTTATGTCAAATTGTACTTGTTTTACTTCTGTGGCTTCCTGGAGCATATTATTTGAGCGCAGATAAACGGTATTGCGCCATCGTGGCCCAATTACTGTTTGGTGAGAGTTCGATTACTTTTGTATAGGCATTAACGGCATCGCTTGTCTGGTTTAATTTCTCATAACAACGTCCTGCATCCCATTTCACCTGAGCGGCGAGAAAATTATTCTGAGCCAGAATTTCATCAAATTGCCTGACTGCCTCCTGGAATTGTCCTTTTTCCTCGTAAGCGTATCCCAACGATTGTTTCACTATAGATACAAGGGGATGACTGCTATATTTCTCCAAGAATTCATTATACGCCCGAACGGCCTCGTCATAATTCTTTAAGCTATAGCAAACATTTCCCAGTTGGAACAGCACCCACGGAGAAGCGCTGGATGACGACATAGTATTCCTGACGTGTTTATACGCTTCAGCCGCTGTGGATAAGGCCGCATTCCGGTCTTTTTCAACTCTTCCCGGCTGTGACGCTGCTGCAAGGTCATTGTTTATTTTCCAAAGCGCTTGCCATGCAGATTCCGTCTTTTGAACTTTCTGTGTCACAAAAAACGTAACACCGGCGGCGATTGCAATGGATACCCCAATACCTGTGCCAATATAAACTTTATATTTATTCAGCGTTCTTATTGTCTGTAACGTAGCTTCTTTCATGTTTCTTCCCTAAAATTATAAACCAAGTAAAGACTCTGCATCCTGAAATATTTTTCGAATATCGTCATCATCCAGACCCGCGCCACGGGCAATATTTTCAGCGCGGCTGCGATCCAGCAAATCATCGGGTGTGTGGGAATCAGAACCAAAGACAAGTTTTGCCCCGACCTTTTTGCCCATTTTTGCGACATGGCCATTGGCATAGGCATGGCCTTTCCTGCCTGAAATCTCAAGCCTGACGCCGTTCTTTTGAGCCAACCTCGCATCAGTCTCCGATATCAAACCCGGATGCACCAGGACATCGGCGCCTGCCTCAATCGCCGCACGATTTGTCCCCGGCAGCACGGGTTCGGTAATCGTTTCCCCATGAACTAAAACAATAAAAGCCCCTACAGACTTTGCATGTCCAACCATCGACTTTATATGCTCCGGCCTGATGTGGGTTAGTTCGGCCCCGCAGTATACTTTAATTTTTGAAACAGCGGCAATCGCCCTGCATGCCTTCAAAACATTGGGTATCACAAAATCGATATTGGAATAGTCAACGTGGTCTGTTATAACCAGCCCGCGAAAACCCTTTGCCTCGCAGCGGCGAATAAGTTCTGCGGGCAAAAGCACGCCGTCTGAAAATAGTGTATGTGTATGTAAATCGATCATCCTGATTTAATAATTAATGCGCCCGAGACGATTTGAACGTCTGACCTACGGTTTAGGAAACCGTTGCTCTATCCACTGAGCTACGGGCGCATTCGATAACGAAAGATGAATAATCACCAATGAATCAAAAATCGTATTTATTATTAATTCCAACAATTATACATAAAATATTCTTATGTTCAAACAAAAAACAATTGTGCCATTCCTGGACTGAATATGGATAGCGAGGCGTGCAGGGTAGATAACCGGAGCGCATCATCCGTGGGGTTCAGGTTACAAAGGTGAAATAGCTTAAGATTATAAGTCCTTGATTGTAGGGCTGGTTTCCTGTTTTACCTTGAAAAACAAGGGGGTTACTAGCATTAAATCTGTTCTATTCGTTTCAATTCATTCTATCTATTCCGATTCATTTAGCACAAAATTAGCACAAGATTATCTAACCTTTTTTAAGATACATAAGAAATTTATTCAAATCGTGTTTATGGGAGGCATTTAGGATCTCTTACCCTGACCTTTTGAATTCCATATCTAAACTTTATTGTGTAGTAAACGACTTTTCTTTCCATGGGTGGCACCGGCTTTATTCTTGTTTTTATTCGATAATAATAGGTCGTTTGAGATGTTAATCCACTGATGTTGATACTCACCTTCTTGTTTAACGATCCCTTCACCGTCTTTTCTGATGAATTTATGGTATAAGCATTACTGGTCGTTCCATATTGAAACCATACCCGCGTTGTCAACCCCTGAGTATTTATAGTCCCGTTCAAGGTTGCCGGGTATCTGTTACCTCTGTAGCAGAATACGTTTTACCGTAGGCATCTTAAGGGTTCGTGGTGTACTTTAGGTCACGTTCATCCAATCAAAATAGCTGATGTGCACTTTGCCCGATGTATCCACCGCTATGGAGTTATCAGTACACATATCCACACTACTATCCACGGTCATCGTTACCCATGAGCCCATAGTATTCGTATACTTGAGGGCATAGTTAGGGTAGCCATCATAATAGCTTATGTGCACTTTGCCCGATGTGTCACATGCTATGGAGTTATACTTGACTGCATCCACTATCGTCCACGGTAGTCATTATCCATGAGCCGTGAGGCATTCGTGGCATACATGAGGTAACCGTTAGTGGAGTCACGGGGCTAAGCTTATGTGTGCATTGCCCGATGTATCCACCGCTATGGAAGGATTCCAAATTAGAACACTACTACTGTCCAACGTCGTCGTTACCCATGAACCCGTAGCGTTCGTGGCACACTTGAGGTCACTGTTAGTATAATCATAATAGCTGATGTGCACCTTGCCCGATGTATCCACCGCTATGGAGGTATACCACCTTCAACACCACTACTGTCCACCGTCGTCTTTACCCATGAACCCGTAGCATTCGCTGACATGAGATACTTGGAGGTCGCCATTCGTAACATTATAATAGCTGATGTGCTACCTTGCTTATCCACCGCCAAGGAAGTATACCTACCTACATCTCCACTACTGTCCACGGTCGTCTTTACCCATGAACCCGTGGTATTCGTGGCATACTTGAGGTCACCGTTAGTCTTATCATAATAGCTGATGTGCACCTTGCCCGTTGTATCCACCGCTATAGAGGTATACCAGGTTTACATCTCCACTACGCGTCCACGGTCGTCGTTACCCATGAACCCGTGGCATTCGTGGCATACTTGAGGGCACTGTTAGTATAATCATGGTAACAACTGATGTACACTTGCCCGATGTATCCACTGCTATGGAAGTATACCAGCCATTTCATCCTCACTACTATCCACGGTCGTCGTTACCCATGAACCCGTGGCATTCGTGGCATACTTGAGCACTGTTAGTATAATCATAACAACTGATGTGCACCTTGCCCGATGTATCCACTGCTATGGAAGTATACCAGCCTACATCTCCACTACTGTCCACGGTCGTCATTATCCATGAGCCAGAGGCATTTGTGGCATACTTGAGGTCACCGTTAGTCTTATCATAATAACTGATGTACCTTGTCCGATGTATCCACCGCTATAGAAGTATAGCCTACATCTCCACTACTATCCACCCTCTTCTTTACCCATGAGCCAGTGGCATTGGTAGCATACTTGAGGGCACTGTTAGCATAATCAAAATGCTGATGTGCACATTGCCGTGATGTATCCACCGCCAGGGAGGTATACTCGCCTACCTCTACACTACTATCTATCACAGTTGTTATCCATGAATAAAAACGTTGGCATTCGTGGCATACTTGAGGTCACCACCATAATCATAATAGCTGATGTGCACCTTGCCCGATGTATCCACCGCTGGAGGTATACCAGCTCTGTTAATCTCTACTACTGTCCACCGTCGTCGTTACCCATGAACCCGTGGCATTCGTGGCATAGCGGAGGTCGTTAGTATAATCATAATAGCTGATGTGCACCTTGCCCGATGTATCCACCGCCAGGGAGGTATACCTGCCTACCCATCCACTTTCACGTCCACGGTCGTTGTTACCCATGAGCCAGAACTATTCGTGGTAGCATACTTGAGGTCACCATTAATTTCATCAAAATAGCTGATGTGTACCTTGCCCGATGTATCAAGGGCTATAGATGCAAAAAGAACCAACTCTGGATGACGAATCCACCGTCTGGTAATGCCATTTAGTCCCATCATGGTAGGCACAGTAAAGATGATCCCCACCATAGGCAATATGGGGATGGTTGCTGCCATCAACTGCAGTGTATCTTGAGGAAAAACCTTGAAATATTTTGGGGCATCCACCTCCTCTATCTTCCAAGCGCCTGATAGGGTATTTGCAATATTGCTTTTTCTATGATTTTTCTCATGAAGGGCATTATAAGGGAGGGTTTTATCCCCATATCCATCATTCCATCCCTTACATGGATAGGATAAAAGGCGCTTTACGATATTGACGTTGGTCTGCCATTCTTTTATCCATCATTTCACGAAGGGGCATCCATTTCAGGATGATAAGGATCAATTCCGGTAGGAGCCAATTCACGCTGGTGACCATGTACTTCTTTGTTCTCTGGAAAAGACCAACGACATTATCACGACTTCCTGGCTGAAGACTATTTGTTCACCAGGGAGAATATTGGGCAATACTACAAACAACAAAAGAACTACCGGTAGTACAAAAACCTTGCTCCTTTTCATGGTCTTACCCTCTATTTAAAGGTTCGATAGGATTTTTATTGGTGTGTCGTCATAATCGAAATTTTTGAGATGTTTTCCTAATTTATTCTTATTATTCTTGATTTGCAAGAAAATTAGCAATAATGCCAATTTCTATACCTCGTTTCACACTTTCATAAATAAGCAGCATTGTCCGGTTAGGGAATTGCGAAAGAGCGTCATGTTGTTCTTTGAGATTATGAAATATCTGCCAGATGACAGGCCGGAGTTGGTAGATCAGGAGCCGAGATTGCGGGCTTCGTTTTGTATTTGATGCGCAACTCTCTAACCTTTTAATACCACCTTCTCCTTATGATGGTTGTAACAATAAATTGCAAGAAGTAGATAGGTAATAAGACCACCGAGTATTTGCGCCATGAATCCGTGTTCACTTCTTTGATATGTGGTACACTTTAAGATGTTGTTCCCACCAGCCGAAGAAGATTTCAATGTTCCATCGGAGCTTATAAGGACGGTTGCGATTTCTTCCGCAGAGAGGTCAAATCCGGTTCGTGCAATCCAGTATACTTGATTATCAACGCGATAGCCAATAACCCGCAATGCTTTTCTGTTTGGTTAACTCCGGCAGTGCCAGGCAGTACCATGGCATCATAAAAGACGATGCTTCCGGCTTTAACGACATTGGCTTTTATACAGGTCTTTTTGGTATTTTCTCTGATACGACAGACAAAGGACTTTCCTTCTGTCTGCCAGAGATCAAAATCTTTATGGCACTGGTAATGGCTCTGTCCGCAATTCCGGTTTGACCAGGTGAAAGTATCTGTTGGACAAAGGGACGCTCATCAGCCTTGCCATCAGTGAGAAATATTTTTGACGGTATGGATTGATTAACGTCAAAAAGCCAATATGTACTTTTAGCCTTCCTGCAATCTTTGCGATAGTCGGCCCAGTGCATGGAAAGAACCGCATCAATGAGTGAACCGTCAATAGCAACAAGATTTCAAGCTCTGCATGTTCCTGCAGGATTTTCGCTGCGTTCGCCTGGAGTTGCTGGAATACATAGAGTAACTGTTCAAGACCGCGGGAGTTTATCGCCTCGAAGAAGCTGCTCTTTTTTATTCCCTCAGGCGGCGCTATCACTGTACGAGCAAAGTCGTCTTCTTCGAGAACTTGCAGGAGATGTCGTCCCGAGGTATGTTCTTCAAGGTGAAAGAAAACTAATGACTTAAGCTGGTGTTTCAAAATTCATTTGCAAAGGTCTATTTCCCGTGCCTCAAGCGGAGGCGTGATAAAAACGTTTTCGACAGGTTGCCATAATTCGCGAAATGAAGGTACATTTTGTTTTTTGTCGTGAGGAGTGAAAGGTGCGTGGCATTTTTCGCTCTATAATTAAGGGTTTTTACGAAAAATTGTATGTACATTTTGCTGATTTGTCAACTAAAATATCTCTCAAAACATTATTTCTTTTCTCATTTTTCTGATACCTGTATTACGCAATTTCCTAACCGGACAATGCTGATAAATAAGGATATTTAAATTTTAATTAAGATTGTAAGTCTTTTCACAAAACAATAAAATGGTAGTGTAAAATATCTTGTGTAAATTATAAGAGGAGGTAGAAAAAGAAGCGCATTCCCCCTATACTTGGAGTTGAAAGAATTAATTAAAAAAAAACCAAGAAAGGAGGAATACGCCATGTTGGAAGTAAGAATAAATGTATCAGAAATTAAGGAGGTAATCAAGGATATAGCAGAGGCACCTGGAAAGATATTTACGATGATGAGGTACAATGTAAGAGAAAGTGTAGGACGGTATTTGAGCCATTTAATGGATTCTGAGTTGACATTTACTTGGGGAGGGAGCGATATGCCAGGGGGCGATAAAGGGGAAGTAAATTATCGCAATGGAGGGTATACAAGGCAATTTACGCTCAAAGGGATAGGAGAGGTAAGAGTAAGGGTACCACGAGACAGAAAGGGGAGATTTGAGACGTCAGTATTGCCCAGGAGCAAGCAGTATGAGGATCAGATTCAAGAAGACCTGGGTTTGCTGTTTTTAACTGGGGTGAGTACCCGTACATTGAGCCTGATAAGCAATCGGTTGGTAGGAAGGAGTCTTTCACATGAGGAGGTAAGCGAGCAAAAACGCGCTGACAGATGGTGATGAGAAGTGGAGGAACAGAGACCTTTCAGGGGAAGGATAAAATATCTGTTTGTGGATGGAGTGAACTTATATGCGAATAGGAGGGGCATAGAGAAGGTGTCAGTGCTGGCAGAAGCGATAAGTAACAGAAGGTGGCCAGAAGTTAGTATTGGGTTACAGTCAGGGGATAAGTGAATCAGCATCGAGTTGGAGAGAATTTATAAAGGATCTGAAACGGCGGGGATTGATGGATCGCAAGTACGATTAGGGATTATGGATAGTCTTGCTGGATTAGAGAAGGTATTCAAGGAAAAGAGTTCCCCAAGAGCAAAGACACAGAGATGTCAGGTGCATCGCGTGGCAAAGGATATCATTGCTAAAGTTACGAAAAAGCAAAAAAGAAAGTAGCAGACGATCCTCGTTCAATTTTCTATGCATCCTCGAAAGAGAAGGACAAAACCCGCCAAATAGTAGCAGGTGAGAATTCCTGCTACAGACTGTTAGCATTTATTTCATTAAAAATGGAGTTAGCCTGGAGAACAGCTCCAGTAGGGAAGGTGAATGACAATCTACCCTTCTTTAAACAGATCGCTGAAAAAGAATTTACACAAAATTGTTGACAGTACCCTTTGTTGTAAAGAAACGCTTTCATTATATTTTTAAAAAAGTCCTTTCAAACAACAAATGATTACATAACAAGTTATTATACAATTACTTATAGTCTATCAGAACCGAACTGAAAATCAAGGCAATATTAGACTTAAAATTAACATACAGCAACCGTTTATATATGATTTGCTAACTGGCTAACATTACTATTTAGTGCTATACAGTCAGGTAATCACGTGCGAAGTGGCGCGTAGCGTGGTGAGCGCAACGAAGCAAGGCGGGGTTTTTATTAAAACTGATCCAGCAGTGCCTTCTTCTTTTCGTTGTAATCTTCTTCAGTAATGAACCCTTCAGTCTTCAGGTCTTTTATCTCACGCAACTGGTCTTTTAAGCTCATATCGTCCATGGCCTCTCTGAGAAGCTTTGCTTTTTTGTAATCATAATCCTCATCACTAATAATCCCGTCTTTCACCAATTCACGGAGTATGAGGAGCTTGTTTTTTATCTTACTTTCCGCACGGGCTTCCTGCGGAGGAGTAACAGTTTGTGGCTGATTTGACGCTATAACAGGGGTGCTTCCGCTGCTCATCTTTTCTTCTAATTTTTTCAATCGTACATCCAGGTCTGACGTGCCTACCTTAATCTTTTCATCGACAGTTCCTATCCTTTGCGCTACCGGTTGTTGATATGCATCATAGCCCAAATCAATAACAAGCCAGTTCTCATGTTTTGACTCTAAACGCTGACCAGCGGATGGAATCAACTTCCAGAAACGGCTTTGTTTTACATCCGCAGGATTTTCGGTTGACATGGTAAATTTTTTCTTTTCAGACATCGTGTCGTTATACGTCTGAAACATGTGAATACGGCTGAAGACGATGTTCAGACTATTTCCAGACATGAACATAATGCAATAATTCTGCTGGTCGGTTAACAACACCCGTTCAGAATACGAAGAAACAGAAACAACCTGATCAGGCGTTGCAACAGAAAAAGCCTGTATAATCAGGGGGGTCAACTTTTTTATCTCGTCGTCCTGAAAAACCCTTAGTGTCCCTTTTTTCTTTAACAGCCCTTTTTCCTCAAAGTAAACGTACGACAATGCGTTTGTAATAACATTTCCCGCTAATGAAGAGGGGTGATTGAATTGCATACGAGAACCATCCCTTTTTACCGGCAATTCCTCATGCTTTACCGTTATCATGCCGTCTTTATAGGTATCTGCGCAGATATTCCACGAGCCGTAAAAAACTATGCCACAGATCCAGCCTCCAAGTAAAACTGTTTGTTTGAACCATTGATTAATCATGCAATTCACCCGATAATTTCCACTGCTTCAGAAAGATAATTTACCTCAATAAGTTCCATTCCTGATTCTTTACCGACACCCTTGGCGTTATTCCTGGGGATAAGCGCTTTTTTGAAGCCCAATCTTTGCGCCTCTTTTAAACGTATCTCGATTTGACTTACGCTGCGCACCTCACCGCCCAATCCTACCTCTCCAATAACTACCATATCCGATGGTATTACCTTTTCTTTAAAACTCGACGCAATTGTCATAGCAATACCCAGATCGGCTGCCGGTTCTTCCACCTGAACTCCGCCCACAATATTCACAAAAACATCCTGCCCGCCCAGTTTAAGTCCTATACGTTTCTCAAGGATGGCAAGGATCATGGAAACCCTATTGTAATCCACCCCGCTGACCTTTCGCTCCGGCATACCGAAATTTGCCCTTGTTACAAGGGCCTGAATTTCAACCAATAATGCGCGTGTCCCTTCCATAGAGGGAATAATGGTAGAACCGCTGCTGACCCTCCGGCTTTGGGAAATGAATATCTCTGACGGATTATCCACGGGCTGCAATCCGGTTTTTCTCATCTCAAAAATCCCAATTTCATCGGTCGAGCCAAACCTGTTCTTTGTCACCCTTAATATCCGGTAACACTGGAACTTTTCTCCCTCAAAATAGAGAACGGTATCGGCCATGTGTTCCAGAACTTTCGGCCCGGCAATAATCCCCTGCTTGGTTACGTGCCCCACCAGAAAAATAGCAGACCCTGTAGACTTGGCTGTAATGATTAATTCATGAGCGCACTGGCGCACCTGCGCAACCGTTCCGGGCGCAGACTCCAGATTTGGTTTGTATATCATTTGAATAGAATCAATCACAACCAGGGTCGGTCGGGTATTGTAAATATTCTCTAAGATAAAATCCAAATTTGTCTCTGCAACAACCAATAAATTGTCCGACAGGATGGACAATCGTTCAGCCCGAAGTTTCGTCTGAGCCACAGACTCTTCCCCGGTCACGTAGAGAGTTGTGTACCCTTTTTTACTTACCTGCTGACAAACCTGCAAGAGAAGCGTAGATTTCCCGATACCAGGCGTCCCCCCGATTAATACCGCAGAACCGACAATCAGACCACCGCCCAAAATCCGGTCGAATTCCTTCACTCCGGTCTCAACACAGGGGCAGTCCTGAACTTTTATATTTGTTATGGGTTGCGGCAGTTCCCGAACGGTAGAGACTGATTTATTCCCCACACTGACAGGGGTATTAACTTCTTCTACAGTGGAATCCCATTCACCACAGCCGCCACATCGTCCAGCCCATTTCAGACTCTTCCAGCCACAATGCTGACAAACATAAACAACACTTGCCCTGGTCATATCTAATTCCTATGGTCAATAAATACCCGCCAAAGAGTATCAAGTCAGGCCTTCGGCAAGTTCTATAACAGCGTAGTGGCGAGGCGCGCCTTGCCACTACATGGCCGTTTGAAATTCCTAAGCGTTGAAATAAAAAAGGGAAGAGTTTAACTCTCCCCTTTTTATTCTCACACTATTTAATTTTACATCATTTATATACTACTTTCGGCGTTTGCCAAAGCAGGTTCTGGATTTTCAACCACCTCTTCAAAGATAAGCATGCCGTCATGCACCCTTCCCTTTACGTGTTTTTTCCCCTCAAATTTACCTTGTAAGATTTCTTCTGAAAGCGGGTCTTCCAGGTAGGTCTCGATAGCTCTTCGAAGCGGACGCGCCCCGAAGTTCTGGTTATATCCCTTCTCTATCAGGAAATCTAACACATCATCGGTAAGTGTAACATCAATATTAAAAGTCGCCAGTCTCTTTTTCACTCCAACCAATTCGATTTCAATAATCTTCTTTAAATCATCCTTGATTAATGGCTTAAAGACAATAATATTATCTATCCGATTTATAAACTCCGGGCGGAAATGTTTATCAACCTCTTTCTTTAATTGTTCCTTGAGCACTTCATAAGAATGTTCGTCCGAAGCCTTTTTGAATCCCAAACTTGCCTGATTTTTGATTACATCAGCCCCGATGTTTGAGGTCATAATGATAATCGTATTGCGGAAATCAACGTGCCGTCCGAAGCTATCCGTTAATTTACCATCTTCCATAATCTGTAATAACATGTTATACACATCAGGATGCGCCTTTTCAATCTCGTCAAGCAGTACCACCGCATAAGGACGACGTCTGATTTTTTCTGTCAGTTGTCCACCTTCTTCATAACCTATATATCCGGGCGGCGCGCCAATGAGTCGTGAAATATTATGCTTTTCCATATATTCCGACATATCGATCTGGATAAGCGCCTCTTCCTCTCCAAACAAAAACTTTGCCAGTGACCGCGCAAGATGAGTCTTACCCACCCCGGATGGCCCGACAAAGATAAATGATGCTACCGGACGATTCGGATTTTTTAATCCCGCGCGTGAGCGGCGTATTGCCCTGGAAACCGCCTTAACAGCATCCTCCTGGCTTATCATCATTTTGTGGAGTTCATCTTCCATACGCAGCAGTCGTTTCGCCTCTGCTGACTCGATGCGGGTAACCGGAATACCCGTCATTTTGGAAACAACCTCGGCGACAATCTCGCCATTAACGATTCCTTCAACCTCCGCACGCGTCTCACGCCATTCTTTCTCAATAGTTTCCTTCTTCTTTTTCAGCTTATCCGCCTTATCCCTTAAACGGGCAGCCCTTTCAAAATCCTGAATCGCAACAGACTCGTCTTTATCTTTTTCCAGTTTATTAATTTCCTCTTCGATATGCCTCAAGTCAGGCGGCTGGGTCGTCGCTTTGAGTCTTACCCGCGCACATGCCTCATCAATTACATCAATTGCCTTATCAGGCAGATACCGCCCGGTAATATAACGTATGGAAAGTTCCGTTGCAGACACCAGGGCCTCGTCGGTAATTTGAACTTTATGATGCGCCTCATACCGGTCACGTAACCCTTTTAATATCTCTACAGTCTCAGTCTTTGAAGGCGGTTCAACAACAATCGTCTGAAACCTTCTTTCAAGGGCTCCGTCCTTTTCAATATACTTTCTGTACTCGTCAAGGGTAGTAGCGCCAACACACTGGATTTCACCCCTCGACAATGCAGGTTTTAACACATTCGATGCGTCGATAGCGCCTTCTGCGCCACCAGCGCCGACAAGGGTATGCAATTCATCAATAAACAGGATTACATTTTTAGCCCTTTTTACTTCGGCCATTACCGCCTTAATACGCTCTTCAAACTGCCCCCTGTACTTTGTGCCTGCAACCATCATTGCAAGGTCAAGAGCAACAATCCTGCGGTCTCTCAAAAGTTCCGGAATATTTCCCTGAATTACAGCCTGCGCAAGACCTTCAACAATTGCTGTTTTTCCAACACCTGCCTCCCCTAACAGCACCGGATTATTCTTGGTTCTGCGACAGAGAACCTGGATGAGACGCTCAATAACGTCCTGACGTCCAATAACAGGGTCGAGTTCGTGCTCCCGCGCCTGCTGCGTAAGGTCGCGCCCGAAAGAATCTAACGCCGGCGTCTTTGATTTCCCCTTCTTTTCTTCCTTTTCCTGATTAACGTTACCCTGAGCTGCATCAGACCCCAGGAGACCAATGACCTCTTCGCGCACGTCTTCGAGTTTTACGCCCAAATTCAATAATACCTGGGCAGCGACGCCTTCCTGCTCCCTGAGCAATCCCAATAATAAATGTTCTGTGCCAATATAATTATGCCCCAGCGCCCGCGCCTCTTCCATCGCATACTCCAGCACCTTTTTCACCCGGGGAGTAAATGGCAATTGTCCCATAGAAACCAAATCAGAACCGCTCTGGACAATCTTTTCGACTTCCAGACGTATCTTTTTGAGTTCTATATCCAGATTTTGAAGGACGTTGGCGGCAACGCCGCTCCCTTCTTTTACGAGCCCTAACAAGATATGCTCTGTGCCAATATATTCGTGGTTAAACCGCCTGGCCTCTTCACGTGCCAGCGCCATGACTTTTCTGGCACGGTCGGTAAATCGATCAAACATGATAACACCTATCCTTTCAAACTATCCATCTTTTCCAGGCGTTTTCTTACATACGCTGCACGAATAACATTCCTCTGTGAAGAAGTAAGTTCGCGCCCTTCTAACTTTTGTAAGTGACCCGGTAACGTGAGTATAAAAAGTTCATTCAACGTTTTCATCTCAACATCATTAATTATTCCCAAATTAACACCCATTCTGACCTGAGATAACAAATGCATAACCTCTTCAGATGAAATCGTCCGCGCGACCTTGAGCATACCGTACGATCGCCACACACGGTCTTCCAGTTGTTCCCTGCTTTCTGAAAGCAATGCCTTCCGCGCCATCCGTTCGTAACTGGTAATTCTGGGAATTACACTTTCAATAATTTCAATAATCTCTATTTCCGACTTGCCGAGGGTGAACTGGTTTGAAATCTGATACAAATCTCCGGATACCTGCGTTCCCTCGCCGTAGAGTCCCCTCACCACCAGCCCCAGCTTCATAACCGCGTTGAACACCTTCTCAATATGGTGCGTCATTCCCAGTGCGGGCAAATGCAGCATAACTGAAGCCCTCATTCCGGTGCCAACATTCGTAGGACAGGCCGTCAAATAGCCAAACCGGGAAGAGTATGCATAATTTAATTTTTTCTCTAACCTATTGTCTATCTCGTCGATTGTCTTCCATGCGTCTCTCAGCTCAAAACCGGAGCGAATTACCTGTATCCTCAGGTGGTCTTCTTCATTAACCATCAGGCTGACAGTTTCCGATTTGCCGAACGCAACTCCCCTTTCGCCTTCTCCCCCTGCATGTTCCCGGCTGATAAGATGTCGTTCTACAAGGAAGAGTCTATCGATGGTATTAACTTCTGCGAGATTTACATAACAGAGGTCAGGCGTAAGTTCTGCTTCTCTGATTTTATCACGGAGGATTTCTTCAAGTTCCTTCTTTTGCTTAATATTAGCTCTGGAAAGAAAGGGATACCGCGCAATATTCCTGGCCAAACGAATTCTGCTGCTAATTACAATATCTGACTCAGGTCCCGTTCCCCTCAGCCATTCACCGGTATTATCAGCCAGATCAGTGATCTTCAGTGTCATCGCCTGAAAGTTCATATATTTTATCTCTCAACTCAGCTGCCCTTTCGTAGTCTTCTTTTTCTACGGCCTTGTTCAACTCGTTTCGGAGCTGCAAGAGTTCATTCTTTTTAATTAATTCTTTTCCAGCTTTTGAAGGAACTTTACCAACATGCTGGGTCCCCCCATGCATCTTTTCCATGAGCGGGATTAAACCCTTTCTAAAAATCGTATAATCCATCGGGCAACCTAATCGCCCGTGGGAACGAAATTCAAGGTAAGACAACCCGCAGACCGGACAAACTATCTTTGACATCTCATTTATCTCCGGCGCAACCTGGTTTATGAGGCTTGTCAATATCTCGGTCGGCGAAGGCATTTTTGCAATCTGCGAATTAAAACCCTGGGCGCAATCCTCACACAGATGCCGCTCCTTTTTTACAGACCCGACAATTTCTGTCAAATGCACCGTTGCATGTTTTTTATTGCATGATTCACACTTCATAGTCTGTTTACCCTCATCCATCAGTTCTTACGATCAAACCCCATTCACCTTTTTTCCCATTTTAGCACATCTATAACTTTTCCTAAAGAACTTTTTTCAGATAATATCTCCCGCCTGATTCTATTTTCCTTCTCCAGGCAATCCATACCGTGATTAATCCAGACATCCGCATCTGCCAGAGGGATAACCATGAGCCCATCGTCATCTCCCACAATCCAGTCGCCGGGGTTAATCTGAATTCCTGAGATATGGAGCGGCACATTAATCTCGCCAAAACCCTTTGGTTCTCCGGCATTCGGCATTACAGTCTTTGTAAAGACCGGGAAATTTAATTTTCTTATTTCCGCAACGTCCCGCATTGCCCCGTTAATTACCACACCGCTTATTTTTTTCTGCAATGCGCTCTGGGTTGCAAGCTCCCCCCAAACTGCAGGGCCAGTCCCCCCTGCATCAATTACAATCACATCGCCTTCTTTTGCAATATCGATAGCCCCGACTGGTTTTGCCCAATCACCGGGGCAAGTCCGGACGGTAACTGCTTTTCCTGCAAGTTTAATATTCTGATAAACCGGGAATAACCCCGTAATACTTCCCGCACGATGACTGCCGTCTGAAATATTGGCAGTAGAAAGCTTTATTAATGCTTCTCGTATCCCGTCGTTTGAAACCCTTTTAAAGAGCGGCGTATGAATACTACTCCGCTCTTTGATCGCACGCTTAATATTTTCCGCTGCAGCCTTCGCATCCTCTGCCTTGCTAATATAACCGCCAACAATAATAATAGTCGCGCCGGCGCGTATTGCATCAATTGCATTCTCTGAATTTATCCCACCGGCAACACCAACAGGTATCGTAACCTTACCTGAAACCCTTTGCAATAAGGAAAAAGGCGTTGCGCCACCCATCTGATCATCTATGGCAGTATGAACGGCAAGATAATCAGCTCCTAATTTTTCTGCCCGGAGAATGCGTTCATCGTTCACCTCGCTGGTATGCATAAAATCCACACAGATTTTTATGCCATAATTCTTCCCTGCCTGGATGCACTCTTTAATAGTTGAATCAGGGGCATTTCCCATGACAACGGCAACATCTGCACCTGCCTTTGCCGCCATCTCAACTTCAGCGCGTCCGGCATCCATGGTCTTCATATCAGCCACAAGGATTATACCAGGAAACAATTTTCTGAAATGGCGAATTGCATTCATCCCTTCGCTTTTAATAAGCGGCGTACCTATCTCAAGCCAATCAACACCGCCATCAATCGCTTCCTGAGCGACTTTTGCAGCCCTGTGCAGGTCAACAAAGTCAAGCGCTACTTGTACTACCACATCCATGATATTGTATTTTATACCTGATAGTGAAAGAGCTTTTATTCATAATATGAGGCGCCGCAACGTTCAGATTCCCACGTTGTTATCCTGGACACCCCAACTCCCTCCGGCAAACGATTCCTGAGCTCATAATAAAGTATCTTTGCAAGGTTCTCCGTGGTCGGATTAAAAACGCTGAAATCTGCAAGGTCATTTAAATAGGTATGATCAAATCTGTTTAAAATTTCTCCAATAATCTTCTTTGCATCCCGAAAATCTATCACCATACCCAGCCGATCCAACTTATCGGCCTTCAGGACAACCTGCACCTTCCAGTTATGACCGTGTAGTTTCTCGCATTGTCCCTGATATTCCCGAAGGTTGTGTGCTGCTGCAAAATCCGTTTCAATAATAAGTTCAAACATTTTACCATACCATCAAATTGTTATTCGTTATAAAATCACAGCAGACATACGTTAACTCTTATAAATGTAAGGGCGTATAGCAATACGCCCCTACAAACGGCATTGAAATTCCTGTCCATTAAATTAGGCCTTACGGCAACTTCTATAACAGCGTAGTGGGCAGGCGCGCCGGGGCACGACAAGATAGGTTTTAATTCCGTTAAAATTAAACAAAATGTTATGTAATCAACGAATAAAATTTAACTTTTTGCTAGTCGAGGCTCGAGTACAAGGCGTCGTTCAAGGCTGATATCAAACGTCTCTAGCAATCACCCGCCCACCAGCCCGCTCGTACAAAGTGCATGTACTTGTTGTTTGTACCTATATATTGTACCAGTACGAATGTCTCG
>JAXMAC010000049.1:0-23981 GCA_046350595.1 Candidatus Brocadiaceae bacterium | reverse complement strand
ATCTAATTCAGTACAAAAATGGCTCATTTTACCCACTCGATAGGGAGA
The DNA here is from genome assembly GCA_046350595.1 of Candidatus Brocadiaceae bacterium. Taxonomy (GTDB): domain Bacteria; phylum Planctomycetota; class Brocadiia; order Brocadiales; family Brocadiaceae; genus JAHFOW01. The sequence continues at coordinate 23,933 of JAXMAC010000049.1, read as the reverse complement.
AGACCCCCTTTATAATATTCCATCTCTCTATTTCACAAGTATATTGTTTTTAATTGAAATAGGTCTGTAGCTTTTCGAATTGATGGTTAACATAAAAAGATTCTAAATGTAGGGGTTTCTGTTACTGGAAATATGTTTTTTAATCAATAACGCAAGTAAGAATTGGAAGGTTTTGAGATTAGTATATATTCCCAACGACAAAGCTCACCTGCCGCTATGGAGCGCCAGCGGAATAGCGGTCAGGTGGAGCGCATTGTTAGGCATTTTTATTTTTTAATTTACGCTGAAACTCCATTGCTTTATTGCTTATTTCCTTTCCACTTAATCCTTCAAAAAGATGTTCTCTCCATTTTGTGTAATCAAATCTCTCTCTTTGAATTAGAGCGACAAATTTTTCAGTTTCAACTATTCCAAGGTGGTGATTCAATATTTCAAAACCTAATACTTTTATTTCAGAATCAGTTCTCATTGTTATGCCTCCCACTCGCTTATTAAATTTATAGGATTCAGTGCTTTTATTTGTGAAATTTCCGTGCTTTTCTTCAAAATACCTTTATCAACCGTTAAAAAAAAATCACATTTTAATGCAATAGCGCATGCAATATGTAAAGCATCGATAGGCCTCAAGCTTATAGAGGTTAATTTATCCATTTCCGATAGGATTTCCTCTGTCTCATTGACAAATGAATTAGCCAAAACCTTCCATTTTTGAATCTCAATACGCCTTTCCAAAAAAGGATTGGCATTGTTTTCAAAATCAAGAATGTAAGACCAACCTAAAGAAATATCGCCTGATTTAATTTTTTCTTGGATATTCAATTTTGCTTCCGTTTCCAGTTGTATGATTAATAAAGATTGGTCATCAAACGGCCTGTTTAAACAACAATTATCAAGATATACTCTCATTCTTTAACTCATTATTTTCAAATTTTGTGAAGTTTAACATACTACCTACTTTATTAATATGCCTAACGTAAAAGCTCACCGGCGCGTTGCTTGTGGCGCGTCTGTGTGGATCACCTGGTTAGGCTTGGACCTAAGTTCAAACCAAGCCTTGTTATGCGCATCAAGAATAGATTGGTATTCCTGAAACAACTCGGCTATGGAATCTGAGGCTGTCGTCAGCGCATCGGGTTCCCGTTTGAGGAAGTCGATTCTCGCCTGTAACGCACGAAAACGATTAAGTGTCGAGGCATACACCAGCCAGGACTCTCTTGGTGAAAAAAATGCGCCCCATGCCAAAACCACAGTGCTAATTGCGCCGAGAACAAGGATGACGTTACTCGCGTGCACGCCAAGCGACCCCCCGGGTTTCCATCCGGCGATTAGGGTGATCACGGCGGACAGAAGCACCGCACTCATCGTGGCGAAGAAGTAGCGGCGTCGATACCAGCCGACAGAACTGTGAAACGAATCAAAAGCAGCGTGAAAATGCTCTTCGATATACGCCAATTTACTGGAAGATGATATCTGTTCACCAGTCATTTACTATCCAGGTAGTGCCACAATAATTAGACCAATTATTATAACCGCCCCCGGCATGCTGGGCTGTCAGTCTATTACACCGGTATTTTGGATATAAAAATCTCATTATCTCATTTTACCTCCTTTATGTTATGCAGAATTGTTATGAAAAGCAGGTGTCTTATACTGATCGGTATAAGACACCTGCTTTTGGTTCATCAATTGGACTTCGCACCCCTTTTGGACCATGTTCAGCACATGCGTGTAAATCATAGTAGTTTTAACATCCTTATGTTCCAGCAATTCTTGAATAGTCCTAATGTCATAACCTGATTCCAAAAGATGGGTGGCAAAAGAATGGCGAAAGGTGTGACAGCTTGCCCTTTTTCGTAATTCCGGATGATGTTACAGCCTCTTTGACAGTTCGTTGCATAATGGATTCATCCATGTGATGCCGGCCTTCTTCGGTGGTTTTCGTGTTCTTCCACCTGTTCTCCTGCAGAATACCCATTGCCAGCGCCAATCGTAGGCTGCGTTGGATACTTGCGATCAAAGCGTCAGGCATTTACCCGTCCCCAGCCTTCCGGCAAAGGTCTTTCTCATGAATCGCCCTGACCTTTCGCAGATGGTCTTGAAGCGGTTTCTTAAGCAATTCAGGGAGCATCGTTATCCGGTCTTTCGCTCCTTTGCCGTCGCGGACAAGAATTTCATTGCGGGCAAAGTCAATGTCCTGAACGCGCAACTCAAGACACTCCATCAAACGTAACCCCGCACCGTACATAAGCGAGGCCATCAGCCACTTGTCGCCCTTCAAGTTCGCAAGAACGGCTTTCACTTCATCGCGGGTCATAACCACTGGCAGGCGTGTTGGCTTGCGGGCACGTATGACCTTGCCGATATCGCCGACTTCGCGGCCGATCACGTGGCGATAGAGGAACAGCAAAGCTGAAAGCGCCTGGTTTTGCGTGGAGGCGCTGACCTTCTCCTTTACAGCAAGATGGGTGAGGAAGGCGTTGATTTCCGGCTCAGCCATTTCTGCCGGGTGACGAACCTTATGGAAGAATATGAACCTCTTGACCCAATGACAATAGGTCTGCTCAGTACGGAGGCTGTAATGACGTGAGCGGAGGGCTTCCCGAAGACAGTCTATGAGTCTCGGTTTCCTGGATGTTTCCGAAGTACCTGAAGGACGCTTGATGGTCGTGTTCGGACATATTTTTACCGAACAGGCTTCTTGCACGGTAGTCCCCCTTTTGGCAAAGATAAATAGATAACGTAATTTACCGTTTTACAGTATCAAACTTCTTTACAAATGGAGAAAAGATAACAAGACTTTTCGTTAAGGTAATACAAAAAGAAAAAGAATGCAAGCTTTTTTTCCAAGGGACCAATCATTTTGAATTATTTGGATTAGATGTTTTTTGCAAATTCTTGTATTATAATTCGTGCTAATTTTGTGCTAAAATTAATCTAAAACGATAGAATTAAGTGAAATGAAGAGAATTAATATAACGCCAACAATCCCTTAAAATGCATGATAAAACAGGAAACCAGCCCACAATCAAGGACTTATAATTTTAAGCTATTTCAAATTACAAACCTGAACCCGCCGGGGGTGGATTAAGGCGCTGTCTTTTGCGCCGAATCCACCTTCCGCGTTTTTCTCAATGGTGGATTCGCTTCGCTTAATCGTTCGACTGAGCTCACGACGAAATCTTAGCGATCTCTGGATCGGAAATTTCTTATTAAGCGATGCTATGATGTTTCGGTGTGTCCCCACACCGAAACCGTATGTACATTTCAATGTTACTTTGTTTCGGAGAGAGTACCCACCGAAACATCTAAAATATTTTCATGGTGCCACAAAAGCGGCATGATGACTGCGCTGAATTGAACTATCACTTCTTTTCTAACTCTTTTTCTAATTTCTTTATTCTCTCCTGTAAGCAATCAACGCACCTATTGCAATTGCCTGAGCACTCTTCATGTCCACATTTTTCACACTTCTTAGCTGCTTCCTTTGCAGCCTTTCGCCTTGCAATACACTCATCACATTTCCCGCAATCACCCGGACATACATAATGCCCACAATGATCACAACCGTGATGCCCACGCTCATGCTCATGGGCAAAAACCGTCCGGTAAGACATGTCAACTGTTCCACCGGCAAAGGCAACGGCAAGTAAAATACCAAGGGTTATAATAAATTTCTTACACATGAATATCTCCTTTCCAGCTTAAAATAAAATTCTGCAAAAGTTATTTAAGATACAGCTTATGGCATTCGATACACGTCTTTTTTATCAAATCCGTAACGGCACTTAATGTTGCTCCCTCATCGTTTGAATCTGCGGCTTTTTGGATTTCTTTCACCTGTGCATCCATCTTGCTCATATCAAAAAATAAACGTTATGCGATAATCATGTAATCACGAGAATAATGACAATGTAACAGCACAAAGTACGTTTATATTAATAATAATTTTACGGTTTACCCTTTAGCATCCTATTCCAGTAAAACCAGGGCAAGAAATATCGTTTCAGCAGCCACATACTGTATCTTTCTTTTGATGGATCGAGAGGGAATGTGGGAGTTGGTTTTTTGTCATAATCAAATTCAATTAAAAGTAATTTCCCATATCCGGTTGCTATTGGGCAGGAACCATACCCGTTATATTTCACAGCGTTCAAAATGCTTCCTCTTTCGATATACTGTAATAAGTTATTTACCACAACTGGCGTTTGCTTTCTGATCGCGGCACATGTCTTTGCATTGGGGGTACCTGAAGCATCGCCCAGTCCGAATACATTTGTGTATCTTGTATGTTGAAGGGTATCTCTGTGCAAATCAAGCCATCCAGCCTGGTTTGCCAGAGGACTTTCTTTGATAAAATCTGGGGCTGACATGGGTGGAGTGACATGCATCATATCGTATTTCATGGCTACTTCACTTACCGGTTGCCCATCTTTTAAGATGTCAAAAACAGCCTCTTTGGCCTCACCCTTAATTTCCTTCAGATTATGATGAAAGTGTATCTTTATGTCATATCGTTGCACCACTTTCGTAAGGGTATCAGCAAAGATTTTTATTCCGAATATTTCGCCGGCAGCAGTGACAAACCGCACGTCTGCCTTACCCAGAAGACCTCTCTTCTTGAAATAATCACTGGCCAGATACATAACCTTTTGCGTTGCGCCGCCGCATTTTAACGGAGTGTTAGGCTGGGTAAAAAGAGCAGTTCCACCTTTAAAGTTCTTAATGCATTCATACGTATAGGGGGCAAAATCAGGACTATAGTTGCAGCACACATCATTTTTACCGAGGGATTCCTTTAGTCCTTTAATCTTATTCCAACTGATCTGAATGCCGGGACAGACTACCAGATAATCATATGCAATTTCTTCCCCGGATCTTAATATGACTTTATTTTCATCCGGTAAGAGCTTTGATGCATATTCTTTTATCCAATGAGCGTTTTCGGGAATGAGGTCTTTCTCGTTCTTTTCTGTATCCTTTATATCAAGAATCCCTGCACCTACCAGGGTCCAGCCAGGTTGATAATAATGCCTTTCTGAAGGCTCGATGATTGCAACATCTAAATTTTTATCTTTTCGGAGGAGTGCTGCGGCAACTGTAATACCCGCCGATCCTCCCCCAATGATTGCGATTTGATGATGTTTGTTTGTCATAAATAAAGTTTTGAGTGGTATTTTATCTCTGAAGTATTACAAAAAATTCTAGACAGGTATTTTATATACTTTTAGCATAAAAAAACAAGCTTGATTGTTATTTTGCAAAAGTATATAAGTTTTATAGTTATGTAAGATGGGTGAAGCGGAGCGCACCCATCAATAAAAAATGGTTGAAATAATACCGATGCGTATGCCGTATTTGGAGATTGTTGTCGAAAGGTTTTCGATGGGTTCGCTTCGCTTAACCCATCCTCCTTTACTCCGTTGCTTGAAATGTTTGGCGAGTGGGGTGATTTTCTTTCCAGAGGCCTATCGGATGAAGATGTCGAAAAGTTTCGATGTCACGAGCGAACCGGGAGACCTTTCGGTACCGACATTTTTTTGCATGTCTTGAAAATGTACTTGGTAGAATACTCCGTAAACAGAAACCTGACCCAAAGGTGACTCAAAAGAAAAACAAGAATCTCTAAAATTAAATATAGTGCCCCCGGAATTCACGGAATTCAAGAAAAATCTAGCGAAATATTGAATGTAAAATTCATTGCCATAAGCATCAAAAAGAGTATAATTTGAAGGACTCATTAGTGAGTGCACTTTAATAAATGCAAATGTTTAAAGCAAAATCAATCTTTTTTAAAAGGAAGATAAATTATGAAATTACTTAATTATCGGATTTTACTCAGGAAAGAACCAGAGGGTGGCTATACGGTAATTATTCCTTCTCTACCAGGCTGTATTACCTATGGAGATACTATTGATGATGCAATCAAAATGGCAAAAGAAGCAATCGAGCTGTATATAGAAAGTTTGAAAACACACGGTGAAGAAATACCTACAGAGGAAGATACCTTAGAATACACCGTAATAATAAAATCTCATGCCTAAACTTCCGCCTCTTACTTCTCAACAGGTTATTAAGCTCATTGAAAGAAAAGGCTTCATTCTTGATAGAACAAAAGGCAGCCATCATATTTACTACCACCCAGAAAACAAAAGAAGGGTTGTTGTCCCATTTCACAAAAAAGACCTGCCGAAAGGAACTTTGCATGAAATTTTAAAACAAGCAGGTATAAGTAGGGAAGAAATACAAGAACTTATGAAATAATAATGCTATACACTCACATGGTTCAAGAATATCACGTGTTACAGATAGATATTTATTTACTTATATTGGACAAACTTTAATAATATAACGAATTTCCACTCTATACAGTTATTGCGAATTGTCAATAAAAATCATAACTATAAATTTATAAAATTCTTTTGTATTGTATCCACGGTATGATTCCTATAATATTTAGACTTTTAGAATTTAAATATTGAGGAAAGATTACTTCGGGCCAATTTCATAATATATGCTAATGTTAACTTGTTTCAGACGTTTATATAATAATGTATTGCTATTGCACGATTTCATGGAAATAAGATGTCTCGCATAGATTTATCGGTCAGTTTATGTAATATCCAATTAACCAACCCAACCATCCTTGCTTCCGGAATCTTAGGAACAACGAAGGCGCTATTAAAAAGGGTTGCTGAGAATGGCGCAGGAGCGGTAACGATTAAATCCATTAGCAGGGAGCCACGGGAAGGACACAAGAACCCAACCGTTATTGCCTTTGAGGCTGGCATGTTGAATGCCGTGGGTTATTCGAATCCAGGCGTTGAGGCTGCTGCCAGAGAATTTGCCAACCTCGAAGACGTCCGTAAACCCGTTGTTGCCAGTGTTGTTGGAACGCAGAAGGATGATTTTGTGCATGTCGTTGAAGGGCTCTCCGCACTAAAATTCTCAGCGATAGAAATACCTCTTTCCTGTCCACACACACCAGGATTTGGTCTGTTAGCCGGACAAGGCACTCCACAGGCGACGTTCGAGATAACTTCTGCGATACGAAAAATTACCCGATTACCTATATTTGTTAAGGTGTCTCCTAATATACCCGAGATTTGCTCAATTGCAAAGGCCGCCGAAGACGCAGGTGCTGATGCTATTACGGCGGTGAATTCAATGGGACCGGGGATGTGTATTAATATAGAAGCCCGAAAACCCATTTTGAGCTTCAAGGTGGGGGGGGTTACGGGCGATGCTTTGAGACCTATTGCTTTGCGATGTGTGTATGATATTTACAAGGCCGTAAAGATTCCCATTATTGGCGTGGGAGGAATTTCAACAGGACGTCATGCCCTGGAGATGATAATGGCAGGGGCATCGGCCGTTGGGATTGGCACGGGTGTCTATTATCGGGGTATTGATATCTTCCAAAAGGTATGCGAAGAGATGTCTCAATGGATGCGCGAAAATGGTGTTAACAATATAAAAAGTATTATAGGCGCTGCTCATGATTGAACAACCAATGATGGTGAAAATTTGCGATATATGGGGAGAATCCCGGGGCGTTAAAACGTTCTTTTTTAAATCTCAAGTACGATTTGATCCGGGGCAATTTGTCATGGTATGGATACCGTTCCTCGATGAGAAGCCATTTACTATTTCTTATATTCAGGATGGATGTATAGGTATTTCTGTTTTAAAAAGGGGGGAATTTACCACCGCCTTGCATGATAAAAAAATAGGGGATATGATTGGCATCCGCGGTCCGTACGGCAGGGGATTTGGTTTAAAAACAGATTCAGAGGTATGTGTTGTCGGTGGTGGTATCGGGATGGCATCGCTGACAACGGTTATTGAAAGATTGAAACGCGTAACAGTTATACAAGGGGCCAGGACTTCAGCGGAGTTGTTGTATCGAAAACGCTTCAAAGACATGCACGTGTGTACCGATGACGGTTCTGCAGGATTGAAAGGCACCGCGGTTGACCTGTTCGCTGACTTTTTGGTGAAACAACAATTCAGAAAGGTTTATACGTGTGGTCCGGAAAGGATGATGGTTCGGGTTGTTGAATTATGTAAAAAGTATGCAGTCGAATGCGAGGTGTCACTGGAACGATACATGAAGTGTGGTTTTGGGGTGTGCGGGCAATGTGATTGCAGCGGCAAACTCGTTTGTAAAGACGGCCCTGTTTTTAATCTGCAAGAATTAGACACGATGGGGGATTTTGGCAAAATGATAATACGAAAGACGGGAGAAAGAGTCCCGATTAACAATTCAGTACATTAATTTCTTATAAAAAATATTTTTACATTTTCAGTTGGGATGCTAAGGAGATAATGTGTTGGTTGTTTTCCTGTCCTCTCTTTTTTTAATTTTATTGACATCACAGGGTAAATATAGTATTTTATTTACATTAAATTTTAAATAGTAGATAGAAGAAAGAGATTTGCCAGTCTTACATAATTTTTGCATTTTAGGCCCCCATCGTCTAGTGGCCCAGGATGCCAGGTTCTCAGCCTGGAGACAGGGGTTCAAATCCCCTTGGGGGTACTTAAAGATATATTTTTTACCAGAAATGAAGGTCGCGGCAACATAAAATCGAAGCAGGTTTTCAAGCTAAGCTGCCCTCTTATATGTTGAAGGAGATGTTTATTTTAAAAAATATTTTGTTTTTCTGATATCAGCAGGTGTGAGTAGTGGTGAAATTGCAGCAGGGAGTTAACACCTGGTGATTGCAAATCACGCTGAGCATTTCTTCAAGAATAGTCCTTTCACAACAAATACCGCAGTAATCAAGTTCTTGTTCTCATTGCACATCCGAAAGGAGAAGTTATAATCCGGGTTTTTTATATCTTACAAATAATATTTTGACATTTTCAGCAAAGATATTCTCTGTAGTAGCGCGCGCCTTGCCACTACGGTCTTTTCCGACTCGTTCGGGTTAGTCATCATGTTGCGTTAGCAACACCCAGAAACGATGAAAATAGGCTTTTTTGTCCATATCATATTGTGACACTGATACTTGTGCTGTTTTTTGTTGGCTTATTTTCGAACCAGGATTTTGGACAAAAAATCTCATATATTAATGTTGGGGAATTTCAAACCGTGGATGTGGTGTGGGGTGTATTGCGCATAAGCATCATAAATGTCGCGCCAGAATAAAAAATAGTCGCTGCCGAAGGCAGCCTAATTCGTCGGATATAAAAAGGAGGATGTAATGATGGGGAATGCTTATACCTGTAAGACATGCGGGCTGGTATCAACGGATAAAGGGCATCTTTGTAATCCGGTAATGGCAAAAAAGGTCGTTGCCTGTAAATATTGTGGGACAGTAACGGGTGACCCCAGGCATGTTTGCGCGCCAAAGGTAATGAATTTAAAGTATGCATGTGGTTCCTGCGGTCGGCTTGCTGCAAAGAAAGAATTGCTGTGTCATCCAACGCCCCTGGCAAAACCAAAGAAAGCGGTTAAAAAAGTTGCGCCAACAAAAGCGGTAAAATCTAAAAACTTAAAAGGTAAAAAAAAGTAAAGAATCGGTAAACACAGGTTTATTTGTGGGGTAGGCGTTTGATTGTATGGTCGGGGCGAGAGGATTTGAACCTCCGACCTCCTGCTCCCAAGGCAGGCGCGCTAGCCAAACTGCGCTACGCCCCGTTTTGTAGTGTAATATACGAGTAGGATGCTATTATACGTAATATCTGCTTAAATACAAGTAAAAATAATATTATATTTAACTATTTTTAAATTGTGCAGTTAGTATATGCCGGAAAAAATAATTAAACACGTGGAACAATTTTAAATATAATATTGTTTTTAAAAAAGTGAAGTTTATATTTGTTGGCTTTTGTAGGAGTTGATTGATGGGAGTTCAGCAGAAAGAAAAAACCAAACGTAAAACAACAAAAAAATACAACGAAAAGACCCTTTCTCTCAAAAATGTTTATACGGATAAAGCGGAGAGGTCTTGTCTCATGTGTGGAAAAAAATTCATTAGCCGCGGTCCTCACAACAGAAGGTGTCAGAAGTGTAATCAGAAGATTGATCAGGCTGCGGAGAATACATTCTATATTCCAACGATTTATACAAATGATAGTACGGTTGGAGGAGATTTTGTGCCGGTTGTTGAATAGTTAAAGTGTAGCGGGAAAAACATCTTAAAGGGGTTGTGTAAAATCATTACATAACCCCTTTTTTGTTTGATGGTGCGGTTAAGATATTCTTTAGCATTATTTTAGATTTAAAAGTGATTTCTTGCGATAAAAATAATATAAAATAAAAAAAAACGAGTACGCGTGTATGTACGTGTTGTTTTTGAAAGGCCAATTTGAATGAATTCAATGCCTCCTCCAACCTGCCTTTTATAAAATAGTACTTTCCAAGCCTAAAATAGGCATTCAACAATTCCTTCTTTAAGATTTTTTTGCATTTCTTATCCATCCACGGATAGTTTATCGCATTTGGACAAATTTCGATTGTCCTTTTACAGATAAGTTCACTATTGAATGTTACATTAGTTCCATGAAATCGTCTGTGGATTAGTACCTTGTCTACAAAACCCAGCTTGATTTGATGGAATGATCTGGTTCCAAACTCATAGATTTCTCTCCCATCAAACTTTTTCTCAAACATCTTAAATTTGACGGCAATTGTTTTCCTTACTATCAAAGTAGAAGGCAGGATAAAATTGCCGAGCAAATATTCGTAGAGTATATTTGCTTTAGCAAATACTTTGCATTCAGGGTGGGCTTCAGATATTGATTTTACGGGAATTTTTCGAAATATAATATTCTGGTCAAAAAATGTTCGCCTGTCAAAACCTCTTTCATAAAAATCATGAAAATTCGAAAATACCAAACCAATATCAGTGCATGAATCTAAAAATTCAACCTGTATCTTTAATTTCTCTGGCAACCATATATCATCGGCGTCAACTAAGGCAATATATTCACCACGCGCAACATTTAATCCATGTAAGCGCGCATTGGTGACGCCACCATTCTCTTGGTAATAATATCTAATGGTATCTTCATACGTTTTTAACACTTCTTTGGTATTGTCAAATGAACCGTCATCTATAACGATAATCTCGAAATCTTTATATGTTTGATTGAATACTGAATCAATTGTCTCACGTATGTACCGTTCAGAATTATACGCTGGTATGATAATGCTTACTTTCGGGACGTTTTGTCTTCCGGCGGTAATTTCGTTACCGTTTGGACCAATACATTGATCATGATGCATTATTTGTTCCCTATGTAAAGCAGGAAGCGTTTATATACTTTGGCTTCTTGTGAATAATCTGTTGACAGATGAAATGTTGATTGTAGTTGTTCCTATAACTTTAATATCTTATTTTGTCAAATAGTACGGTAATGTCAATAACTTAATGTGAAGTATTTTACTTTAATTTATTTGGAGATAGTTCGATGGTGATACATGGCAATAAATAGGTTGAATACATGAATAGGAAATGATAAACTTTCAGCCAATTGTATGTATTTCTGAATGATATTGATTTTGTCTGATGATATTTGGGTTGGGGGCCAATTACGGTCAATGGATGATTGAGCCAATCTTCACATAGTTATCGAGAGAGGTTACATAAAATGCATGTTACTCCAGAACTTTTCATAAAAGTATATGATGAAGAATACGGGTTATTCGGTTATTTAGTGATTGATACGACCGTTGGTGGGAGATGCTGGGGAGGGGTAAGAATCATGCCTGAACTCAGTGAGGAGGAAATGATGCTTATTGCCAGAACAATGACTTTAAAATATGGCTTTCTCGGTTTTGGCATAGGTGGTGCAAAGGCGGGTGTAATGGTAAGCGAAAAAGCAACAACAGAAGATAAGAAAAAAATACTGTTTAAATTTGGGCAGAAGATTGGCGCATTTATCCAGGGTGGAAGCTTTATGCCAGGCACTGATATGAATTGTAGTGTAGAAGATCTGAAATCAATTTATCAAGGAGCCCAAATGAATGCGAGATTTCAGAAATTCAAGGACATATCATATGTATATACAAGCTGGACCGTTGTTGAATCAATAAAAGCGGCAGCGGAGAAATTATCGTTAAATTTGAATGGTTTAACAGTCGCAATTCAAGGTTTTGGGAAGGTTGGCAGTGAATGTGCAAAACTTCTCGCTGAAATGGGTTTGAAAATCATTGCAGTTTCCACAGTAAAAGGCGCTATTTACAATGGAAATGGTTTAAATATTGAGATGGTAATGTCCCTAAAGGATAAATTTGGCGATGATTTTGTAAACAAAGCGAACGAAAAAAAAATAGATCGGGAGGGACTTCTTTACTTAAATACAGATGTACTGATTCCTGCTGCAACATCGCTGAGTATAAATTCTGAAAATTTTCAAAAAGTAAATGCGAAAATCATATCATGCGCTGCAAATGCTCCAATGACCGATGAGGTTTACGAAAAATTGCATAATAAGGGTATCGTGGTTATTCCCGATGCCGTAGCTAACTGCGGAGGTTCTTTTGGGAGTTCGCTTGAAAGGTCTGTTGGGTATGATAAGATTTATAGAATAATACAGGAAGATTATTCTCAAGTTGTTAAGCGATTGATAGAAAAAAGTTTGAAAACGGGTATAAGTTTAAGAAGATTAAGCCTGGAAATTGTAATGAAACGGTTTGCCGATAGCAAAAGAAGGATCGAAAACGGTATGAAAAATAAGGTTATCCATTTTATAAATGCCAACATTACGCGGGTTCTGCATAAAATACGTAACCAAAAATATAACGTTAATATTTTTGGTGAATTGTTAAAATAAAAAAATAGATCAGATTCAGACAAATATTTCTTTTTTAACAAGTTCCTTAAACAGTTTGCCTCATGCTTCAGTATAAAGCAAATGGCGATGTTTGTCCTTCTCATCTATGCCCTCTTTAAAAAGTTAACTTTTTCCCATAATCCTCGTAAACAATACAAACAGAAGGAGAAGAGATGCTAAAAAGGATGATGCGAAATTATGATAGTGCAAGACGTTTGTTTCCTGTTGTTGGATTGGCGCTGATAGGTCTTGGGTTGATTATCAGCAGGTGCGCTATCTCCGGCGAATGGAACTTAACTCCTCATGATAAGGCTCAGAGCGAGAAAAAATCTGTTGATGAATCCTGGTCAGGTCACGAAAGAACGGTAAACAGCGTTACCTTTAGTCCTGATGGCAAGATGCTGGCATCGGGTAACGATAACGGTGTTGTACTACTATGGGATTTGAAGAGTATGAAAACCATTGGTGAACCTCTTATTGGTCATAGCGGTGGGGTGTTGAGTGTCGCTTTCAGCCCGGACGGAAAAATGCTGGCATCGGGTGGCACAGATGGCGCTATTATTTTATGGGATATGGCGAGTATGAAGTCTTTGTGTGTACCTCTGACCGGGCATGAAGGGTGGGTGGAATGTGTTGTATTCAGGCCGGATGGTAAAACATTGGCCTCATGTGGTGCGGATGGGCTCATTATTTTATGGGATGTGGCTGTTATGAAACCCATTGGTGAGCCTCTCATCGGGCACGACGAACCGGTTGAATGCGTAGCTTTTAGTCCAAACAGTAAGATCCTAGCCTCGTGCGGCGTGGACGGAAATGTTATTTTGTGGGATATAGAGAATATGAAACAAATTGGTGAACCGCTCAGAGGCCACAAAATGTGGGTGGAGAGCGTTGCCTTTAGCCCGGATGGCAAGATGCTGGCGTCAGGTAGTGATGATGGAACGATTATCTTGTGGGACGCGGCAGGAAGAAAGCCGGTGGAAAAGCCATTAACAGGACATAAGGGCGCTGTTGAGAGCATTGTATTCAGTCCGGATGGCAAGATGCTGGCCTCATGCAGTATGGATAAAACCGTTATCCTGTGGAACGTGGCAGACAGAACGCCTATCGGTGAAGCTTTATCCGGCCATACAGCGTCGGTGGAGAGCGTTGCCTTTAGCCCGGACGGCAAGTTATTAGCATCGGGTAGCGAGGATGGGACTATTGTTCTTTGGGATGTGGCGAGCCAGAAACCCATTGCTGTACCCCTCGCTATAAGCAAATGGGATTAAAAAGCAATGTCATTAAGTTAAGAATTATTTGACCAAAACAACCCCCTTTATCCCCCTTTTCTCAGGGGGACTTTTACGGCAGGTAGCTTAACTTAATGACATTTGGATTAAAAAGCAGGTATATTGTCAGATAGAAACAGACCAATAAAAGGTTTAATAGTTGTCCATCTTTTTACCTTCATACATCATCTTTGCCCTGACCAACCTTATTTCCTCGTAGGAATATGCATCTCCAAGTTTTTCTTTCACCGGGGTCAGTCGTTCTGCGCCTGATTCGTTTAATGCCCTGCGAATGTGGTTTTGCTTTTCTGGATTTACCATCCTGTCTATGGAAACATCTTCGCCATCCAGGATAAGTTTTTCGAGATGTGAAGCGATGGTGGATGGGGCAAGACCTCTTTTTTGTGCAATTTCCTGGATTGTGAGGTTTTGCTGGTACAGCGATAGTGTTGTTTGGGTGGTTAATGCCCTCTCCTGTTTGGTGGACACATCAGGGTATTTATAGGTGGTTTGTTTGGGGATTATATTGTTTTGTTCACAATACCTGCCGATCTCTTTTACAAAAATCTCCCCATATTTCTTTAGTTTTTGATCGCCGATGCCGCTTATGTTACTTAAGGCCAGCAAACTCTGCGGGTAGTAGACAGACATTTCCTTTAAACTCGTATCGTGAAAGATAATATAGGGCGGTACGCCTTCCTGGTCGGCCATTCTTTTTCTCAAAGACCGCAGGCGATCAAAGAGGGCGTGGTCGTATTCCTTGTCCGTTTCAACGTGGTGGATTTTCAGTTTTTCTTCGGGTTTTGTGAGAAATACCTTTTCATTACCTGTTAATACATTCCGGCTCTTTTCATTCAGCTTTAAAATGGGATACTTATCTCCATCCAGTTTTAAATAGCCTAATTGAATTAACTCACGGATAAATGAATGCCATTGCTGTTGAGAATATTCTTTTCCGACTCCGTATGTTTTGATGGTGTCGTGACGGTTCTGCAGCACCTTCTGGTTTTTAGCGCCTTGCAAGATATCAATAACATAATTTATTCCAAAGCGTTCATCCACCCGATAAACGCACGATAAAATTTTCTGTGCGGCAATTGTTCCGTCAAACCGTTCCTTTGGTTCTAAACAAGCATCGCAATTTTCACAATTCGGTTCATTAAATATTTCGCCAAAATAGGCAAGAAGCAATTTTCGCCGGCATATATTGCCTTCACAATAACTTACCAGTTCCCGTAATTGCTTGTACGCCACCTGACGTTCATTTTCGGCCTCTTTTTGAAGAATGAAGTGTTCAATCTTAAACATATCGCCGTAGCTAAAGAACAGGATACAATCACTTTTTAACCCATCCCTGCCTGCCCGCCCGGTTTCCTGGTAATACCCTTCGATACTCTTCGGCAAGTCGTAGTGGATGACGTAGCGAACGTTGGGTTTGTCAATACCCATGCCAAATGCGATCGTTGCCACGATAATCTCTACGTCGTCACGAATGAACCGTTCCTGGTTTTGTGTTCTGGTTTCCGGAGTCAAACCTGCGTGGTAGGGCAGGGCGCGGTATCCCGCTTTCTGGAGACTTGTAGCTAAATTTTCCACCGTTTTACGGCTTTGACAATAAACAATACCCGATTCGTTTTTCCGATCTTTTAAATAGTGAAGTATCTGGTTGTAGGGATTTTCTTTTGGTTTAATCTGATAATAAAGATTTTTTCTGTTAAAGCTCGCCTTAAAGACCTTGCAATCGGATAGTTTCAGTTGAGTAAGAATGTCTTGCTGGACGACGGGTGTGGCAGTGGCGGTTAAGGCCATAAGGGGTACTTGGGGGAATTTGTCCTTGAGTATGCTGAGCTGGCGATATTCAGGTCTGAAGTCGTGTCCCCACTCTGAAATGCAATGCGATTCGTCAATCGCAACCAGGCAGACCTTTAATCCCTGCAAAAATTCCAGAAAGTCCGGCAGGAACAGTCGTTCAGGCGCAATATAAAGGATTTTGATTTCATTATTTGCCAAACTCCGTTTCCGTCCATTAATTTCGGTATAACTCAACGAGCTGTTGATAAAGGTTGCAGGTATTCCATTCGCCAGCAATCCATCCACCTGATCTTTCATGAGCGCAATGAGTGGCGAAATGACAACAGTCAAGCCATCAAACAACAAGGCGGGCAGTTGGTAGCACAGGGACTTGCCGCCGCCTGTTGGCATAAGGACAAAGACGTCCCTGCGGTTGAGCGCCTCCTTAATGATGTCTTCCTGAAGGGGAAAAAAGCTGGTATAACCAAAATACTTATGCAGGGTTGTATACATGATTGTCTTCTTTCTTTTTGATTTTAAACATAATCAAAAGAAAATTATTTTGCAAGGACAAATCTATTGAATTCGTTATGAGAGAAAAATTAAAAAAAACATTTGACAAATTTTGTAAACCCTATATAATCATAAAACATGTAATTGAGAATGAGTCTCATTAACGTTCTTGTGGGGAAATTTCAAGCATGAGTGCAGGGACGCAAGATGTTGCGTCTCTCCGTAGGTTTTTGTTGTGTTGCGGTAAATTTAATGTGTAGGAATTTCAAAGTTGTAGAACGAATCGGCGCTTCGTTATGAGCGAAGTGGTACTTCGTTCTGCATAAAAAGTTGCTGCCAAAGGCAGCCTGATTTAATTGGTAAAACTATGAGGAGGGCAAGGTATGCGGTTTGTGAGGTATATGTTGTTTATGGTGGTACCTGTCATTGCGCCTTTATTCGGCACAGATGTCTTTGCACAGTCTGCCGATACAGCGGTGTTAAAAAGCAAGGTTGATAAGCTTGAAGAGGAATTGACGGAGTTAAAGAACCTGCTCAAGCAGCAAATTCAGAGGGATATGGAGAAGGAAAAGGAGATTACATCGTTAAAAGAAAAGGACGCACAGAAAGAAAAAGAGATTGCATCGCTCAGGGAAGTGGATACAAAAAAAGAAAAAGAGATGGCTTCGCTAAAGGAAGAGGTGAAGAAGAAGGAAGTAGTGGCCGGCGCTAAAGCGCCGTATGAAGAATCTTCTCTTGCTGCAAAGAGTAAAATGAGTCCCCTCTATGCTAAGCCATTCCTGAAGAGATTTGGAAGAAATACCTATCTGGGTGGGTATATGGATTTTATGTTCAGGGCTGATGAAAACGATGGTGATAATGGATTTGATCAGACACGGTTCATTCCCTTCATTTATTCAGATATCTCAGATCGGGTAAAACTTGCATCAGAGATAGAATTTGAGCACGGCGGCATATCGGGGGAAACTGATGGAGAAGTGAAGCTGGAATTTGCCACCATTGATTTTTTGATTACCGACTGGGTTAATTGGAGGGGTGGTCTACTTTTGTCGCCACTGGGTAAGTATAACTTGATCCATGATTCTCCATTGCAAGACCTTACTGACCGTCCGATGGTAGACAGGTTGATCATTCCAACAACGCTCTCGGATGTGGGTATGGGTTTCTTTGGCAGCGCTTATCCATCGGAGTTGAGTAAGCTGGATTATGAGATCTATGTGACGAATGGTGTGTTTCATGGGTTAGATGCTGATGGCACCTCACATTTTGAATTAGATAACGGCATACGTGAGACGAGGAATGATGAGCCATTTGATAATTACAACCAGAGCCCGGCAGTCGTTGGCCGTGTTACCTTCAGCCCGTTTATCGGCTTAGAATTTGGCGGTTCAGTCCATACCAGCCGCTATGACGAGAATAATGAAAACCAGTTAACCATTTCGGCTTTGGATTTTGCCTATCAAAAGGGCCCGTTTGAATTTGTAGGTGAAGGCGCTTATGCCTTTATAGAAACGGATGATTTTGCACGAAGTCCCAAGGACCTGGATGGTGATGGTGTCATTGATATGGCTGGTGTTGCAGATTCTATGTGGGGTTACTATACGGAGGCTAGGTATCATTTTATGCCTTCTTGTTTGAAAAGTTGGGCGCCAAGGATTTTTACCGATAATTCGACATTTACGGGCGTATTGAGGTGGGAACAGGTGCAGACGTCTGCAATAGAGGCAGCCGGGCGGGAGAATTGGCTGAGGAACAGGATAACTCCAGGATTGAATTATCGTTATACAGAAGACACGGTATTTAAGCTTGATTATCAGATTAATATGGAAGATAAAGACCTTGAAGATGTTGGAAACAACGCGTTCTTGTTCTCTGTCGCAACGTATTTTTAATACGTGTTCGTTTGACTTCAAAGCACAAAGGTACGAAGCTGAATATCCTCCCGCTCATTATATCAGGAAGCCTCCATTCTTCTTGACTTTGTGTACCTTTGTAGCTTTGAGGTAATATCTGGATAAAATTAACTTATTCAGTGTTTAGATTCAATCGGGAACCATTGAACCATCGGAAGGTTTACAAAGTGGGGAAAAAAATACTTATTTTTGGCGGCGGGCCGTGCGGATTATCAGCCGCATGGGAATTATCGAAATCCGGCTGTGATGTGATGGTTCTTGAGAAGGAATCCAGGGTGGGAGGACTATGCGTTACAAACGAGTACAAAGGTTATCGGTTTGACCTTGGAGGGCACCGCTTTTTATCGAGAAATAACGATCTTATTGTAAAGGTTTGTAAAATGATGGGTGATGAACTCCTCCTGTCAAAGAGAAAGAGCGTAATCCTCTTCAAAGGAAAGACCTATCAATATCCGCTTTCGGCAAGGGATGTATTTCTCAAATTGGGCTTTTGGACGAATCTGAAGGCATTAACAACGTATGCACGTGCAGCCTTTAAAAACTTCATTTTGAAAAAAGAGGACGTGTCTTTTGAGGATTGGGTTGTCAGCCGTTTTGGACGGACGCTCTATAATATATTCTTTGGCCCTTATACGGAAAAGTTATGGGGTATATCTCCAAAGTTTATTTCCTCTGACTGGGCATCGCAAAGGATATCACTTGTCAGCCTTAAAGATGTCGTTTTCCTGCTTTTTAAACGCAGGAAGGATACGCCGCGCACCTATGCACAGTGGTTTTATTATCCCAGACATGGTATCGGGCAGATGTTTGAGATGATGGCAGATGATATAGTGAAAAACGGCGGGAAAATACTTTTGAATGCAAACGTTACCGGCTTGGATATTCACGATAATACTGTTAACGGGGTCTGTTATCTTCACAACGGCGTTGGTAAGCAGGTGGAATGTGATACCGTTATCTCTACCGTACCTTTACCGGAACTTATAAGGGCATTTCCCGGACATCTTACAAGGGATATTTTATTGCATACGGAGGCGTTGAGATTTCGGGCTGTGAAGTTTTTGAATATTCTGGTTGACCTGCCTGATATCAGTGAGAACACCTGGATGTATGTATCAGGGAAAAAGTATGTCATGACACGCATCCAGGAGCCTAAACGAAGGAGTCCTCTCAATGCGCCGGAAGGGAAGACGTCCATCATGCTGGAAATCCCCTGCAGTGAGAATGACGATATATGGAACTGTTCTCCCGAAAGATTGCTGGAACGGTGTGTTGCAGATTTAAAAGAACTGGGGATGAATATACAGGAAAGAATTATTGATTATTTCACAACACAGGTGACGCATGGTTATCCTGTTTATACCCTCGATTACAAAAATCACCGGTTGGAACTATTTCGTTTTCTTGATGTCTATAAAAACCTTATTTCGTGTGGAAGGCAGGGCGCTTTTCGGTACATTTTTATGGACACAGCGATGGAAATGGGAATTGCCGCAGCCAGGAGCGTTATGGTGAAAGATACGTGCAAAAAAGAGGATATTCGTTTGTTAGACTCAGATGAAGCATTGGTTGAGGTATCCTGCGTAATGAGGTAAGAATAAAAAAATTTGATACATTAATGAGATTGAGTCTTAGTATATGTGATATTGTTCTGTAAAACTTCTTTATTTTGTAATTATTTTACAACCCCCTAAGTCCCCCTTTTCTAAGGGGGATTTCAGAGTGTCCCCCTTAACAAAGGGGGTGAAGGGGGTTGTTTCCCTTTGCTCGGGGGATTTAGTTGTGGCGTAGCTGCGTTAGGTATAGGAATTTTAAACCGGGTTGTTGCAGACTTCAGTTTGCGCAGGCTAAAGCCATGCGGCTACATGAGTAGTTGCCTTAGGCCGCCTGATTTAAGGTTTCAGAAATGAAAAAACATGAGAGGATTCTTGTTTATTTTTATAAAAGTTTTGTAAGGAGAAAGAAAGATGAAGAGATTTAGAAAAATTATGTACGGGGCAATTTTTGGTGCAGTTTTTCATGGTATAGCATTGACCTCTGGTATTTCTGCGGTAAGCGCGCTGGATGAGGTTGATACCGTTGCGAAAGATCCAACAGATATTCCATCGCCAATCTCTCGCTCAAACCCAACAACGGTCACGGTTGATTTAGTTGCAAAAGAGGTGCTTGCAGAATTAGCGACCGGGAAGAAATTCTGGTTCTGGACTTTTGCGCAGAAGAATGGGGACACCGTTGGTCCAGCGACCGTGCCAGGTCCCATGATACGGGTTATGGCAGGAGACACCGTAATTATTAATTTGACCAATGCGCTTGATAGTGTAGAGCCACACAATATTGATTTTCATGCTGGTTTTGGCGCGATGATAAATGATATTGAACCAGGCGAGACAAAAACCTTAAAGTTTAAGGCGCTGAGGGAAGGTGCGTATATCTATCATTGTGGCGGTGAAGGGATGCCGTGGGAACATGTGGCTTACGGCATGTACGGATTGATAATGGTAGAGCCAAAAGGGGGACTTCCAAAAGTGGACAAAGAATTCTATATTGGACAGGGAGAGTGGTATCTCAAAGAAGGTATTGAACACCATCCTGGAGTTGAAGGATACTCCCTGGATGAAGACAAGGCAATGGCAGAACATCCCGACTATTTTACCATGAATGGCCATGTGAAGGCGCTTTCCGATCCTTCAATTTACGGCGACGCAATTACCGTCAATCATCACGATAAGGTGCGCATATTCTTTGTTGCCGGCGGACCAAATATTGGATCCAATTTCCATATTATTGGCCAGATTTTTGATAAATATTATCCAAATCGTTATCGTGAAGCCTCAAGCAACGTAGAGACGGCTTTTGTACCCCCGGGTTCCGCCGCAGTCTTTGAGTTTAAGGCATCAATGGCTGGTGATTATCCAATTGTTGACCATGCCCTGTGGAGGGTGCCGAAGGGCGCTGGTGGTTTGCTCCACGTAAAGTAGATAGATGATTTGTAAAAAGCAATCTTGATTAAGAAAAAGATCGTCAGAACGACGTAATTACAAAATAAATATTATATTTTTTAGGGAATGTGAATGAACAATATAGATCGTTCATGGTAAAAAATTTAATGAGGCTAAAAGGAGGTCTATGTAATGCGAAATGGCACTTTTCTTAAAGGTATTCTTGGATTTATTGTTCTCGGTAGTATAGTTGTTGGAACAAATCTCATGGGAAGTGAGTTTGATGAACATGGTGCAAAAGACAAGAAAGGAGAAACGAAAGAGTATTGGATACAAGCAGAGCCAGTTATCTGGAATCTCATGCCCAATAGTTCTGATACTTCGAGTGGCAAAAGGTTTACACCGGAAGAAACATCTTTCCAGGCAATACGATATTTTGCCTATTCTTCCGGATTTAAAACAAAACTGAATGAAGACAAGTTATTGGGAATTTTAGGTCCAAAGATTGAGGCAAATGTAGGAGATACTCTCCTTATTCATTTCAGAAACAATGATACCTATTTTAACCGTCCTCACAGTATGCATCCTCACGGGGTCTTTTATGATTCAGACTCAGACGGTTCTTTTATGGGTGATGCTGATCAGCCGGGTGTTGCTGTAGCAGTCGGAGACGAGTATACCTATAAGTGGAAAGCCAGGAAAAGTTCTGCTGGCACATGGTTTTATCACGACCACTCTGTTGACCTGGTAGACAATATTGAACGGGGACTTATAGGACCACTGATTGTTCATGCAGAAGGTGAAAAAAAGGCCAAAGAGTTTGTCCTTATG
Source organism: Candidatus Brocadiaceae bacterium (assembly GCA_046350595.1). GTDB lineage: Bacteria > Planctomycetota > Brocadiia > Brocadiales > Brocadiaceae > JAHFOW01. Next base: position 1,892 of record JAXMAC010000049.1, on the reverse strand, counting down.
CTTTCAGAATTTGAACCTGAAACCACGAATCTTCAAAAGCCATTTTCTGCGATTAATGGTTTGTCTTTTTTAAATTTGAAACTCAATGCAAAAATTGGCGAACGCGTCAGGTTTCGCGCTTTTGCAATGGGAAGTGAATCTCACACAGTTCATCTCCATGGTCATAGGTGGACTTCGCAGTTTAACAAGAAGTTATATGTCGATAACGAAGACATATCACCGGGCTCTACAATAACATTCGAGTTTCTCGAAGATAACCCCGGATCATGGATGCTGCACTGCCATTTTTTGGAACATGCAGAGGAAGGGATGATGGCATTGTATGTAGTCCAATAAGCATGCGCGGTCTTTAAAAATCAAAGAATCGAAATAAAAGTTTCTTTTTTGTGAAAGCTGGGTTATTCCCTTAATCTTTGGACTGGGTGTTTGTCTGAGACTTCAGTGTAAGCTCAGACAAACCTCATAATCTAGACAAGGCAGTTGTTATTTACCTCGCTTCACCTTTAAAGCACATCGAATTAAATGATATTCATGGCGACCTTTCAAAATTTAGAAAGGTCGCCATGAATGAATAATGACACATCGATAAGCTCGGCCATGTTGTATGCCTTTGCTGCAATAGAAACAGGTTGTCCCTTTATTGATTTCACGCCTAACGTAACATTAAAAGTCCCTGTCCTTTTGGAACTTATTTTAGGGATAAATTTATCATTTGTTATATTCTATATACCTTTGCAAGACGTACTTGATTATATATTGATTTCGTTTAGTTCAAAAACCGCAAGGTGCTGTGCCGTGAAAAACCAACTTGTCTGTATACTGCTTATTTTATTACCATGCGGATGTGCAGAAATGCCACATGTTGACCATGTTCAAGAATTGAATCTTTATGAAATAAAAAAGAATCATCCTTACTGGTGGGTTGAAAAGCAGCATATACGATTAACCGATCAGCACATCGACGAACTTGCTCATTACGGTATCAAAATCGCTGAATTTGAAAGAACGATTATCTATTATTCCATGACAACGAGACGTGGGCGTAGTGAAGTAGAAAAGGCATTTCTGATAAAAGGCAAGGGAGAATACGGTCCCTTTGAACTTATTGTTGATATCGACCGCACTATTACTATTCAAGAAATTCATATTGTTAAAAATCCTACAAACAATACGGGAAACCCTGTTATTACCGGCGATTTTATAGAACAATTTCTCAGGAAAGATCTAACATTCTCTTTTGAACTCTCGAAAGAATCAGAGGATGTACTTACAGCACCTGACAAGGTTAAACCAATAAGAAGCGCTCCAATTACCTCTGAGAAGATTACGAAGGAGTTAAAAAAATGGTTGGTCATTGCCAAAATGCTCAAACGTGATTACCCTATTTGGACTTTCTATCAATGATAAAAGATCGATTTTATAAGGAGAATAAAAATGGCACCCTTGAGTATTTTGCCAGGAAGGATAAGATTTGAGAGCAAATATCTTGTTGGAAAGCTTCATATTTGCAGGTATTTGCAGGAACGCATAATGAGTTATTTAAAAGGATTAACGGAGGTAACGGTAAATCACAAAACAGGGAGGATACTGGTCAAGTTTGATGAGAATCAGATTGACAGACAGACCTTAACGCGACATATCAATCATATCATGAAAGAAGGTGAGGAGAAGGCGACCGGTGGTTGGTGGTTTTCAGCAGAGGAAAAGAATTCAAAACCACCCATTACAAAGCATGCCTTGCATACCTTGATGGATGTGGTTGCCCATGCGATATTGCCAAAGCCATTGAATGCCCTGATTCCAATTGCAATAAAAGTAGCGATGGGAAGGTAATAATTGCCGGCATTGTGCGATTAAATTAGATACAAAAGGAGGTCTTTATGGAAAAGAAG
>JAXMAC010000048.1:0-23321 GCA_046350595.1 Candidatus Brocadiaceae bacterium | reverse complement strand
AAAATTTATTGAAATATTTGTTAACCTATAAATTTTTGCCACAATGACACAAATAAATACCCGATAACTTTGTAGCAATTTTACATCTTCCTGACATGGACAATGTAAAACTTTGAGAAGGAAAGCCTTGTACACAAGATATTCCTCCATTAAAATATAGTATTATTGTGTAAAAACTTTTTTTATAAGTTTTTCACAATCACATTTGTTTATGAGGGAAAGATTGCTTCGCTCCGCTCGCAATGACACCAAAGACTAAAGTCGTCACTACAAACGCTCGCAATGACAACGTGCTGTGTGCTATCAAAGAGCATAGTAAGTGTCATTGCGAGGGTCTTTCCCGAAGCAATCTCCCCGCTTTTACAAGAGAATTGGTTGCGGCTTCGCTGCGCTATGGGGTTGTTTCCCTTTGACCAGGGGATTTGGTTGCGGCGTGGCTGCGCTAGATATTCAATACTCGTGCAAGTTCGTATCTATTCGTGGCTCATTACGATATAGGAACATATACTATGGCTAATTGCTGGAAATGTGGACGCTATCTGGGCGAAAAAGATGAGTGGAAAAAGATGACCACTGCGAAGGGCGATATCTGTATCCTCTGCTATAACAAGGCAAAAGAGATTGATAGCCCACGCATCCAAGCCGATATGGATAGTTTTCTCAGAGATAAAAAGAACCCATGACACGCAGTCCCTGCAATATTATGCCCATACGTTGAGTCGAACAAAAACACCCTCGGACAATTTGTATACGCACGTAAATCTCTCCCACTCTTCAGTCGTCAAAATCAACCTTGTCATTCAGTATTATTTGTAAATTGTTTAATATATTTGTTCGATGCGTGCCACACCAGTATACCCGGCCACAGTGTGGGCATATCTCAAATTTTTCGTGGGTTAAATAAACATACGATGGTATTTTTTCTTTTATCTTTTCTTTTTCGACAAGGTCGAGTTGATCATTACAGCATAAACATCGTGTAAAGATAAAAGACTCATAATCTATCTTGTAATGAGCGATAACCTGCCTGAGTTGTTCCCGATAATCATTGCTTTGTATACCGAGTGAATTGCGGGCGGATTCGCGTTCTAATAATTTCCTGTCCATCGTCAGAATGATACGACCTTCTTTCAGCGCCCTCGCTATAAGGTCGTCATCGGAGATATGGGGTTCGTAAATTATATCGTATCCAAGAATGCGCAACCATCTGGCAAGCCGGCCAAGCATCGCATCTGCAATAAACGTTAAGGGTTTATTTTGCATAGGTTAAAGTATAGGAATTTCAATACAAATCGAAGCGTGGGTGGTTTGTCCCTATAACCGTTTGCACAGATTAAACGGTTTAAACAGTTTAATCCGTTTAAAGGGTTTATTGCCGGCCACAAGGGATCGGCGCTACAATAAAAAGTCGCCGAAGGTCTAATTTAAATGCCTCAATCTTAATGCATCACAATTACCGCACACCTCGCCCTGGTGTTCCCTGAAATACCGGAGATTTTCACCATGCCAGATTTCGTCGAGGTTTTGTTTTAATATGTTGCCTACCTCATACCGGGGAAGGTCGCAACACGGTGTGGCCTTGCCGTCGACGTTAATGTACAGATAATCGTAAGGCTTTGGACAGTACTTATCAAACCGGTACATTACAGGACGCAGCTGCTTGTAAAGCATGCGTAGGATGCTGTTGTCAAAGGCTGCATAGTTGTTATCTACCTGAAGTCCATATTTACCGGCTATTTCCTCCGACTCATTGTAAATTTCCCGTTCCTCTTTCAAACCGGGTCTTTTCAGGCTGTTTTGTCCCAGCGGGACATTTAAGCGCACGAGATATACACGGTCTGCGCCTGCCTCGCCTGCGAACCGAACAACATCCAGGCATTGATGTTTGCTATGCATGGTGATTTGAATTGTGATAATTGGTTTTTCCCTCTTACCCCGCTGTTGAATAAGCGTTTCAATATTCTTTTGTACAATTTTATTGGCAGGATGACCATCATTGGTTGTATTGGATTCACCGACACTGTCCAGGGAAATAGTCAGTTTATCCAGAGGTACTCTCATGAATTCTTCAGTAAATGAATTGAGCAAAAGACCGTTGGTTGTTATGCCAACGTTATGCCCCTTACTTTTAACGTAGGCAATCATTTCCGGCAGCGCCGGATGCAGCAGTGGTTCCCCCCACCCGGTAAGGGTGATAAAAAAAGGGTTCTTGAGTGTTATTCGGTCTATGATTTTTTTAAAAAGGTCTAAGGGGATATCTTCTTTGGACAGGTTAAACAAATCACGGGGGCACATACCACAGCTCAAGTTGCATCGGTTTGTAATTTCGATTTGGATACGTTCAGGTCGCTGGGGGATAATGTAAAATGTCCTGCCCAGGATACCTTTGAGAAAATATAAGGGATTTTTCGTCATTCCATGTTAGGTAAATTTTCCAGCCTCTTTAGTCACGTTTCTCTGAAAGTTTTTTTGTATCTTCTTCAATGGGGGTTGGATAATTACTGGTAAAGCAGGCATTACAAAAATGTTCACGGGGAAGCGTTGAACAACTCATCATTCCGTCTACACTCAGATAGCTCAGGCTATCGACATCCAGGTATTTTCTTATTTCTTCGGGTGAGCGGCTTGCAGCAATAAGCTCTCCCTTCTGCTGGAAATCAATTCCGTAATAACAGGGATAACGATGAGGGGGACAACCAATCCTCACATGGATTTCCTTCGCCCCCGCCTTACGCAATAAACCAAACCGTGACTTCGACGTTGTTCCCCGTACAATGGAGTCGTCAATAACGATTACCCGTTTGCCAGCCACGGTTTCTTTCAACGCATTCAGTTTAAGCTCGACAAAGCGATGGCGCCGGTCCTGTTCCGGTAATATAAAAGTTCTTCCCACATAATGATTCCGGATAAAGCCACGGTCAAAGGGTATGCCCGATGCGTGAGAATATCCAATCGCAGAAGAGTTTCCGCCTTCAGGGACAGAAATTACCACATCGGCGTCTACCGGTGATTCCTCTGCTAATTTAGCCCCAAGTTTTTTACGAAACACATGGACACTTTCGCCGTAGATTTTGCTGTCAGGCCTGGAAAAGTATACTAATTCGAATATACAGAATGCGGGTTTTATATTTTTTTGCGGGCAATAAATCTCACTTCGGAGTCCATCCTTGCCGATATAGACTGCTTCTCCCGGTTGAACATCCCGGATATACTCCGCCCCGACCTGGTCAAGGGCGCACGTTTCCGAGGCTAACACATAACCATCATTCAATTTGCCCAGCGCCAGAGGCCGGAAACCGTGAGGATCCCGCACACCGACCATTTCACTGGGCGTTAAAAATAACAATGAAAATGCGCCTCTTAAATGTTGCAATACAAGGGACAGGCTTTTTTGCATCATGTTTAAAGGCTTTGCCATGAGATGCACAATAACTTCCGTATCAGAAGTTGTGTGAAATATCGAGCCATTAGCCTCGAATTCTTCCCGGAGTCTTTTTGCATTCGTTAACTGTCCATTATGCGCAACGGCTACCTTTCCCTTGTAATAGTCCACCACCAGGGGTTGGGCGTTACCAATGTTGCTCGAACCAATGGTGGAATAACGAACATGGCCTATTGCGCAGGGATTTTTCAGTGCGTTGATCATATGAGGCTGTATGGCATCGCTTACCAGCCCCATGCCTTTATAACAGATAATATCCTTTCCATCCGTTGAAGCAATGCCGGCGCTTTCTTCTCCGCGATGCTGTAAGGAGTATAAACCATAATATACCCTCTCTGCCGCATCTGCACATCCATATATACCTAATAAACCACAATGATCTTTTGCTTCAGACATCTCATTACGCCCTATCTTTTATTATGTAAACGACAAAATATTTATATCCGAGACCTTGTATTTATCACAATGCGAGACTACAATATTGAAGAAAAATGAAGTTTCTTTTACCATGATTTTATTTTAATGGGAATCAAAAACCCATGTGTTTGTATAAACACACTTTGTTGGTAGGATTATAGAAAAATTATATCAAACGTTGACTGAGTGTCAACAAATTATTCATAACATGGAATCAGATAAGGGTATTCATAAAAATTTCTCCGCCGTACGATTATACGTCATTATAAGTTCCTGCCTTACGAAAAAACCAATTCCCGAAACTCTTCAGGAAGTGATAAAGGGCGGTGCGGATGCGGTTCAACTCAGGGAAAAGACACTCTCTGACAGCGATTTCATCAAACTGGCAAGGGAATTCAGGAAAATAACTGCGCAATCGGAGACCATTTTTATTATAAACGACCGGGCGGAAATTGCAAAAATGGTAGATGCGGACGGACTGCATATCGGACAATCTGATATGGACATTAAAACTGCACGCAAAATCATAGGCAATAAAAAGATTATCGGGGTTTCCACCCATACCATAGAACAGGCCAGAAAAGCCCGGGACGAAGGGGCTGATTATATCGGTGTTGGCCCAATATTTCCCACAGCAACAAAGGAGCATGAGCCTCCTGTTGGGCTGGAATACTTAAGGGAGGTAAGAAAAGAAATCTCCATTCCTTTTGTAGCCATTGGCGCGATTAATTTAAAAAATATACAAGAAGTGATTGATGCCGGCGGAACACGCGTTGCCATGTGCTCTTCTATTATCGGCAGTGATACCATTATGGAGACAACTCAGGTATTTAAGACCAGACTTTTTCTTTGATACCTCAAAAGACTGTAAGGATAAAATTTCATCCTTAATTCTTTTCGTAATCTATAGGTAATGTTGCTATTATTACTAACGTATATCAATTTAATAAGAAAATTAAACTCCACAAGAGGTCAGTTGGATTAGGTAAAACCGAAGTTCAGCATCAATTATCTGTAATATTCACAAAAAATCTTGTAATAATTACACGGAAAAATGTAATTATTACAAATTTTTCAAATTTAAATGCCTTAACACAAGGTAAAAATATTTATAACTATAGTTCAACGTTATACTTAAACATAATTCTATATTTTTAATGTATTTGGCAATCTAGTTGCTAATATGGTATTACAAAGAAAAGCATGTTATAATATTAGCGTTTTTTCATTCATAAAGGAAAAGAATGTGAAAGGGTAAACTAACCGTGAGGTTAGGGTGTAAAGCTATTGGTCTTCATTTATTGAAGAAAGCATGGCTGCCACTTTTATTACCTGCTTTATGCAAGTAATATAATTGATATTTCGATTGTAAAATCAAAGATGCCTCTATCGATATATCTGCTTTCCCAATATCACTATTTTACTCCCTGTAAGCATACCATACTTGGTGCCCCCTCTCTCACATATAGACATTTTAATGTTCAATGCTCACTTTTTTTCAACCAAGACTTACGTTATTTTAATTTTATGAAAATTCTTTCCCTCTATAATAGAGGAGGACATTATGAGGGCCGGGAAAAATTTAATGAGTTATTTACACAATTTTGATAATAACCTAAGGAGGCTAATTATGGCAATGGTGACTAAGAGTATTTTCTGTGGATTCATGGGAATATTAGGGATTGTTTCTATAGTGAGTTTTGGTGGTTATGCATATGCTGATAATAAAGGACATACCTTGAAACCATCAAACAAGGATACTGATCATGACGGTCTTACAGATAAGGAGGAACGTAAGTTAGGAACTAATCCAAAAGATGCAGATACAGACCATGACGGTCTCAGCGATGGGTTAGAAGTAAAAAAACTAAAGACCGACCCAAAAAATGCTGATTCAGATAACGACGATCTGAATGATGGTGACGAAGTTGCTCAAGGAACTGATCCGTTAGATTCAGATAGTGATGATGATAATTTAAACGATGGAAAAGAATTCAAGTTAGGACTTAATCCTTTAGATTCAGATACCGATGATGATGGTATACAGGATGGCGATGAAGATTCAGATGGCGATGGTATAATAAATTCTGACGATAATGATGATAATAACAATGATGATGATGATGATGATGATGATAACGATGAAAATAATGATGACGACCAACAATAAGTAATACCTCTGTATTTTTGAATAATGCCAGAGGCAAATAATCTTATTATCAGAACAATTCAATCGATTAAAGAAGATACAATCTGACAATCGCTTGACATGCAGTATCCACCAAACCCTTAATAGCAGGGAAATGAAGTAAATAACTTAGTTTCCCTGCTATTCTCCATTTTGTCACCATTCTTATATTTGATTAATACGATATCTTATTTCTCTTAAGGTGAAAATTCAGCTCTTATATATTGAGAACAATTTTTTAAAAAGGTTCGTTACAATAATTCGGACGGTTCCTAAGGAAATCGTTATAACGGTTTTCTTGAGAGTCTTGAAAATGGCGGCAAAACAAAAGAATATAAAAAGCCATAAAACACATAAACCCAAGAGAAAAGCCTTGAAAGATTTAGGGGTATATGCTACTATTTTTCATACATAAATATTCATAACAAAATTATACTACTACAAGATTGTGCTTTTTTTGAGACTTGCCTGCATAGCCGGGGGGGAAAGACCTTTTTTTATGGGTAATGAATTTCAGGGAAATTTAATTGGTACGGGAAAGACCTTTGGTATCGTCGTAAGCCGGTTCAATAATTTTATCACAAAACGACTGCTGGACGGGGCTATTGACGCTCTTGTTAGGCATGGAGTAAAAGAAGGCGATATTGACGTATTCTGGGTGCCAGGCTCCTACGAAATACCCGCTGCAACACTGAAGGTTGCCCAGCGTGGCAAATACAACGCGGTCATTTGTCTGGGCGCCGTCATCCGTGGCGAAACACCCCATTTCGATTATATTGCAAGTGAATCGGCCAAGGGTATTGCACAGGTTGGATTATCTACCGGTGTTCCGACTATTTATGGAGTAATTACCACAGAAACCCTGGAACAAGCTATTAACAGGGCTGGCGCAAAGACCGGGAACAAAGGAGCGGAGGCTGCTTTATCTGCCTTGGAGATGACAAATCTTTTTGACCAGATACAATCAGGTGCAAAAACAAACACAGGACGTTAACCACTCTACACCCCAAATCCTCATGCTCCCTGTTTACAAAAAAGAGAATTTTGAGATAGGTAAAGTTGTTTCATTCTTTTATTTTTAACTGCTCTTAATAAAAACTAAATATTTCATGCGTAACAGAACGATTGCCCGCGAACTTGCCCTTCAAGCCCTCTACCAACTGGACCTCCGCAGCGATGGTATTGCCAAAGAAATTGACGCCTTCTGTAAAAAAAGCACTGACAAGCAGGATATCTATGAATTCACCATATCCCTTGTTCATGGTTGCCGCTCGCGCGTAAAGGAAATAGACGAAAAGATTTCTGTTGTTACAGAACACTGGGAATTACGCCGAATGGCTATTATTGATAAAAACATCCTCCGTCTGGGTGTCTACGAATTACTCTTCAGGGATGACATTCCCCCGAAGGTTTCCATTAATGAGGCTATTGAGCTTGCCAAAAAGTTCAGCACGAAAAATTCAGGCACATTTGTAAATGGAATTTTAGACAAAATTTACAGCCGGTTTGGCAACGGGAAATTCAGGAGTTGCGAACATCCACCTCTCTTGCAGAATGTATGCGAAATTGATTATGGGAATTCAGACCTTCACGTACACACAAACTATTCCGATGGTACGATGACTCCTGAGCAGGTTGTCGATGAAGCCATACGGCTTGGGGTTTCCACTATTTCTATCACCGACCACGATACGGTCGATGGTATCTCAATTGCCTGTAATTATGCACGCGGTAAGCATATTAATATCATACCTGGCATCGAGCTTTCAGCATATCTTGAACCATCGGAGATTCATATCCTCGGATATTTTATTGATATTCATAATGAATCTTTACAAAAACTATTAAAACAGGCACACGAAGACCGGCTCGACAGGATTCACGCGATGGTGAAAAAGTTGAAGGGACTAAATGTCACCATAGACCCCCAGGAAATATTTGACCTTGCCGGGAAGGGTTCGCCGGGCCGAATGCACGTTGCTGAGATAATTTATAAACATGGGTATTGTAATACCATTATTGATGCATTTACCCGGTACATAGGCGATAATGGCCCTGCCTATGTACCGAAAAAAACCTTTAGCCCCAGGCAGGCGATTGAGTTAATTCGGGATGCACAGGGTGCCGCAGTGCTTGCCCATCCAGGATTAACGCAGAGAGACCATGTAATTGAAGAATTGGTAAAATACGGCCTTGCGGGGATAGAGATACATTATCCTACCCACTCACCGTCTGCGACAGAGAAGTACCTCAAAATAGCAAAGAAACACAATTTAACGGTTACGGGCGGTTCGGATTTTCATGGAGAAAGAAAAAACGATACCCCCATTGCTAAAATGACGGTGCCGGGTAGCCTGGTAAGAGAACTCAGACAAAAGTGTCCATCGAATCAAAGGGACTTTTCTAAATTGTAATTTTAAATTAGGCCTTACGGCAACTTAAAAAATGCGCATGGAGAGACGCAAAATCTTGCGTCTCTACAGTTTTAAAATTTCTATACATTAGATTAAGGAGAAGATAATAACCAGTGGGAAGTTCTTCAAAAATTGATAAAAACGATACAGAAAAAAAACCGTCAGAAATTTTAAAAAAACAACAGAGTAAAAAAGAACCTTCACGCCGTAGTTTTTGGTACAGGCTGAAAAACTTTACCTTTGAATCGCCTAAAAAGGTTGTAATGGATGGCGATACGGTAAGGCTTGTCCCTATTACGCCTGAATTGCCCGTTGTAGAAGAAATTACACCTGTTGCAGAACTGCCCGCTGCAGAAACGCCAGTAGTGTTGTTGCCGGAAGTCCCCCTTGAAATCGAAGTTAAAATCGAGGAACCGATTGAAGTCCCGCAAGAAACGATTGTTGTTGAAGAACCGGTCATCGTTGAAAAGGCTGAAGAAAAACCGGCTGCGGCTGTAGTAGAAGTCCCTGAAATAGAAAAAGAAGTAAAACCGATTCCGGTTTTACCTGATGAAAAACTTAAAAAGGGACTGGAGAAGACGCGCGGCCGTTTCTGGTCTCGTTTAAAAGGCTTCTTTTCTTTTAAAAGGAAGATTGACGAATCGGTACTGGAAGAATTGGAAGATATCCTGATCGGCGCGGATATTGGCGTAAAACCTGTGCATAAATTAATTCAGGAACTTCGTGAAGCATGGCAATCCAAGGCAATAACGGAGACCTCACAGATATATGATTTTATAAAAGACCGATTAAAAGAAGATTTAAAATTGTGGGACAGAAACCTTCATTATGCTCCTGCTTCACCTACGGTTATCATGGTTGTTGGAGTAAACGGAGTTGGTAAAACCACATCCATTGCAAAGCTTGCGTGTCACCTCATTCAGGACGGAAAAACAGTTCTGGTTGCCGCAGGGGATACGTTCAGGGCGGCAGCTGTTGATCAATTGGAGGTGTGGAGCAAACGGGTTGGCGCTGATATTGTAAAGCACAAAACGGGCTCAGACCCTGCAGCGGTTGCGTTTGATGCCATAGAAGCCAGCATTGCAAGGGGTACTGACGTGTTAATCATCGATACTGCAGGCCGCCTCCATACTCATGAGAACCTTATGAACGAATTGATCAAGATTAAGAGGGTTATTGCAAAAAAAATTCCCGATGCTCCTCACGAAGTATTGATGGTACTCGACGCTACGACCGGACAGAATGCCATTTCACAGGCAAAAATGTTCAAACAGGCTGTTGATGTAACAGGGATATTTCTTGCAAAATTAGATGGCACGGCAAAAGGCGGAATTGTGTTAGGTATGCGCAATGAAATAAATATTCCGGTGAAATTTGTCGGCTTGGGCGAAAAGCCGGAAGATATAGAGCAATTTAATCCAGATGCATTTGTAAACGCATTATTTGACCAGGAAAGGGCTTTGTAATGGCGCTCGATACGGTTTTTTTCCAAGTCTTCCGGTTTGATCCAGATAAAGATAAAGAACCGTATTTTCAGAAATTTGAAGTTCCCTGCGCCAGGAAGGATTTAACCATACTCGAAGGATTGTATTATATCCAGCAGCAACTCGATGATTCGCTTGCCTTTAGGTCTTCATGCAGGGAGGCTGTTTGTGGTTCTTGTGCGGTGCATATTAATGGTAAATATCGCCTCTCCTGTAAAACCCTGGTTTCGAAACTCAATTCGGATATCATAACGATTCGCCCCCTTTCTCATATGGCCGTGCTCAAAGATCTCTTTGTCGATATGAGCCCATTCTGGGAAAAATATGAATACATTAAACCATATTTGATACCAGGAAGACCCTTCCCGGAAAAGGGGGAACAAATCCAAAGCCCGGAAGAAAGGGCAAAGATCGATGTCCTGGTTGATTGTATTTTATGCGCCTGTTGCCATTCATCGTGCCCTGTTACAGCTTCACATGAAAAGTATCTGGGACCCATGTCCTTTCTCAATATGGATCGTTTTGTATCCGATACGCGTGATAATGCACGGGGGGAACGTCTGGCCATGGTGAATAACGAACAAGGTGTATGGCGATGCCATACGGTTTTTAATTGTCAGGAAGTATGTCCAAAGGATTTGAATCCGAGTGGTTCAATCGCTCATTTAAAAAGGGAAATTATTAAAAACACTATTTCGAAGAAAGGATAATGTATGAAAGAGGAAAAAAAGGTTGTTGTCGTTGCGCGCGCTGAAGGTATTGAAATTGTTGTGGAAGGCGAAGAAGATACCGATGATTATGAACTTTTACTCCCAAAAAAACAGGCCATGCAACTTGCCATGGACATTTTGAATACCCTGTATAAGACCGGCATAAAGATGTAGACAGGAGTGAAACGTATTGCAATACGAACCCATAGAGTATTACTCTGTAAAAACTTCTTTTTTTGTAAGTTTTTTACAAGCACATTTGTTTATGATGGAAAGATTGCTTCGCTCCGCTCGCAATGACAACGCGTCGTGTGCCATCAAAGTGTATAAGTAAGTGTCATTGCGAGGGTCTTTTCCGAAGTAGAGACGCAAAATCTTGCGTCTCTACAGCTTTCACAAGAGAATTGGTTGCGGCTTAGCTGCGCTATGTATAACCGTAAAAAGTTACCGAATGCCTGATCTGAATGTTTCGGAAATTCTATATAGTGCGAAGCACCACTTCGCACTACATAAAAAGTAGCTGAAAACCTGTTTTAAACCTCTATGCATATACTTCAATATAATTTTACATGACCAAAGCCCTTCCTGTTAATCAAAAAAAACGCATCTGTGTATTTTGCGGCTCCAGCCATGGCGTGCGTTCATCTTATAAAAACGCCGCCCGTCAACTCGGTAAGGCAATTGCGTCTCACGGTATGGGGCTTGTCTACGGCGGGGGAAGCGTCGGCTTAATGGGTGTTATTGCCGATGCCGTTTTGGAGGAACAGGGAGAAGTTATTGGTGTGCTTCCGCAGGCCCTTTTTAATAAAGAGTTAGCCCATTATGGGTTGACAGATCTTCGCATAGTATCGAGTATGCACGAACGAAAGGCGCTCATGGCGGAACTATCAGACGGTTTCATTGCAATGCCCGGCGGTTTTGGCACTTTTGAAGAGTTTTTTGAGGTTATCACCTGGGCGCAACTGGGACTCCATACAAAACCAATTGGCATTCTGAATGTGGATGGTTATTTTGATTTGTTTTTTAAATTTATAGAGCATATACTCCGGGAAGAATTCATAAAACCAAAACACCAGCAGCTCATGATTACATCACAAGACCCCACCGAACTCCTGTCATTGCTCATTCGCCACAGACCGGCTGAGCACATTCCACAAGTTATCAACTGGAAAGAAACATAGATACCCGATAATGCTTTTATATTTGTCAGAAAGCCGGTCAACCGCATCTCCCGATAAGCGATTCTTTGTCTTTTTCAATTTGCGCCTTGAGATCGTCTGCTGACTTAAATGGAATTTCATCCCGAATCTTAAAGAGGAATTGCACTTCGAGGTCATATCCGTAGAGGTTGCCGTGAAAATCAAGGATATGTACTTCGATTTCCAGCGTTTCGTCATCACTGCTCAGCGGTTCTTTTTCAAAGGTAGGCCGCAACCCAATATTAGCCAATGCCAGGTAGTCTCTCCCGGCCAACCGAACCTTTGTGCCGTAAACACCCCGGGGCGGTCTTACTTCATGATGTAAATTCAGATTTGCCGTAGGATAACCCAACGTTGTCCCTCTCCCAACCCTTTTTACCACCGTCCCAAGGATAGAAACAGGACGACCAAGCATTCCTTCTGCCTTTTCCAGATTGCCGCCCAAAATGGCCTTTCGAATAGCCGTACTGCTGATTATCTGACCACGGTATATCACAGGCGGGCATTCATATACCGTGTAACCGTACGTGTCTGCCAGAGTCCTGACGAGCGTTATATTTCCTTCCCGGTTCTTCCCAAAATGACAATTAAATCCGAGGATAACACATTTGACACCCAGCCAGGAAACCAATATCTCACGTATAAAATCCCCGGCGCTCATCTGAGCAAGCTCCTGGTTGAAATGGAGGACAACAGAAATGTCTACTCCCAGGCGTTCAAACAACGACAATCGATGTTCTAAGGAAGTAATAAAGGAAGGCGGTCTGTTTTCAAGGAGATTTTTGGGATGTCGGTCAAAGGTAATTATGACCGACACCCCCTTTTCTTTCATGGCATGATGCTTGACGCACTCAATTATCTTTTGATGGCCCTGATGTACACCGTCAAACATGCCAATGGTTGCAACGGGATAATGAAGAGGTCTTGTTAATTTCTTTATGCCATAAATTGTTTCCAAAATGTTTACCCAAAAAGCTTTTTACTGAAATCTGGCATATACCTCCACATGTTTGCCCAAATCATTCTGCCATTCAGTCATAAATGCCTCTTGTTTTTCATACGCATACCGCTTTGCGACATTTTCTTTGTCTTTTTCAAATGCCGCTTTATCAGCCTGTTTCTTCTCAACCAGGCTTATTATATAACACGCCTTTTCTCCCGATGTCTCCATAGCAACTCCCCATTGGCCTGTTTTTAACTCGAATGCCTTCTTTGCCACATTGGGGCGGTCTTCTTTCAGCGCTTCAATATATCGCGAGTCCTTATTAAATACTTTTATCGGACGGTTAATATACCCTGTCTCACAGGCAGAAATATTCTTTTGCGGATACTCAGCCTTAATAGACTTCATAACTTCATCGAAAGCAGGTACGCTGGTAGCCCCGGCATACTTCTCCGCTATTTCTTTTGCCTTAAGCAATCCCTTTTCCATTTTAAGGTCATTCATTACCTCGTTTCGTATATCTTCCAATGGCGGAGCAGCGGCGGGTTTCTTATCAATAACCTGCAAAATCAACTTGCCTTCTACGAAATCAAGAGGTGTGGATGGTTCAAACTTATCCCTGCCAAATGATACCTGTACAAGCTGACCTGAGCCAGGGAATACTTCAGTGAGGTCTTCTTCAGAAAGGAACTCACTCCCCGATTTTTTACCTTTTGGAATCTCATATAACAGTTTATACCTATTCGCAATGTCTTTAAAACTCGGTCGCTCTGCCTTATCCATCGTTTCGTAAATTTCCTCATCTGCCTTTGTTGTAAGTTCAGTGACCTTTTCCATTGCCTTTTGCCGTAAAAGCGTCTTCTGGATATCCATCTTTACCTCTGTAAAAGGTTTATAGGCAGCCGTGAGTTTCTTTTCTTCCTTACTCTTTACGTCATCAGCGGTTTTCTTCTCTTCTTTTACAGATTTCTTGTCGGTTTGAGCAGTATCTTTCTGTGGTTTCTTCTCTTCCTGCTTTTGCTCTGCTGTAATCTTAAATTGTGTTTCTTTATTATCCTCATAATATTTCTTCATCTCTTCTTCTAAAACAGAAACCCGTTTTTCCATATCATCATACTTTGCTATCAAACACTCTACTTTTACCATTTCAGGATATTTA
Source organism: Candidatus Brocadiaceae bacterium (assembly GCA_046350595.1). Lineage (GTDB taxonomy): Bacteria > Planctomycetota > Brocadiia > Brocadiales > Brocadiaceae > JAHFOW01. The sequence goes on along the minus strand of JAXMAC010000048.1, from coordinate 9,365 downwards.
TAACCGGGATTTCCAGAACCAGGATTACGAGCCGTATTTTTATATTTTTCATAGAAATCACGAATTTCATCCTCTGTTACATTAACCAAATCCAGAAAATCATTTGCCTTTAAGGTAAGCGCCTTGAATTTTATCTGTTCATTCTCCATAGAGTATCTCTGCCATAGTTCGTCAGAAGTCGCCTTTATCGAAGACCTCATTAAACCGTCAAGTTTCTCAACCAGGAGCGCTTCCTGCAAGGTTCGTGCAATCTGTTCCTGATTTAGCCTGAAACTGCTGCAAAGAAATTGAATGAGCATGTAACGGTTAATATTCTCCTGTCCGCCGAAGATTTGAAAACCAAGACGCTGGAGACCCTCTTCAAGTTCCTGGTTGGTTACCACAAGCCCCATCTTTTTTGCCTCTTCTACCAACGTGAGCTGTTTCCAAACTAAAGAAACGACTGACTCTTTTGCCTGAGAAAAGAATAATCTTTGCCAACGACTTACCATATCGGCAAATTCGTTCTGCGTAATCTTTCTTCCCAAAATCCTGCCGATAGGCTTCTTGGGGATTAATTCCATAACAGAATAACTAATCCCCCATACAAACATGGCAAAGATCATCACGATATAAACTGTCTTTTGATGCCTTCTGAACCAAGAACTTGAAACCATAGCCCCCTCTTCATTGAATGTTTAGGAATTTCTAACCAGCCTGTGTTGAGACCCTTACGCTGTTCAGAATGAGTGAAGTAAAGAATCTATCTCACCATTCTCAAGATAATGCAAAATTTAAAATAAAAGGATATTTTATCCGTTATTTCGCAATTATCAACTGGTTTTTTACATTCTCTCCATTCAAGAAATAACTTGACACTCTTTATATCCTCTGCTTAAATCTTGTCTTTTGTTTAGACTTTCTCTATTCTTAGGTAGTACAAATGGCCAAAGTAAAAAAAAGTATGGTAATCGTGGAGTCCCCTGCCAAGGCAAAGACGATCGGCAAATTTCTCGGCACATCGTATTTTGTCTGTTCGTCTATGGGACATATCAGGGACCTGCCTCAGAAAAAACTATCGGTCGATGTGGAAAACAACTTCACCCCCGAATACAAGGTAATCCCCGGCAGAAAAAAGCTGGTTGAAGAATTATTAGATGATTCAAAGAAGGCTGATGCTGTATATCTGGCTTCAGATCTTGACCGGGAGGGAGAAGCTATCGCCTGGCATCTGTCTCAGGTGCTCGAATTGCCAGATGAAAAGGTGCGCCGGGTCACCTTTAATGAAATTACGAAGGATGCCATCAAGGAGGCATTTGCACACCCCAGCCCCATTAATATGGCCAAGGTCAATGCCCAGCAGGCGCGGAGAATCCTTGACCGTCTCGTTGGATATCAGATAAGCCCCCTCTTGTGGAAGAAGATTGCAAAGGGGCTCAGCGCTGGCCGCGTTCAATCTGTCGCCGTCCGGCTTATTGTCGAGCGGGAAAAGGAAATTAAGGCATTTAAAAGCCAGGAATACTGGAAAATCACCGCTGAATTAAAGACTCTCTCTGATACACCAGGTATACCGGCAGAAACAAAAGCGTTTAAGGCTATCCTGCAAAAGTTCAATAATGAAAATATTGACATTAAAAATGAACAACAGGCAAAAGATATTGTCCGGGAAATTCAAAAGGCCGAATTCATTGTAATCAATGTAAAAAAGCAGGAGAAGCGAAATAATGCACCGCCGCCTTTTACCACAAGTCTCATGCAACAACAGGCATCCACCCGTTTACAATTCAGCACAAAAAAGACCATGACCGTTGCCCAGCAGCTTTACGAAGGTATTGATACCGGAAAGGAAGGTTCTGTCGGACTTATCACGTACATGAGAACAGATTCGTTCCATATTGCAGACCAGGCGCTGGCATCCTGTAGAAAATTTATAGCAGATAAATACGGCAAGAACTATCTGCCTGAGAAACCCAATATTCACGCATCCAATAAGAAGGGGACGCAGGGGGCGCATGAAGCCATCAGGCCTACCCTTATCGAATACACGCCTGAATCTGTAAAGGAGTTCTTAACAAAGGACCAATTTAAACTCTACGAGTTGATCTGGAATCGTTTTGTCGCAAGCCAGATGAAACCGGCGCTCTACGCAGTTACCGACGCAGAAATTACCGCGGAAAGGTATGTTTTCAAGGCAAAAGGAAGGGAATTACTCTTTGACGGACATACCCGTATTTCAGGACAAGAGATCGAAAAGGAAGAACAAATTCTCCCGGCTCTGGTAAAAGACCAAAAACTCGAATTGATCGTTTTGGATCCTACCCAGCACTTTACCCAGCCGCCTCCGCGTTACAGCGAGGCATCCCTCGTTAAAACTCTGGAAAAGATGGGTATCGGCAGACCCAGCACGTATGCTTCGATCATCTCTACGATACAGGACCGCGGATACGTCAAACAGGAAAAGCGTGCATTTTATGCAACGGAACTGGGAACACTCGTGACGGAAAAACTCATCGAACATTTTTCTAAAATTATGGATGTGAAATTTACTTCACACATGGAAGATGAGCTTGATAAAATAGAAGAAGAAAAAACAGACTGGTTGAACGTGTTAAAGGAATTTTATAACCCTTTCAAAGTTGATTTAGAAAAGGCACTGGGCGAGATGAAGAGCGTAAAAGGCACACCTGAAGAAAGTAAACAAATTTGTTCCATCTGCGGACAACCGATGGTTGTTCGATGGGGAAAGCACGGCAAGTTTCTTGGATGTTCAGCATTTCCCAAATGCAAAAGCACACTACCACTGGATGAAAAAGGCGAACCAGCGCAACCGGAAACTACCGACCAGAAGTGTGAGAAGTGTGGCAGCCCCATGGTAACAAAGACAGGCCGGCACGGAAAATTTCTGGCATGTTCCGCATATCCCAATTGTAAAAACACAAAATCTCTTACGGGTGAAACAACCAAAGCCGAACCTACCAATGAAAAATGCGAAAAATGCGGCAGTCTCATGGTCATCCGGTTCAGTAAAAAAGGCCGCTTTATGGGATGCTCTGCATATCCAAAATGCAGAAACATCAAATCGCTGCCTACCGGCGTAAAGTGCGCCAAAGAAGGTTGCGACGGAGAGTTGGTACAACGGCGTTCGAAAAAAGGCGGTATATTCTTTGGGTGCAGTAAATATCCTGATTGCGATTACATCACCAACGAACTGCCAACTACTGAAAGCAATAGTCCTTCAGACACAGGCAAAGAATAACAAAGTTGAATCAATAATGCAGTGTAACCGCAAAGGAGACCAAAGCTCTGTTAACAAGAAATTATATTTATTCGTTAACCTGCACTATCATTATCCTGTTTTTATTAGCGGTCGATTATCCTTTTGGATGCTCAGAAAACAATGAGACATTGGGTTTCGCATAAGCTCAATCCAACCTTTTCTGCATGATTTTGCCCTACAAATCTGATACTGCATGCGGTTTGCTAATGTGATAGCCCTGGGCGTAATCAACGCCAAGCTCCTGTAACTTGCAGACCGTCTCTTTATTTTCCACAAATTCTGCGATGGTCTTCTTTCCCAACCCGCATGCCACTTCCACCATTGCCTTAACCAGATGTTGGTCTACCGGGTCATATAACAAATTGTGAATAAACGTCCCATCGATCTTTAAATAATCCACCGGCAAATGCTTGAGATAATTAAAGGAAGAAAACCCCATCCCAAAATCATCGAGCGCAAACCGGCATCCCATACTCTTTAATTCCGTTACAAAGCGCTGCGCATCAACGATGTTTTCGATCGTGGCTGTCTCGGTAATTTCGAAGACGAGATTTTTTGGGTCGATGACTGATTTCGACAATTCTTTCTTTATTAAAGGCATTAATTTTGCATCCGTGAGGGACTTTCCCGATAGATTAACTTCAAGGTACGGTGGGTTGTCGCTTTGCTGGAGTCTTTCTATAAGATGAATTGATTCCCGCACCACCCAGTAATCTATATCATGAATAAGCCCGTAACGCTCTGCAATATCCAGAAATTGAGCAGGCGGAATAAGTTCTCCCATTTCGCCAATCATACGGAGTAATGCCTCATGCCCCACAATCTTATTTTTTCGCAAATCAAGAATAGGCTGTACATACAACACAAAGCGATTCTGCTTGAGCGCTTCCCGGATACGGTTTTCCCACGTCCACCGGGACTCCATCCTCGTCTTTTGCTCCGTGGAATAAATACACACACGGTTTCTCCCCTCCTCTTTAGCCCGGTACATGGCAAGATCGGCGTTGGTGAGAAGCACTTCAGCCAGATCGCCATGCTGGGGAAAAAGGGCAACACCAATGCTTACCGTGATATCAAGCGGCTTTCCATCCTCTACGCAGGCATTATACAGAACCAAATGCCGTATCTGATCTGCCACTAATTGCGCCTGTTTAACGTCTGTATTCGGAAGAATTATGGCAAATTCATCGCCGCCCAGCCTCGCCAGCACATCAGTGTCTCGTAATCTTCCACTGAGCAGAGAGGCCAATTTAATCAGGAGTTTATCGCCTGCCTGATGACCCAGGGAATCATTAATGTATTTAAAATTATCCAGATCGAGAAACAATAACGCCCCCTGATTATCGAACCTCTTTGCATGGGCAATCCAACTTTCCAGTTCTTCCTGGAATCGCCTGCGATTAAACAGGTCAGTCAACGGATCGCGATTTGCAATAACGACAATTTGTTCCTCAAATCGCTTGCGTTCTGTAATGTCACGGGCTATGGTAGAGAGATACTCAACCGTGCCCTTCTTGGTTTTATGGGCAATAATCACCTGGGAAACGGGAACTTCCCTACCATCACGGCACTGAAAGATGGTCTCGCCGATCCATATCCCCTCTGCAATTGCCGTTGGTATGCCAACATCGTGGATCAGGGTTGTTATCCGTTGGGGATGAAAGGAAAATATTTTTAACCTTGTAACATCCTCAAAATCATGTATTCCGATCATCCTCCTTGCCGCCTTATTTAAATAGTACATATATCCATCCACACTGGCAGTGGCAACGAAATCTGAGGTTGCTTCAAGAATGGCCGAAAGCCGGCTTCTGGTTTCTTCGAGATGTTTCCGTTCGGTTATATCCCAGAAAATCCCGATAATTCCACTAACATTTCCGTTCTCATCTTTAATGGGAGTTTTCACCATTTGAATAATAAACTCCTGTCCATCTTTAATATATTTTTCCTCTAATTCCTCTGTTTGTCCCGATTCCATGATTCGCCTATCGCCTGCGCGATATTTTTCTGCCAATTCCGTAGGGTAAAAATCGTAGTCCGTCTTTCCCGCAATCGAATCCGGCGTAATTCTTAAATCTCTGGCATAACTTTCATTACAGGACACGTAGACGGAATTCCTGTCCTTGTGAAATATTTTTTGAGGTAAATTTTGAAGCAACATTCTGTGTTTATGCTCACTAGCCTGAAGCAATCCCTCGGCAGCCCTGCGGTCAATAAAAGCGCCTATGCGTCTGCCAATATCAGCCATAACATTGGAAAGATTATCATCAGGGTGAAGCACGTTCCTGGTAAAAAAGACCATCGCTCCAATTACCTCATTACCTTTTATAATGGGAAAGGCCATTGCCCCATGTATTCCTAGTTTTGACGCAATCGTAGATCGGGGAAAATTAGTGTCTGTTATAACATCCGTTATCCAAACCGGCTGGCCGTTTACCCAAACCCTGCCGGGTAAACCAGCGCCTTTGGAAAACGTAAATTCACGGCTAAATTCAGCAAAGCCGGCCAACTCCGTGGAAGGCACATGCCACATATTTTTCAGACCCATTGCATTAGAATCACTATCCACTTGCCACAATTCGCCAATTTCCCAGCCAAAACCTTCACAAATATTTTGTAATATCCGGGGCGCAGCATCATTGAGCGATGCTGATTTCGCCAGTATATCCGTCATGGCAAATTGTGTATTCTGCCGTGTTTCCCGCTGCTTACGTAAAGCAATTTCTTTCTCTAATTCTAACGTCTTCGCTTCTAATTTCGCTGCAAGAATTTGACTGTAATTTTTGAAATACTCTTCTTCTGTCAGAATGTTCTTTTTCTCCGATTGTTGCACCGTCTACGATATGAAACAAAAAAATACTATACCTATTTCAACGTTATGAACCCTTTATTCTTTATAAAAATACTCACGGTCTTATTATCCTTTGCATACTCGTCCACAATTGTTAAAAATTCCAATACAGAATGAACGTCTTTTGCCCCTACTTTTTTAATTAAATCGCCCGGTTGGATACCGGCAAGATGTGCCGGGCTATTCAGTTCTACATCAACAACCAGAACACCCTTTTCACCTTCGTAACCCATGGACCGTGCAATATCCGGATTTAAATCATTGACAATCAATCCCAAAGAAACCTTTGTAGGCTCATCCAATTTCCGTATGGCAACATATGTCTTGCCCGAAAGATCTTCAGGTTGACGTTCAACCAGGACATCGAGGTCATGTTCAGAACCATCGCGGAAAATCTTTACCATAACATTTGAATCGACCTTTGCCCGCCGGATAGCGTATTGGAGATCAGTGGTATTTCGTATCTTTTTACCGCCGATCTCCAGGATAATATCTCCGGGCTGGATACCTGCTTTGGATGCCGGAGTGTCGCTCCATACCTCCAAAACAAATGCCCCTTCTCCCGCCGGCAAGCCAAAGCGATAGGTTATTTCTTTCTTGTCTCTCAATCCAAGCGTTGCAGCCAACTCATCATTGATGTCATGGGTGCCTACACCCATGTACCCCCTTACCACCATCCCTTCAGTCATAATATTTTCAACCGTCTCTTTTGCAATAGCTGCTGAAATTGCAAATCCAACACCCTGAAAACCGCCAGACCTGGTCGCTATCGCCGTGTTTACACCAATTACCTCCCCCCTCAGATTCACCAGCGGTCCTCCGCTATTTCCCGGATTAATTGCTGCATCCGTCTGAAAAAAATCTTCGTACATAAAAGGAAGGACTAACGGTATGACATGAGTTCTCCCCTTGGCGCTGATAATACCCGTTGAAACCGTTTGCTGATATCCGAAAGGGCTGCCTACTGCAATTACCCAGTCGCCTACCTGCACTTCATCAGAATTTCCAAATTCGACAGGTATAAATCCACCACCTTCAATTTTAATAATCGCCAGGTCTGTGTTTGGATCAACTCCAACAATTTTAACATTTTTGTATTGTTCACCGGTGTAGGTAACGACGGTTACTTCATTTTCAGAAAAACCGCTAACGACATGATTATTCGTTAAAATATACCCTCGCTCATCGACAATAATGCCCGAACCAAGGCCCTTTTTGGGGACATCTTCGGTATGATACTCACGCTCACGTTTTGGAGAAAAATTTTGTTGCGGTGGCGGCGGTTGCTTATTTTCAGGACTGTATTTGGGGAGTTCCTTCTTTTCAGTATTTATACTTACAACTGAAGGCGTAATAAGCTGTGAAACCTTTCGAAATGTCTGAATCAGCGGATTGGTAACCTTTTCAAGTTCCAGAAGTTCTTTTTTTAATTTATCAACCTCTGCATTTTGACCTGCATAAGAATTACTGCAAGAGAGAAAAAAAAGAATAATAATCGCCGGAACGAAAATTACTTTTTTGCACATTTCATTTTTTTTCTTTGAGAATTTTCAATTTATAAAATAAATACCAACTACCTATAAAAATAATTATGTTTACAAAAAACGCTAAAATTACAACCTTTTTTGCCAGAATAGGATCACTTGTGCTGTAAACCCTGGCAACGGCGTAAAAGGTAATGTAAACAACAGAACAGTACGCGAAACCTATTCCAAAGATAAGGAACATTTTTTTGAGTGTGTTCATTTTAAATACGTGATACTATTTTGCACATTAATTGAAATAATCTTCACGGGTTAGGGAGTTGCTGGTTGTCCGATATTTTCCTTCACTTTATCCTTTATATCCAACTTCAGCACTTCCAAACGATTGGATAACTCAACCATCGACTTCTGGATATCGTCCACCCGTTTATTCAGGTCTTCCTCCAATGCCTTATGACTTGCTTCCTGCTTATTTGTTCGTTCGTCCAAACTCTTTGCCAACGTTTCTACTTCATCAACCCTTTGTTCAACCTTTTTACCCTGACTCCTTGCACTATATACCTCATTATGCAAATCATTTCCATCATTTACAATCAGGGAAACAGACCTCGCTAAATCATCGACCCTTTTTTCAAGGGTTTGAGTGGTTTTTGTAAGGTCACTCATTTGACGGTCTATATCCGTCAATATCCTCTGTGAAGTCGTACTACATCCAAATAAAAAGAGACCAACTAACCCTGTATAAATTATTCTGTATCTTCTCATAACGGGTAATTATAATCCATGAACCAATAAACACAAAAAAAATTATAAAAATGGAACATTTATTGAGTAAAGGTTGTTTATAATAGCGTAATTGTTCTCCTTTTGGCAAGCTGATTTCCTCTTTCCTCCTTTTCTTTGGAAGTCAGCTTGCCACCTTTTCATGAAAAGATATCGGAAACGAAAAATTAATCAAATTGCAAATCTGATATCTCATGTTATAATTGAACCGAATATTACCTTGTTACATTGAGTCATTTCTGTATATCATATCTCATCAAACTATTATATTAAGGGGGCGAAAGGATTCGACCGGATAATTTGGGATATAAGTGGCGTATTGAGGTTGTCAGGCGGCCTCATTAAAAACCTGGCAAAAAATTTAAATGCCGAACCAATGGCAATGGCTGCCTAATTAAGCAACCACGTTTCATAAGTCTTACCTGCGAGGTTTATGAAACGACACGCAGCAGGTTAGCTTGGTTTCTTTGCTTAGTGGAAACCGGGCGAAATTCTAAGCTGAGCTGGTCGCCAGAAATCCTGTCTGTTGGAGGGCTGGATGATGAGACTGAAGAAAATAGACTATATACGTAGAAGCTTATATCGCAATATCTAGGGACGAGGGTTCAATTCCCTCCGCCTCCATTTTAACTTGTTGATATTAAATGACTTAGGAATGCGATTTTTCGGCTGGAGACACATTGTGGATGGTTACACCTTTAATGGATAAATTGTGCACATAAATTTCGTTTTTATATATTATATCAGCTGGACTGCATTATAAATAGTGGCAAACAAGGCATCTGCCTGTATTGCCTAATATACTTATGTCGTACCTTTTTCATTGCGCTACAGCCTTTAATGTGTTTTGACCTGTGGCTAATACATGCTCTGTTAATGCCTGTATAGCCTTCTGTTTGCTATCTAATCCTGTATGTGAATACTTCTGTAACATACTTAAACTTGAATGACCTGTCATACCCTCTACCACCACTGCACCAACACCAAGTTC
>JAXMAC010000047.1:10430-23534 GCA_046350595.1 Candidatus Brocadiaceae bacterium | reverse complement strand
ATCAATATTTTGTTCACTCGTAGTGATTGTGGGCAAAAATACGCTGAATAGTTACATCAATTATACAATATATTTCCCGGCTTTTAATAAGATATGCGGTATATTACTTCGTTCAAAATGTATAGTCAAGTTTGTTTTCTTGCTATATGGTAATTTAATAGTATAAAGCAGAGCAATTTATTTGTGGAATGTTTTTTGTCAACGGGCCATTGAAGGAAACTCTTTGAGGTATGGATAATAATAAAGCACAAACCACACCACCCGATGAGAAACCCAAATTATACTGGATTTGGTGCAAAATAAAAAATGGGAGAAAAGAAGATTATTGAATTCCTTGTAGTTGGGTAGGTTGGATTGAGTAAAGCGAAACCCAACGCCATCCATTCGATGCGTTTATGGAAACGTTGGGTTTCGTGCCTCAACCCAACCTACGAAACTGCGAAGGCTTTGCCGTGAAGCTATTTCACATGGGAAAGATTGCTTCACTCCGCTCGCAATGACCGCGGCAATGTCAACTTATTTAAGACGTTTACTATAACTCAAATATGATAATATTCCTGGATGGGTTTTACATCGAGGCTGCCGTTTTTGAGCGCCTCGATTGCCTTTGTAGCGGCAACGGCGCCGGCAACGGTTGTATAATAAGGGACATGATAAACGAGGGCTGTGCGTCGTATGGAATATGACGCCTCCTGCGCAGCCTTGCCGCCGATGGTGTTGATAACAAGCTGGATTTCGTTGTTCTTAATATGATCAACAATGTTGGGACGGCCTTCTATTACCTTTAAAACGGTGGTGACGGCAACATCATTTTCAGCAAGCACCTTTGCCGTACCTCGTGTGGCAACTATTTTAAAACCCATGTGTAAGAGTTTTTGTGCGATAGGCGCCATGGACTTCTTATCCTTATCCCGCACGCTCATAAAAACAGTGCCCGTTAACGGAAGACTGCAATCGGCGGCCATCTGAGACTTTGCATAGGCGCGGCCAAAATCCATGTCCAGCCCCATAACCTCACCCGTTGATTTCATTTCCGGCCCTAAAATCGTGTCCACCCCCTTGAATTTTATAAAGGGAAATACAGCCTCTTTTACGGCAATATGCTTAGATTTCATGTTCTTTGTGGAGATGTTGAGTTCTTTGAGTTTCTTTCCTACCATCACCTTCGCGGCAATCTTGGCAAGGGGAACGCCTATTGCCTTGCTGACAAAAGGCACCGTCCTCGATGCACGGGGATTAACCTCCAGCACATATACGACCTTATCCTTGATAGCATATTGGATATTAATAAGTCCTACGACGTTCAATGCCAGCGCAATTATCTTTGTCTGCTTCTTCAACTCGTCAATAATATTACTTCCTATTGAATACGGCGGCAATGAACAGGCGCTGTCGCCCGAGTGGATGCCGGCTTCCTCAATATGTTCCATGATCCCTGCAATGAAAACCTCTTCGCCGTCACAAATCGCATCCACATCAATCTCGGTGGCGTCTTCCAAAAAACGGTCTATCAAAACAGGATGTTCCGGTGAGACCTGCACTGCATGGGTAATATACTCCGCCACGCCCATTTCATCATAAACAGTACGCATTGCGCGTCCTCCGAGGACATACGAAGGACGTAAGAGCACCGGATAACCTATCTTGCTGGCTATGGCCTTTGCTTCCTGTGCGGAACGGGCGCAACCATTTTCAGGTTGCCGTAATTTGAGTTTGTTCATCAATGCCGCAAAACGCTCGCGGTCCTCGGCAACATCAATACTGTCCGGAGATGTGCCTAATATTTTTACCCCCTCTTTTTCCAGAGGCACAGCCAATTTCAGGGGGGTCTGTCCGCCAAACTGAACGATGACTCCTTCCGGTTTTTCCTTGTCGATAATCTCAAGGACGTCCTCGAGGGTGAGCGGCTCAAAATAGAGGCGGTCAGAGGTGTCGTAATCCGTGCTTACGGTCTCGGGATTACAGTTAATCATGATAGATTCATAACCCAACTCACGCAGCGCAAAGACTCCGTGAACGCAGCAATAATCAAACTCAACCCCCTGTCCAATACGATTCGGTCCGCTTCCGAGAACAATTACTTTTTTCTTTTTTGTCGGTTCTGCCTCGCATGAACCCTCATAGGTTGAATACAGATAGGGAGTAAATGCCTTAAATTCTGCTGCACAGGTATCTACATGTTTATATACGGGTTTGATCGCTTCTTTTTGGCGATATGCCCGCACACTCTTTTCGTTGACGTTACACAGAGCGGCAAGGTATTTATCTGAGAAACCATGCTGTTTGGCCTTAATGAGCATTTCCCTGTCCATGTTAAAATCATCGCCTGATAGAGAGGGGCGAGCGACACTTGAATATTTATGCCTTATTTCCTTTTCAAGTTCGAGTACCTGCTTAAGATTGTAGAGGAACCATCGGTCAATATATGTCCATGTATATATCTCATCCAAACTTATGCCAAACCGCATTGCATCAGCAATATGCCAGAGTCTGTCCGGGTTGGGAACCATCAGTTTTCCCCGCAGGAATGCATGCCGTTGTTCATTCGACCATGTATCGCTTCCTGCAGGCCAGAGGACGTCAAACCCATATCGTCCTGATTCCAGAGAGCGTATAGCCTTGCCAATGGCTTCTTTAAAGGTACGTCCAATTGCCATAACCTCCCCCACCGATTTCATGTGAATGGTAAGCGTCGGGTCTGTATCGGGGAATTTTTCAAAATTAAAGCGAGGCACCTTTACCACGCAATAGTCAATGGTAGGCTCAAAACAGGCCGGTGTATAACGGGTGATATCATTGGGAATTTCATCGAGGGTATAACCAACGGCAAGCTTTGCAGCGATTTTTGCGATGGGAAACCCCGTGGCCTTAGATGCCAGCGCAGAACTCCTCGATACCCGCGGATTCATCTCAATCGCAATCATTTCCCCATTTACCGGATTCACGGCAAACTGTATATTTGACCCGCCGGTCTCCACACCAATTTCCCTGATTACCTTTATTGCCGCATCACGCATGATTTGATACTCAACATCGGTAAGGGTCTGGGCCGGGGCAACCGTAATGCTGTCGCCGGTATGCACGCCCATAGGATCGAAATTCTCGATGGAGCAGATAATCACGACATTATCTTTTATGTCGCGCATCACCTCTAACTCATATTCCTTCCAGCCGAGGAGTGAACGTTCAACAAGCACCTCGTGAACAGGACTGGTTTCTAAAGCTGTCTTGATATACTCCCGATACTCTTCGATATTGTAAGCCGCATTTCCGCCTGTGCCACCGAGGGTAAACGACGGCCTGATAATAGCAGGAAAACCGATTGTTTCGATAATCTTCATGGCTTCCTCGTATGACCGCGCATAGCCGCTTTCGGCCACAGCAACGCCAATACGTTTCATAGCCATTTTGAAAAGTAACCGGTCTTCAGCCTTCTTTATAGCGTCCAGTTTGGCGCCGATCAACTCCACGCCAAATTTATCCAAAATACCATTTTCCGCAAGGCTGACAGCAGTATTTAACCCTGTTTGCCCGCCGAGGGTTGGAAGCAATGCCTGGGGACGTTCTTTTGCAATAATCTTTGCGACCATCTCAGGTGTAATAGGTTCGATGTACGTCTTATCGGCGATCTCGGGGTCTGTCATGATGGTGGCCGGATTACTGTTTACCAGCACAACCTTATACCCCTCTTCCCTGAGCGCCTTACAGGCCTGCGTGCCTGAATAGTCGAATTCACACGCCTGACCAATAATAATGGGACCTGAGCCAATGATAAGGATTTTTTCTATATCAGTTCTTTTGGGCATTGTATGTTTATGGTAAAGGATTACTTCATCATTTTTATAAAACGTTCAAATAAATAGTTTGCATCGTGCGGGCCTGGCGACGCCTCCGGATGATATTGTACTGAAAATGCAGGAAGTGAATGACAATTCAACCCTTCTACTGATTTATCGTTGAGGTTGAGATGGGTGATCTCTACGTTACCATACACACTCTTGTGAACTGACCCCTGCGATGGGCTTTCTACCGCAAAGTTATGATTTTGCGCAGTAATCTCAACTTTTCTGGTCAACAAGTCCATAACCGGCTGGTTCCCGCCATGATGGCCAAATTTCAGTTTATACGTCCCGAGTCCCAGCGAAAGCGCCAGCAGCTGATGTCCAAGGCAGATGCCAAAGACGGGTTTCTTTCCCAGCAAACCTTTAATATTTTCGACCATATAAGGCACTGCGGCGGGGTCTCCGGGGCCATTCGAGATCAAAACCCCGTCAGGATTCATGTCCAGAACTGCCTGTGACGTCGTTTGCGCAGGGACGATGGTTACAGAACAATCATGATCGTGCAGTTGCCTCAAAATATTGTATTTTACACCACAATCATAGACAACGACCTCGTGCCGTTTAGGCGCTTTTTGCTGAACATCTTCGCCCCCCCACTCATACGGTTTATTGCACGTCACCGATTTCACAAGATCCCTGCCATCGATGGTTGGCGAAGCATGTATTTTCCCGATAAGATCCGGGACATCGAAGTCTGTCGTGGAAATAATTCCCGGTTGGGATCCCTTGTCCCGTATGCAGGCTGTCAGCGCACGGGTATCGATACCCTGAATACCGACAATAGATTTTTTCTTTAAAAACTCTTCAAGACTTATCCGGGAGCGCCAGTTACTGGAGATTTGACTGCATTCTTTTACAATAAAACCCTCTAAAAATGGCTTACGCGACTCGTGGTCTTTTTCATTAATACCGTAATTGCCAATAAGGGGATAGGTCATCACCACCATTTGCCCCTTATATGATGGGTCAGTGAGAATCTCCTGATACCCCATCATGCTTGTGTTAAAAACGACCTCTCCGATTGCTTCACCATCGGCGCCCAAGGAATTACCCTTAAACGTTGTGCCATCTGCCAGAACGAGAATTGCCTTTTTTCTATCCATAAACGCTTTTAAGCTATTAATTAGGTTTTGTTTTGCAAGGCAAAACAAAACGACTTTTTATTGTATCGCCAGACCCTTGTGGTTGGTAATAAACCGATTAAACAGTTTAAACCGTTTAAACCGTTTAATCGGTACAAACGGTTATTTCGCCAAATATTTTTAAGACTTTAAATCGTACACATAAAAAAGAGAAGTGTCAAGCCAAAGTTGTTGTTCGCCTGACCAGAACGGATTCGGCGCTGTATGAGACCTAAAAACGACAATAATATAGATGTTTTTAAAGAGACATTTGTTTGATATAATCTCTATAAAAAATATGAAACATCAAATATTCACGCTTCCTAATAAAATAAGTCTGAGCCGGATATGCTGTATCCCATTGCTGGTATTTTGCATCATGCAGGTGCAACATAACAATTACTACCGGTATGCATGTCTCTTTATCATGCTGCTCATCGGGTTAAGCGACGTTATGGATGGCTATTTTGCCCGGAAGAGGAATGAAATCACAGATCTGGGGAAATACATTGATCCTGTTGCAGATAAACTGGTATTGATGACCACCTGTATAATACTTTCATCTGACCATATATGGCCAGAGCCGCGCTTCCCCCGGTGGATTCCAACGGTTATTGTTGGCCGAGACCTCATACTTATGTTTGGTACTATTACGGTTCTTATCATTACCGGCAGGATAGCATGTCAACCTATCATGCTGGGCAAGCTGGCGACATTCTTTCAGATCATTGCGATTATATCCGTATTTATTGGGAATCACATTCCACTCCCGACTCTTTTGACCATCTGGTGGACAACGGCCACTTTTACCGCTGTGTCGGGTATTTTTTATTTATACCGGGGAATAAGGCAGTTATAATGAAACTGGACGATATAGTATTACCTTGTAAAAACCTCTTTTTTTTAAGCTTTTCA
The DNA here is from genome assembly GCA_046350595.1 of Candidatus Brocadiaceae bacterium. Taxonomy (GTDB): domain Bacteria; phylum Planctomycetota; class Brocadiia; order Brocadiales; family Brocadiaceae; genus JAHFOW01. The sequence continues at coordinate 17,656 of JAXMAC010000047.1, read as the reverse complement.
TAATCCCATGTACTTCTTATCGGAGGTAAAGTTTGTTTATGAGGGAAAGATTGCTTCGCTCCGCTCGCAATGACACCAGACGACTAAAGTCGTCACTACAAACGCTCGCAATGACAACGTGCGGTGTGCCACAAAATGCAAATTAAGTGTCATTGCGAGGGGTCTTTTCCGAAGCAATCTTCCCGCTTTTACAAGAGAATTGGTTACGGCTTTGCTGCGCCAGGCATTTTTTGAAACGATATACGAGCTTTGAGTATTTATAACTTTTAAACAATATTTATATGAGGTGTTTTTATGCGATTTAATACCATACCAGAGGTCGTTGAAGATCTCAAACAAGGCAAGATGATTATTTTAATAGACGACGAGAGTCGTGAAAACGAAGGGGATATTGTCATTGCTGCGGAAAAAGTGACCCCTGATGCCATTAATTTTATCCTTACCCACGCACGGGGTATCCTGTGTCTCTCGCTCAACGCAGAACTTGCAGAAAAGCTTGATCTCTATCCTATGGTATCAAACAACACATCGTGTTATCAGACGCCCTTTACCGTTTCTATCGATGCGAAAAACGGCATTACCACCGGTGTTTCTGCCAGAGACCGTGCGACAACGGTTTTAACCGTTATTGATGATAAGACAACGGCAGATGACCTTGTAAAACCAGGCCATATATTCCCCCTTAAGGCACGGCAGGGCGGAGTGCTGGTCAGGACAGGCCATACAGAAGGCGCCGTAGACCTGACCCGAATTGCCGGCATCAAACCTGCTGCGGTGATCTGTGAGATTATGACAGAAGACGGAAACATGGCCAAGCTCCCGGAACTCAAAAAATTTGCAGAGAAGCATCATCTCAAAATCTGCACCATTGCAGACATTATTAAATACCGCCACGAGCAGGAACGATTAATTGAAAAGCGCGTTACCGTAAAATTGCCTACGGTGTATGGCAATTTTACCCTTCATCTTTACCGTTCTTTTGTCGATGATTATCTCCACCTTGCCCTCTGTTTAGGCGTTGGGAGTGAAAGTGGAAACAATCCGTCACCTTTGCATAATGAACCGGTATTAGTGAGGGTGCATGATGAGTGCATGACGGGCGATATCTTTGGCTCTCTCCGGTGTGATTGCGGCGAGCAACTCCACAACACCCTTCGCATGATACAAAAAGAGGGAAAGGGTGTATTACTGTATATGCGGCAGGAAGGCAGGGGGATCGGTTTGGAAAACAAACTCCATGCGTACCTCTTGCAGGAAAAGGGACTCGATACCGTTGAGGCGAATGAGAGACTCGGTCTGCCGGCGGACAAGAGAGATTACGGCATTGGCGCGCAAATCCTGAGAGACCTTGGCATCACCAGGATGCGGTTGCTTACCAACAACCCAAAAAAATTTGCAGCCCTCACCGGATACGGTCTGGAAATTGTGGAACGGGTGCCAATCCTGACCGAACCCAAAGAGGAAAACATACACTATCTGCGCACAAAGAAGGAAAAATTAGGACATATGATAGAGAAGGTGTAGCAGGATATTCTCTCTTGCCAATCATTGGTATCTGGAATTTATATAACCTTAACGATAATCGGAGAAGAAAAAACTAAAATCTTAACGGCTATTCTATTTTTGATTTCAGCCAGTTTAACTCGGAGATGATTGATTCGTTTAGTGGGAGTTTTTTGCCGGGGATGACCCAATAAGTGTAGGTTTCGAGTTCCAAATGTTTTTTGCCGTCGGCATGAAGCAACGCAAAGAACTCTCCTTCGAGGTCATCTGTTGTGGAACTGAGTTTTACGCCTTCCCAGGTAACGGGGACATGGAAGTGGATTCTCCACTCGCCAGGAACAAATCCGCAAAGCGCTGTTGGAAGATCGTTAAATTTTAACAGGTCTCTACCGGTATATATTCTTACCTGATGGAGATATTCTTTGTCGATGAAGGGCGTCAAGGCTTCGATTGCTTCTTCCCTTGACTGAAACTTCGCCTTAATTGCTGAGGATATCTGGACTTTCATCACCTTTATATCGTTCGCCTTGAGCGTCCTGTACCAATCAAGCGGCCTTTCAAATTCTACTGAAGCATGACAACAGTCAAGGCAAACGCCAATGTATTTTTTTGTATTTTCATTTCTCTTAAATAAACGGTGAAAATATTTTACCGTAGAGTGAAGATCGTCAAGATAGCAATCGGGCTCCGGTTCGAGTGAGAGTAATATTCTTTTCCCTGTCTCCGCTTCTTTTATTGCCAAATACTCCGTTATCTCCATTATATTATCTTCGCACCTCATATTTTCTGTCTTTCCATAAAAGAGCGGCACTGTTGAAATACTCCCCACTTCATGGGGCGGCAGTAACCCTGTCAGAATATCCACCAGGTCTTTGGTATACTCCACTCTTTCCTTTGTTGACCAGTCTGGTTGATATACTTTTTCCCTGATAACGTTCCCATGAAAAGAACCAAAAGGAAAACCATTAATAGAAACCACATAGAAGCCGTTGTTTTTGAGGAAGTCTTTGAAAGGGGGAAGCGATTTCTTTAATTCAACCGCAGCAGCTCCGGACAGTCTTAGACCAAGCGCAAACGGTTCATTGGGGCAAAAATTTTTCTTTACCTCGTCCGCCTCTTTCCGAATCGCTTCAAAATTTTCCGCCCAACTTTCACCTTTGTAAATATTGAGGCAATACATCAAATGTATGTTATTTTGTATTTTCATCTTTCATCTCTGTGACAGCGTTTTCTATCTGTTCTGCTGAAATACTCTTCAGGATACAACTTTTGCCAAGGCCGTCTGGCATTACAAGGTTTAGTTCCCCGCCTATATGCTGTCTAAATTCCTCAAGCCCGTTTGCGATACTTAATTTACCGTTCTTTTCCCTTTTTTCAAGGACGGGGTGCCAGAGTTTAAAGCCGCAGGCTTTAAGCCCTTCAAGCACTTTATTAAATTCTCTGACAGTGACGAGCTTTAGTTCCCGCGCAATTATCATGTCGATCATCAACCCCAGGACAACCGCCTCGCCGTGTTTTAAAGTATAGCCCGTGAGTGTTTCAATATAATGTCCACTCCAATGGCCAAAATCAAGCGGACGGGCGGAACCCATTTCAAATGGATCATCTCCTTTTGCAATATGGTCGGCGTGAAGCTCGGCAGAGCGGCTTATCATTTTCTTTATAACTTTTGCGTTTTGCTTTTTAAACGCCTGGCCGTTCCTGATAAGGAAATTCAGAAATGTTTTGTCTTTTATAAGGGCTACCTTAAACGCCTCCGCAACTCCGCTCAAGATGTCCCTCTTGCCGAGCGATCTGATAAATCTAAAGTCGTTTATCACCGCGTACGGCGGAGTAAAGGTTCCAAAATAATTTTTTGTGTTGTAATAATTTATCCCGTTCTTGACCCCCACGCCCGAATCACACTGCGAAAGGACTGTCGTCGGTATCCGCACCTGCCTGATACCCCGGTGAGTAATTGATGCAATGTAGCCAACCGTATCAAGCACTGCACCGCCGCCGATAATAACAACAAACGAATGCCTGTCCAGACCGTGAATCCTCAAACTATCTCCGATAATTCGCTGGGCCTTTCTGTCATGTTTGCATCTTTCTCCACCAGGCACCTTTACCGGGGAGATATACGCTCCTCTTTCCTGGTTCTTTTTAAACCAGGCGCTTATCTGCTTTACTATTCCCGTGTGCTTGCCTGCAACACCAGAATCGACGAATACCATAATCTTCGAATTTTTATCTTTGAATATCTCCCTAAATATCATGCCGTTATTACCAAACATATTCCCGGTAAAGTAAATATCGTAATTAAATTTAACCGCAAACGCCTGGTGTATTTTCATCTTAGTTATCCGTATCCAGGAGTTTTTGTATACTCTTTGAGAGATCAAGCAGACTCCCCGGTTTTCCGTGTAGTTCAATATCCGACATGTAAAAAACAGGGTCGTCTTTATCGTTCCTGCCGTGTGTTCCCTTTACTTTATCGGGATTATTCCCTATTTTAAAGGGATTTAAGCTCCTAAAGAGTTCGCACGGGTCATATCCCGGCTTGTTATGAATATCCACATGAGAGGCATATTCCGGCGCTTCTTTTTTCTTATCCCACCAGCGATAATCAAACCAGGAACCTTTTTCTGCCAATAGTACCAGATCGCCGCTTCTTTCATTTTCTATTCCGCTCTTGCCGTTTTTCCCGTCAATTATTTCAGATGTCACACTGGTATTCTCAAATGTTTCTCTTACTCTCCGGGCTTCTTTCGCATCAAATATATGCACATGCGCTATCTGATGATCTACCACGGCAAAGGCCACGCTCGTAAAGAAATCCGGATACTGCATACCTCTGACGTTTCTTGTTTTAAAAAGCCCCGACGCTCTTAATATTTTATTAGGGTAGATAACTTTCTTCGCTGGCGTTATCGGATAATCTCCGAAGATTATTACTTTGTATTTTTCATTCTTTGCCGTAGAGAACAGACTGCTTAGACATTTTCCCACAAATTTAAAGGCCTCAGTCGCCTGCTTTGAATCAGGGCCAAATCTCTGAAGGTCGTAATCCAGATGCGGTATATATGTATAAAGGAGGCCCGGGTTTTCATTTTTCATTACGCTCTTTACGGCATCGACAATCCACAGGGAAGAAGCTTCTCCGGCAAAAGGCCCCCAATAACTTTGAAGCGGAAATTCTTTTCCCAGTACCTTCTTTAATCGTTTATTTAATTCCGCTGGTTTACTAAAGCAATCCAGAATCATTCCACCGTGGTGTTTGTGTATTGGCGCTGGCGAAAGGACAATATCATTTTCCTGACCAAGTGACTGTTGGATGAACATCTCAGCAACTTTGCCGCCTTTTGCCCTAAAACTTTCCCAGATGCGCCCTCCTTTAATAAGATTACTGCTCTGTTCCCAGAACAAAGGCTTTGACAGCTCTTTGACAAAAAACCCGTTAGCAATAATTCCGTGTGATGAAGGAAGCGTTGCTGTACGCATAGTAGCCTGCACCGGACAGGTCAAGGCAGGAAAGAGACCTTCGATAGGATTTATTTCGAGGCCATCAAATGTTTTAGCGCCATTCTTTGCAATAAAAAATTTATACCCCAGTGCGGCAACTTGAACTAAAAGTATTTTTTCTTTCATTCTCTCTCAGCTTCCATAGTATTTCTTCGCAAATAACTTCGAGATATAGAATAATACAATCATTATCAAAATAACAATGATATACTTCACAGGGTTTCCGCCACTTTTTAACATGGCAATAAATACGAAGAATATTTGCAGAAAGATAAGTCCTCGTATCATCTGTTCTATCAGTTTTACATTCTTAAATTTGATTTCATGAAAAGCAACTACGGTTAGAATGGTAATATAAACGGTTTCAAGGCCGGCAGCGCCGATAACTATCGGGGTAAAAGCGCCCGTCCCGACAGATGCCCCCAGAAGCAAATTAAAACCACGGCAGAGCCCCATTACGATAAACCCAGGAATAGGTACCCTTCTGGCAAAGCAGTTATAGATGATTATTAAGACAATAATAGTAACAGTAAGAGGAAACGTAAAGACACTGTCGTTTAAAAAAAAACCTAACAAGCCCGCAAAAACGAATAAAGCCACCGAGCCAAAAAGCGCTGAAGGCGCATTCACTCTTCCGGAGGGCAGAGGTCTATCGGGGCGCTCCTCCTTGTCATTTTCTCTGTCAAAATAATCGTTAAGTATCAGCCCCGCGGCATACAAAAATAGTGAACAGATTATTATAATTATGAGCGATGGCCACTGGATGAGGGTGATACCGGAGAGCAGTGCGCCGGCAAGAATATCGCCGGGTATTGTAAAAAGATTCGGAGGACGGACGATCTCCATCCAACCGTGCAGCTTTACGGATACCCCTTTCATTTACGGTTGCCTTTGATATTCCGAGACCGGTATTGGCGCAATATTAAAATTTGGTTTCCATTTCGACGACTGCCGGTAAAACGCATCCGCATTGTCGTGTGTGAGTAACTTTATCGTTTTTTCTGAATGGCCGTCTTCGGCAAGATATTTTGCAGTCTTTGCGAGTGCGAGCGGGTCTGAGACTCCCCAGTCGGCGCTACCGTTTATCACTAACCTTTCTGCCCCGTATTGTTTTACTATTGCCGAGACTCTTCCGGGATTTAATTTTGAATACGGATAAACGGTGAGTCCGTAAAAACAATCCGTCGTGCGGACAATTGGCAGAGTCTCTTCGGTATTATGGTCTATCTCGATGCGTTTCTGGTCTACGCCCTCCGCTTTGATTATTTCCACAATCATATTGGCGCCTTTTACTTTGTTGGTATGAGGGAGGTGAACTATTACCGGCATCTTTTTCTCTTCAGCAAGCAGAAGTTGTTTTTTAAATGCATATATCTCGTTCCCGGTGATATTATTTAAACCTATCTCGCCGATACCCAGGCATCTCGGATGAACAAGATACTCCTCCATCCCGGAAACGACATCATCGACAAGTTTTCTATTCTCCGCTTCCTTTGGATTGTGTGCGATACAGGCGTAATGATCGACGCCGAAGCGCGCAGCTCTCACCGTTTCAAAATCAAGTATCAGCCGAAAATAATCAAAGAAAGTACCGGCATACCTGCGGTCGCTCCCAAGCCAAAACGAAGGCTCGACAACAACGCGGATCCCCGCCTTGTAAAGCGCCTGATAATCATCCGTCGTGCGGGAATACATATGTATATGCGGTTCAATAATATTCATGCGTATGATTTTACGCTATTTTTCATATTTTGACAATGACGACTGAAGTTGCTACTACAAACCAGAAAAGGAAGTTACCCTCTTTTCTTGCCTTCCGCTATTTCCTTAATGTTTCTTATCCTCTCAAGTACCGGCGGATGTGAATAATAAAATGCAGCATAGAGGGGATGGGGGTGGAGGTTGGAGAGATTGTCTTTTGAGAGTTTTACGAGGGTGTTTATCATGCTCTGGCTATTTCCGGTTAATTCACAGGAGAAACGGTCGGCCTCGATTTCATGCCTTCTGGAAAAGTAATGGGCAATGGGTTCAAAAGGAAAGGCAATGATAGAGCCGACAAAACCGATCACAACAATCTTTGCAAAGAAGGTGCTTTCCTTTAAACCGAAGAGATGGATCAATGTGTCGTTCTGGAAAAATCTATAAGAAATATACACCGCAATGAGGGCAATAAGTTCTGTGGCGATGAGGCGTTTTAAGAGGTGTCGTTTTTTCCAGTG
>JAXMAC010000047.1:0-10330 GCA_046350595.1 Candidatus Brocadiaceae bacterium | reverse complement strand
GGGAAGATGTACATAATCATGATGCTAAAGGCAAGAAAAAGACACCAAACCCAAAACCACCATAAATTCGGACTTGTGTGGACAATAAAAAGTCCTGCGGAGATTAAAATTGACATAAGAATGGCAGAGAGCGCAGTAGATTTTAACAAATCGGTTATCCACAATTTTTTTGTTGTTGTGGTAAATCCGTATTTGTTTTCAATTTTAAACGTGTGGTAAAGTTTAAAGGGGATTGTTAATATAATTTCTGCGCAGAGTAACAGAAGAAAAAAGATCAACCCGGAAAAAACAAAAGGCGCTTTGAGAGATACAACCCAGGAATTATAAATATTGAGAAAATTACCAAAGAGAAATATTACGGTGAGTCCTGCATGAAAAATGGACGTGATTATTTCGAACCTTGTATTTTCGGCAACATAGTCTCTGGTTTTTCTGAGTAACTCCTGGTCTATATGTCCTTCAAATTCGGGCGGAATTGAGGCCCCGTGTTTTTTTAAATGAGAAAGATTGAGACAGGCAAGCCAGTAACCTGCAAATGTCACGAAGAGATATGAAATGAAAATGACCAGTTTAGCCACTATACTTCCCAACGAGTATCATTCCCTGTTTGTATTTCGAGTCAATCGCTGTCTGCAGATGGAGAAGATTTTGGAGACGATTGGCAATATCCTTGAATTGTTCAAAAGGCCCATCCATCAGTTCAGCCTCTATCTCCCGGTAAAATTGTTTGCCTTTATGTCCCCGAAAAGTTACATCATCCAGGGATAATTCTATTTTAAGCCCTTCATTTCCTCTGATTATGGCGGTAGAACGCTGCGTCTCGATGACCAGTACCTTTCTCACCGTTTGTCCGTGGAGATTAAATTTTGTAAGAATTGACGGAGGGATTGACGGTTTTTTCTCCTCAGTCCAGAGTTTTATTTCATCGCCGGAAAGCGTCCACTCACACTCTTTACGCTCAAAAATAGCGCCTGTTTGCGTTCCCGACGATTTACAAGCGCCTACATAATTTTCCCCTCGTTGACGAATACGTAAGGCGGTAAGTGATTTCAAGAGGGTATATTCAGGGGTATCCAGATAGGTGTCTGTCTGAAAGCAGGGTGTTTCCCTAACGTACTGGAGTTCCATACTTTGTATAGTTTCGAGTATCGTATCCAGGGTAAGGCCATCAGGGCAGACAAATTTTGCTTCAATTTCTGTTTTTTTGGTTGTAGTCATTAAATTATTCATGGAGAGATAAGGCAGTGCCCTGTCTCTACCGACAGCAAATCCGCATAAATAAAATAAAATCCTATGCAATCAAGTTATGAGTAGGGTAGATTAAGGCGTTGGTTTTTACGCCGAATCCACCAATAATATTTCCAGGAAAGGTGGATTCGCTCTCGCTTAATCCACTCTACCGCTGTTTTCTCAGGATACGGCCATTCAATATGCCGGTGTGCGCGCCTTTGTTAACAACAATTTTTCCATTCACGATTACGTATTCAATTCCTTCTGAGTATTGATGGGGATGTTGAAATGTGCTTTTATCGATAACCTTTTGGGGATTAAAAATACATATGTCTGCAAAATACCCCTCCTTTATTACTCCCCTTTTTTCCAGACCGACTTTTTGAGCAGGTAAACCCGTCATTTTCTGGATGGCCTTCTCTTCGGAAAGGAGATTCTTTTCACGGCAGAATTTCCCCAGGACACGGGAAAAAGTTCCATAGCTCCGCGGGTGAGGGCGACCTTCGCTCAATATGCCTTGCGCTGCGCGCATTGAACTATCTGAACCAACAAAGACGAAATCCCAGGTCAGTATCTTTTCCAGATTCTCTTCGCACATACTAAAGAGAAAAATATCTACCCTCGTATCTTCTTCTATCAGCAGGTCAAAGATAGTTTCCAGTGGTGGTTTTTTGAGTTCCAGGGAAATTTCTGTAATTGTCTTTCCTTCCATCCATTTGTTTTTGCCATAATGCACGGACGAAATTACCACGCCGTTCCAGAAAGAGTTATCATGTATCTCCTCCACTTCTTTTACAATTTGTTTCCGCATGGTTGTATCTTTTAATCTCTGTATCTGTTTCTCAGTGCCACCCTCATACACCCAATGGGGTAAGACAACGTCCAGGTCTGTGGCAGCAGCGATATAGGGATAGCGGTCGCAGGTAATATCAACTCCTTCGTTCCGGGCTCGTTCAAGGATCGTGTATATATTTTGAATTTTATGCCAGTTGCGGTTTCCGGATGTTTTCAGATGAGAAACCTGCAGGCCAACTCCAGACCGTTTTGATACTTCAATTGCCTCTGCGAGGGCATCTTCTATGGTATCGCCTTCGTTCCGCATGTGAGTTGCATAAAGACCACCGTATTCCCTTACCACCGCGCACATTTCCGATAGTTCTTCCCTCGTTGCATAACAACCAGGGGGATAAATAAGGCCGCTTGTCATACCATACGCCCCGGACTCCATAGCTTCTCTCAGGTCATTGCTCATTTGGCGTAGCTCGTGCGGTTCCGGGCTTCTATTATCATATTCCAAAACACATGCCCTGATATTTCCATGACCAACAAGGAATGCCCTGTTGATGGAGCTTTTGGCCTTTTCTGCCACGTCAAAAAATTCCGCAGCCGACTGCCAGGTTAGATCAATGCCATATTTTACAAGTCCCTGCGCCCGTCTTTCTAATACCTTTCCCCGCAAAGGAAAGGCTGATAAACCACAGTTTCCACATATCTCCGTTGTTACGCCGTCAAGCACCTTACTATCACTTTCCGGCCGGGCAAGCCATAAAAAATCGCTATGGGAATGGATATCCACAAACCCGGGGGCGACCATCATACCACCGGCGTCAATGGTTGGGCAGTCATGGACAGGGATATGCTTGTCAAGAAGTACGATCTTGTCATCACGGATACCGATATCCACAAGCCTGCCGGGCATACCTGTTCCATCGATGAGCATTCCATTTTTTATTATGAGGTCCAAATTCATACGTTACTTACTGTTTTTAATTTTAGCGCAGAATTATTCCACGGGAATGAATTTTCTCTTGTCCAGGGAACGGAGTAATGATGTATGATTTGCAAATCACGCTTTCATGCGTAATCAGGACAAGGCTTAAATTTTACACAACCCCTCTTTTTAGAGGGGAAATCAACCTGTAAGTCTATTCTTTTTCTAACAAAGGGGAGGGTTCATCAAGACCCAGGACACTATCAATGTCCTTATGAACAGCGTCAATGTCCTTTTCAACAGTATCCATTTTTCTTTTGTTATGATATTTGTCCGTTGCAGAACAACCCACTAAAGGAAAAAGAGCGATTGCGCTCATAATTAAAAGGATGATAGGTATTATGTTTTTTTCCCGTCTCACTTAATATTCCCTCCTTTGTCTCGAAGATGGTATCTTCATGATACGACGATATTTTGTAACTGTCCTTCGGGCTATATCGACACCCGATGCGCGTAACTTATCTGCGACTTCCTCATCGCTCAGCGGACCGGACTTGTCTTCTTTTGCAACAATATCTGAAAGCTTCTGCCTGATAGACTCCCATGATTCCATGGTGCCATCCACGTTCTGAAAACCGCCGGTAAAGAAAAACTTCATCTCAAATATACCCTGCGGCGTCTGGATATATTTATGGGCAATGGCGCGGCTGACCGTGGAAACATGCACCCCGACTATGTCTGCGACATCCTGCATCTTAAGTGTCCGAAGGCGATGAATTCCTTCGTCCAGAAAACCCTTTTGCAATTCGACAATCTTGCACGCAATCTTATACAGGGTGCTTCGTCTCTGTTCTATAGCGTCAATAAGCCATTTTGCCGATTCGATTTTCTTCTGGATGTACTGGCGAGTCGTGGTATCAGCGCCATTTTCTCCGAGAAACCTTTTATAAAAAGAACTGATATGCAAATGGGGAAGATTTGCGTTATCGATCAGAAATACCTCATATTTTCCATCAATATATTCTACCTTTACTTCCGGAACAACATACGGAATTGTTTCGTCACAGAAAATAGATCCTGGCTTGGGATTCAATGTGCGGATAAACTCTACCTGTTTTTTGATTACATCCAGGCTGTATCCCGTTTTTTTGGCTATCATCGGATACTTTCTCATTTCAATATCTTCCAGGTGATGGAGGAGCAATTCCCTCATCAACGGGTAGTTTGGGTCTCGTTTGTCCAGTTGTAGTATTAAACATTCCTGGAGGTTTCTGGCCCCTACGCCGGGCGGTTCCAGGGACTGAATAATCCGCAAGGATTCCTTAACATCTTCGAGAGGGAGGGGTTTTTCCAGGGACTGCATAATTTCTTCGAGGGGACTGGCGAGATAACCTGTTTTATCAATAGAATAAATAATATTTTCGCATGTCTCGACAAGACGAGGCGGTATATCTATCAATGACAGTTGCCCCATTAAATAGTCATGAAGGGACATTGGCTTGGCAGCCGTATTTTCCAGCGCTTCCTGCTTCTGATCACGCTCTTCCAGGTAGTTATTTCTTCTAACGGTTGTTTGTGAATAATAATCGCGCCAATCCTCAGCAATTTCGCCCAGTTTGTCCAATTCATCCACCGGCGCAGCATTTTCGCTTTCTGAAAGCCGGGCAGTCTCGTCTCCTTCTCCGGCATTTTCATCCTTCTTCTCGTCTACTACCTCATCGAGGACGGGATTTTCTGCCAGTTCCTGCTGTACATGCTCAACAAGGGCTAAGAGCGGCAACTGCAAAATCTCAATCGATTGAATGATTTGAGGAGACAACTTCATTTTTTGTTGAAGTTGTGGTAATAAATACGACTGCATTTTCATGAAACATCACCTTCCGTAAAAAACAACTTTAACTTCATAACCAGATGAATCAAAAAAAGGAGGACTTTGGCCGGGCTACACTACTACAGATTATTCATAGCGCAGCTACGCCGCAACTAATTCTTCTTTATGAAAAGGGAAGATTGCTTCGAAAAAGACCCTCGCAATGACACTTACTATGCTCTTTGATGGCACACAGCACGTTGTCATTGCGAGCGGAGCGAACTCTTTCCTCATAAACAAACTTCACCTCCCGATAAGAAGTACATGGGACCGTGAAAAACTTACAGAGGTTTTTACAGAGTAATACTATATTAAGAAACCATCATTTCATTTCTACCGCTCATGGCGTCTGCAACCATAGCAGTATTTGCATATTCAAGATAACTTCCCGTCGGCAATCCACGGGCAAGCCTTGTAACCCGTACTCCTAGTAAAGACAACTTTTTATGAACATACAAAGCCGTAGCATCGCCTTCCATATTCAAATTTGTTGCCATGATAACTTCTTTAACATGATTTTCTTTCACCCGTTGTAAAAGTTTTTCAATAGTTAAAGATTCTGGCGTTATGTTCTCTAATGGAGAAATATGCCCCTGAAGTACATGATAAAGGCCATGATACTTACCCGTCTTCTCAACCGTCAGAAGGTCTGCGAGTTGTTCAACAACGCAGATCGTGGAAACATCCCTGTTTCCGTTGTTGCAAATGTGGCACGGATTATTTTCCGAAACGTTGAAACATACCGAACATGTCTTGATAAGTTTTTTCACGTCCCGAATGGCATAAGCAAGCTGCATAGCCTCTTCCGGAGATTGTTTCAAAATATAACATGCCAGACGCTCTGCGGTCTTTTGCCCTATACCTGGCAATTTTTCAAATTCATTAATAAGTTTAACTACCGATTGTGGATAAGCAATCAAGGCAAAAACCTCTCCTGTTAGTTATTACAGCAAACACCGTTTACTCCCAACACTACATCCCGCCGCCAAACATCCCTGGCATGCCGGGAACATTTAATCCGCCGGTAACTTTTCCCATCTCTGCCTGGTATAATTCCTGTGATTTTTTCATTGCCTGTGAAACTGCCGAAAGAATAAGGTCCTCAAGCATCGGTACGTCATTGGGATCCACCACTTCCGGATCGATCTTAATAGAAAGCATCTCCTGCTTTCCATTCATGTGTACCGTGACCATTCCACCGCCGGAGCTGGCTTCGACGACGCGCTCCTTCAAATCATTTTGAAGTTCTTCCATCTGTTTTTGCATTTTCTGTGCCTGCTTCTGCACCTGTTTCATCATTTCCGATATATTACCCATGCCCTTCATAATATATTAACCTCCTTATTTATTTACCTTGATAACTTGACCGCCAAACAACTCGAGTGTTTTCTTCACCGCCGGTTCTGTAACAGATGAATCGACCGCCGGTTGTTCAGAAGGACTCCTGCTTATATTCGGGTGAGGTCTGCTTTTTTCGCCGCTCACATTTTTTGATATTACGAGTTTGAGCTTTACATTACCCTGGAATACTTCGCTTGCGCACCGTTCTATCAGGCCTCTTTCGTCAATCTGATCAAGTTTTTCCTTGTGAAAAGAATAATGAGCGGGGAATTCAATCGTCATCTCCCCATCTTTGAATCCGGCAAATCGAGCCTCCCGCAAAAGCGCCCATGTGGATTTCTTCTTTCCCTGAATCTTAAGAAGGATATTTTCCCACGCGCCTTTTTCATCATGGTGAATTTCCGGGACAACGTTTTCTTTTAATTCCTCATCGTACATGGCTGGTGCCGATTCAGATACTACCGGCTGAGCAACGGCAATTGCGGGACCTGCCTTTTCTTCGCTTTTTCCTGATGGATTAATAGTTAAATTCGAAAACCTGCTTTCCAGCGCTGCAACCATTTCGGAAATTTCGCTTAAAGAGCGAACCGATTCCAGCCGGCTTATCTTGATTATGGCCATTTCAAGTAAAATACGCTGTAAAAACGCGTCGGTTGTCCGCATCCTTGTGTCTGAAAGTATTTGTATCATATAAAGTAAGGTATCCTGGGAAAAAGACTTTCCAAATCGTTGAATCAGGGAGGCGCTAAATTCCATCCAGGGCGCTTCCTGACCACAGGAAGAAAAGATCAGTAGGTCTCTCAGGCACGAAAGCACCTGATCAACAAATTCTCCCGGAGTCTTTCCTTCGTTTAAAATATCATCAATAATCCTCAGGGCAGTTGCTACGTCTTTTTTTACAAAGCTCTCGAATATGTTCAATATCTTATCTTCTTCGACACAGCCAAGAACAAAGGTTACATCCTCCGGGGATATTTTATCCCTGCGGAAAGAAAGAAGTTGGTCCAGAACCGATTGCGAATCCCTTAAACCACCCCTGGCGTATCTGGCTATCATGTGGAGGGTTGGTGTGTCTACCTGCACCCCTTCAGTTTGGCAAATATCCTGGAGACGTTTTTCGATATCCTGTAGAGAAATGTGTTTGAAATCAAAACGCTGACAACGGGATTGAACAGTTTCCGGGAGCCGGTTCGCAGCAGTTGTGGCGAAAATAAACTTAACGTGGGGCGGCGGCTCTTCAAGTGTCTTGAGTAAGGCGTTAAATGCCTCACGGGTGAGCATGTGGACTTCGTCTATAATATAAATTTTATAATGAGCCCGCGATGGCGCATAATTTACATTTTGCCGGATATTTCTTACCTCATCGATACCGCGATTGGATGCCCCGTCAATTTCCATGACATCCATATCATTCCCCTCGGTAATGCATCGGCAAATATCGCAGATATTGCAGGGTGTGTCAGTGGGTCCGTGCTGGCAATTGAGGGCCTTCGATAGAATCCTGGCCATTGATGTCTTGCCAACTCCCCGGGGACCGGCAAATAAATATGCGTGGGCAACCCTATTGGTTCGAATGGCATTCCTCATAGTTGTTACAATAGGTCCTTGCCCAACTATATCCTCAAAGGTTTGAGGACGATATCTCCTCGCCAGAACAACATAAGACATTAGCCATCCACCTCGTATTTTTATTATGTCAATATAAGGCCGTGCGCTTTTTTCGTTCCTCTTTCTATTAGATTATTAATGCTGGAAGCTCAGACCAGAATTACTCACGGCACATAGGGACAAGTACTTATGGCTGCTTGCTTCCGCACCTGACCAGGTTCGTAATATCTCCTATTGCATGAGGTCCGGCCATCAACACCCCTTACATTAACAGAACTAATAGTCCGAAGGCCCTCTGAAAAGTGATCGATCCTGCTGTAGCGGGTTGCAGGTTACAGGGAACCGCTAGCTCCCCATCTAGCACGGCCGATAAAAAACTGGCGGAGAGGGCGGGAGTCGAACCCGCGATACCGATTTTGTCGGTATACGCGCTTTCCAAGCGCGCTCATTCGGCCTCTCTGACACCTCTCCTGAAAAAAACGATACACTTGCGAAGCTGCAAGATTTATATACTGGCTTTATATCTTTCGAACTTCAGCAACTATAACTCTCTTTATTCTTACTCTACTTACTTTGCAAACTGGCGGAGAGGGTGGGATTCGAACCCACGTCCCGCTTTTAAGCGGGAAACGGTTTTCGAGACCGTCCCGATCAACCACTCTGGCACCTCTCCTGTTTTTATTAACAATAACACATGCCAGCTAACATGATTCGCCCCCCGACCGCAGACATTCAAAAACATCTATTTACAGTAAATACCACAATTTAAAGCGCTATTTACTGCGGCAGTTTTCTAAAAAAAACCTTTGTAAAATATATTTACATTCATCAGCAAGGACGTGCGGCACAACCTCCAGCCGGTGATTAAACCGCGGTTCCTGCACAAGGTTCATAATTGAAGTACACGCCCCGGCCTTTTTATCCACAGTCCCATAAACAAGGGTATCAATCCTCGACTGCACCAGCGCGCCGGCGCACATGGCACAAGGTTCGAGCGTCACATAGATTGTTGCGCCCGTTAAACGCCAGCTCTGTAAATATGCGGCAGCCTGGGTTATTGCGATCATCTCCGCATGAGCGGTAGGATCCTGAAGCATCTCTCGTTGGTTATGCGCGCGGGCTATAATACGATTCCCGTGGACTATCACAGCCCCGACGGGCACCTCGTCTTTCTCCACCGCCTTTTCTGCTTCAAGGATAGCCTGCCTCATAAAATATTCGTGACTTTTCGCAGTATTATCCATAAACGTGTAGTTTTTAAAACGCGCCCAGGAGGATTTGAACCTCCAACCTCCGGATTCGTAGTCCGTGACTCTATCCAATTGAGCTATGGGCGCTCGTTGTATTTCTTTATTTGTGATAATTATCGCAGGTTGCTTTCAAAACACAACCTATAAACAACAAGAAACCTTCGAAGAAGGAATACACAGAATACATCAACAGAGATATCTGAATTGATAAGCAACAAGTATAAGCATAGCAAAAGTTATTGTCAAGATATAATCCCTTTATCTTGCTAAATTTCATAAGTGTTTTTGTATTGTAAACATAGGTAAAATTGATTCTTATTAAATCGTACCTGTATCGTGCCTTAACCATGCATATTTGAGAAATTGGCTTTTTATTTGCTTTCATGCCCAAAAAAGCTTTTAAAAAGGTCTCTCCTGACCTTTACTACCACTTTTTTTACCACATACGGTATGCTCCCGCACATCAGTTGCGTCATGTGGGCGTCATGGGGAAATAAAGCAATGAATGTCTCCGGACACAGGTCAACGCGCACAGGGCAAGAACGGGGATGGTGATAGAATTCAACGTCTTTTTTCGTATCATAAGGAATCCCGACTTTCAGGTCGCTGACAGGAAACCATTTTATGCATTCTGTACCCTCTATCATCATCTGAATATCGATGTATTTCCGGTGCGCTTCAAGTACCGCAGTGTCCAGTGATTTTGTTTCATAACTTATGACCCTTGCAAAGACGTCATTTCCCTGTAATGGGTATTCTTTTTCCTCAGCGCCTGGATGGAGAGTTCTTAAAAAATCAAAGACACATTTCCACGCTGTCCCGGAGAAGTAATTATCCCAGTTTTCCAATCGGTCAATAATCATGTTTATTCCTGAATCATTTCATGAATTTCTGTAATAGCATATTTTTACCTGAAATAAACGAGAATCGTATATTATCTTAATTCATAAAGACTTATAAAGCTATGCTGTTTTTACGGTCACATTACGTTCGTACCCTGCAAAACCCATTTACTTCTTATCAGGAGGTGACGTATGTTTATGAGGGAAAGATTGCTTCGCTCCTCTCGCAATGACTCCAGACGACTAAAGTCGTCACTACAAACGCTCGCATTGACAACGTGCAGTGCGCCATCAAATTGAGAGGGTCTTTTCCGAAGTAGAGACGCAAAATCTTGCGTCTCTACATCCTTCACAAGAGAAAGGATATAACCTTGGTATATACCCCATACGTGTTAAGTTAAGAAAATAATAAATTGCTATAAATACTAATGATAGCCGTAAGTTGCGATTAATATAAAAAAGAAATCATGAAAGCTTT
>JAXMAC010000046.1:4078-26401 GCA_046350595.1 Candidatus Brocadiaceae bacterium | reverse complement strand
GTAGTGGCAAGGCGCGACTTGCCACTACAGTCTTTTCCGACTCGTTCGGGTTAGGATATCAATTCATAGGCTCAAATGTGTGTGTCTTGCAATTAACATTTAATAAAAAGGATATGCAAAGCATGGTAAGAAAATTATCTCTATTTGTAATCATGGCAATGTGTATAGCAGGCGTTTCAACGAGTGTTCGTGCCTTTGATACAGGCACAATCAAAGGACGGGTTATTGATGGCTTTGGAAAACCTATTCCATCCGCTACCATAACCGTTGTGTCCAATGGGTCAAAAACGAATGCGACATCCGATACAAATGGCGCTTTCTCTATTGGCTATTCTCCCGGAAACATTAAACTTTCCTTTTTAAGAGATGGTTATGTGCCTGTGTATATCCCCTTATCGCTTGATGAAAGCACAGACATTTCGGTGGACGATATTACCGTGTGGAAAATACCCCAGAAAGGCGGTCTCTTCATTGTCGGAGAGGGTGAGTATATAGAAATTAATCGCGTGGAATACTATTCAGAGAGCGGCAGTAAGGAAAGACGTTTTTATATAAAGGGCAATCCCACGGTTGCTCAAGTTAAAAATATCAGAATTATAGATTTTCAGACGGATAATCCCCTCGTAATAGGTAAAACCCTTTACAGTGTTGATGCAAAAGGTTCTGTTGGAAGTATTACCTTTTACCCTTCCCAAAAATATGTTCTGAATACCGAGGAAGATACATTCTCCAAGATTGCAGACAATGTAGGGTTGCGGAAGCTCAATCTGCCGCCAGGCAGATATTTCTATTGTACGGGAGAAATTACCATCCGGTCGAAGAATGGATTCGGCTTCTTTTTTGAGATCACATCTTAATCAAATGTTGTAAAGACGTACCAGATGAAGACATCACTGTAGGATTTTACAAAAAATATTTTGGCATTTTCAGCAAAGATATTCTCTGGAGTGGCAAGGCGCGCCTTGCCACTACGGTCTCTTCCGACTCGTTCTGGTTAGGTTTGGCGCCCCATGTTATTTTCTTAACTGTCCGTTTCCAAACACCACAAATTTATAAGACGTAAGTTCTTCAAGTCCCATGGGGCCGCGGGCGTGGAGTTTGTCGGTACTGATACCAATTTCAGCGCCCATGCCGAATTCGTAGCCGTCGGTGAATCGGGTGGATGCGTTTACGTATACGGCCGCTGAGTCTGTCTCTTTTGTGAATCTCAGGGCATGATTGATGTTATCGGTGACGATGGCGTCTGAGTGATTTGAACCGTATTTCGTTACATGGGCAATGGCCTCGTCCAGAGAATTTACTATCTTTACATTTAAAACCAGGTCAAGGTATTCAGTGTAAAAGTCGTCATCCGTGGCATATTTTGTATGGGGCAAAATATTGCATGTCTTATAGCAGCCACGTATTTCTACCTGAGCGTTTTGTAATCTTTTGGCAATGGCAGGCAAAAAACTTGCGGCGACCTTTTCGTGTACCAGCATGGTTTCCATGGCGTTACAAGTGGCGGGACGTTGTACCTTGGCATTAAAGCAAATATCTTCTGCTATTCTGAGATTGGCAAATTCATCCACGTAGGTATGACACACACCTTTATAGTGCTTAATGACCGGTATCGTGGATTTTTCAACCACGGCGCGAATCAATGACTCGCCGCCCCGGGGAATTACGACGTCCACATATTGGTCTGCCTTGAGTAAATAATCAATAGCCTCACGTTCAACAACTTCCACAAGCTGGATGCAGTGTTTATCTAATCCAGCCCTTTCAAGGGCTGAATTGAGGATTTTGTAAATGGCAATATTGGAATAAATCGATTCCTTGCCGCCGCGCAGAATGACGGCATTTCCTGCCTTCAGGCACAGCGCCGCCGCATCTGCGGTTACGTTTGGACGTGATTCGTAAATGATAACAACGACGCCAATCGGCACGCGTACTTTTTGAATTTGTAAACCGTTTGGCCTGACACTTCCCCAGAGTACTTGCCCAACAGGGTCCGGGAGGTTAACGATTTGTCTGACGCCGTCTGCCATACCCTTAATACGGCTGTCGGTAAGACGCAAACGGTCTATGATGGCATCCGAAAGCCCTGCCTTTTGAGCCGCCGCAATGTCCTTTTCATTTTCTGTTTTAAGCATAGCGGTGGCAGAGAGGATATCATCTGCAATATAGCTCAGCGCAGTATTTTTTAATGTTGTATTGGCTGATGCAATAACCCGTGATGCTGTCTTTGCGCTTATGACTAATTGGTTAATGTAGTTTTCTATATTCATAGTGAAATGAAATCAGGTAATAGGACATGGAAAATAAAATAATTAATGCCGGGAACTGCCAGGGAACAGGTCCGTCAAAGAGGAATGCCTTCCATCGATTCTGGGGCGTTTCATTGGGCGTCTCTTTTTTTGCAATACTTATCATGTTAAAGTTGTATCGGGGATATAAAATTTCACCAGGCGCAATAAAATCGAAATTGTCCCGTGCCTCTTTTTCAATACGGATGGGGTCTTGTTTTAAACCGGCATATTCCTTCTCAAGGATAAGGTTTTCTGATTGTAGTTGTTCGAATTGTTTTTCAAGCGCAATTTTTATCCCGGTCATGTGAAATCTGTCTTGCCGGGATTTGTTAATTAACGAAGAAAAGAGAATTGCCACGCACGATGTTATACAAACCAGTAATATAAATTTGCCCACATACCTTTCTTTGCGCATGGTACTGGTCATGGCATCGTTATCGGTTTGGTCAACGTGGAGAATTCCCTCTTTTGATGCGTCGGCGTGCACTTCAAAAAAATGAGGTTCTGTTTCCGGCTCTTCTGGTTTATTGTTTGGCGCCTCTATCCCCTGTAATAAAAGAGGTGTGGCACACGGCATATTCTTGCTTTCAGCCGGAGATTCCGTAACCGCCTCTTGTTCAACCTTTACCGGAGGAGAATAGACGCCTGATTCATCATGCGAAAGAACGTGAGAATTGTCATCCTCGTGAGTGGTCATTTTTTCATCGTGCATAATTTTCCTCCATACAGGGCATTGTTTTTCAGGTCTTCTTCGATACGCAGTAATTGATTGTACTTGCAAATTCGGTCGGTTCTGCAAAGAGAACCTGTTTTAATCTGACCTGCATTTGTGGCCACGGCAATATCAGCAATCGTGGTGTCTTCTGTTTCCCCGGAACGGTGTGAAATAACGGTGGTATACCCCTTTGTTTTTGCCATTTCGATGGCATTGAGGGTCTCGGTGAGCGTGCCGATTTGGTTGACCTTGATCAGGATAGAATTGCCAATACCCTGTTCGATTCCTTTTGCGAGGATTTCCGTATTTGTTACGAAGATATCATCTCCAACAAGCTGGACGTTGTTTCCCATTTTTTTTGTAAGTTTTTTCCAGCCATCCCAGTCTTCTTCTGAAAGGCCGTCTTCTATGCTGCAGACAGGATATTTGCTGAGAAATTTTGAATAAAGGTCAATCATTTCATCGCTGCTCTTCTGAGCGCCGCCTTCGGCGCGTAAGATATATTTACCATCCTTGTAAAATTCACTGGCGGCGGGGTCCAGTGCAAGGTATATATCCTTGCCTGCCGTATAGCCAGCTTTTTTTATTGCCTCCAGGATCAGGTCGAATGCCTCTTCATTCGTTTTCAGATTTGGAGCAAAACCGCCTTCGTCCCCTACATTGGTATTATACTTCCTGGATTTCAGCACGGATCTGAGATTGTGAAAGACCTCAGCGCCCATACGGAGCGCCTCGGCAAAGCTGGCAGCGCCGATGGGCATGATCATAAATTCCTGGATGTCCACATTGTTATCGGCGTGTTTTCCGCCATTGAGGATATTCATCATAGGGACGGGCAGTATTTTGGCATTTGTGCCGCCAATGTAACGGTAAAGTGGAATGCCCAGTGCATTTGCTGCTGCCCTCGCTACGGCAAGAGAAACACCGAGGATGGCATTAGCACCCAGCTTTTCCTTGTTCTTCGTGCCATCGAGTTGTATCAGAAGGTTATCGATCTCGACCTGTTTCGTGGCGTCCATTCCCTCAAGTTTGTGTGCAATGATTTCATTTACATTCTTCACGGCTGTTTGTACGCCTTTTCCCATATAGCGGCTTGGTTTATCGCCGTCCCTCATTTCAAGCGCCTCGCGTTTTCCTGTGGATGCACCGGAAGGCACGGCAGCGCGACCCATCGCTCCGTTTTTCAGAATGACGTCTACTTCTATCGTAGGATTTCCCCGGGAATCGAGTATTTCTCTGGCCTTAACGCAACTTATAGTAGTCAATGGCGGCTCCTTTTCTTGTATGCATTTGATAGATGGTAAGTTATGAAATGACAAAAAACAGTATTTTCTATAACAAATTTTCAAAATGATGTCAAACACATATTTAATATTTTATGGAAAAACAGGACTTTTCTGGTATATTTCATAGCGCAGTATTTAGTGATGATGGTAACTATTTAGCCAACTGAAATTTGATTTCTGATGAATATATTCAGGGCTTACTTCAAACCATGAGAGCCTATACAAAAAGCCCATTGCCGTGTCATTGCAGAGGAGGAACGACTGAAGCAATCTCCTCTTTTCATAGATTTCCAGAGAAAGATTGCTCGCTGTCGCTCGCAATGACAGGGGAACAAGACTTTTTGCACAAACTCTTTAGCATTGAAAACCTGGCATGCTTCAGTTGGCTAACAATGGATGGTACATCATTATTCATAAAATAAGTTAAAAACGAGAGAATAAAAACATGCGTATCCCGCTTGCAAAATATGGATTGAGAGAATTAATTATTTTTAGCATACCCTGTGTAGTTGGTATCGCTTTTTCCCTGGCGCTATTTCCCTGGATTGTTCCCATACCATTGTTTTTCCTTTACTTTTTGTTGAATTTCTTTCGGGATCCGGAAAGGGAAACCCCGCAGGGTGCAGATCTTGTTATCGCCCCGGCTGATGGGACGGTGTCACACATAGTGCCGGTATTTGAAGATCTTTATTTAAAATGTGATACAATAAAGGTCAGCATATTTATGTCTGTTCTCAATGTCCATGTGAACCGTGTGCCGGTGCATGGGCGTGTGGAATTTATAAAGCATACAAGGGGTAAATTTCTTGATGCGCGGGACGACGAGTGTTTTACCAGCAATGAAAATAATGTGATGGGAGTATCTCTTGTCGGTAGCCCGGTAAAAATTGCAGTGAAACAGATCGCCGGCAAGATTGCAAAACGCATTGTGTGTGCTTGCAAGGTTGGAGATGTTCTTGCGCAGGGGCAGCGTTTTGGCATGATCAAGTTTGGTTCACGGGTGGAGGTCTTTGTGCCAGCTTCGGTTCACTTTGAGGCGCTGGTCAAGGTGGGTGAAAAGGTGACGGCTGGAAAGACCATTTTGGGTAAAATCCACGTAAGGTAAATACAGTTTACGCAGATTGCACAGACAGGAAATCGGATATACTGTCACGATACACGATGCACGATAAAAACATGATGCCGGATGCTAGTGTTTACTTGCGATAATACACGATATTACCTGGCGCAGCTAAGCCGCAACCAATTCTCTTGTGAAAGCGGGGAGATTGCTTCGGAAAAGACCCTCGCAATGACACTTACTATGCTCTTTGATGGCACACAGCACGTTGTCATTGCGAGCGTTTGTAGTGACGACTTTAGTCGTCCGGGTCATTGCGAGCGGAGCGAAGCAATCTTTCCATCATAAACAAATGTGCTTGTGAAAAACGTACAAAAAAAAAGAAGTTTTTACAGAGTAATACTCTATAGAGTGGGGAATATTTTCATAATTCCTTCGAAAATGCCCATTTGGCCCAGTCTGCAGAGCCTGGGAATAAATTAGGCCTTCGGCTACTTTTGATACGGTAGTGGCAATTCATGAATTGCCACTACAAACAAACCAAAACTCTGACAGGGTTTGAAACCCTGTCAGAGTTAACCCGGTTTGAAATTCCTATACATCTAGATAAATCTATCATATAAATAATTTTTACGGTTTTTTATTTTGATTATGTTTACCGGTATTATTGAACATCAGGCACGGGTAGAAAAGTTATCTCCAAAGGCAGGGGGGGCTGAACTATTTCTTGATTTCCAGGATTTTTATGACGACTTAACCCTTGGCGAGAGCATTGCCGTCAATGGTGTGTGTCTTACGGTAAAGGCGATTGGGGGGAGTGTGGTTAGCTTCGACGTCTCCGGCGAAACCCTCAAAAAGACCACCGCAGGGGCATTGCGATATGGAGATCGAGTCAATATCGAAAGGGCACTAAAGATTGGAGACAGACTGGGCGGCCACTTTGTTACCGGCCATGTGGATGGTATTGGTAAGCTCAAAGAAAAGAAACAAACTGCCGGTCAATGTGTGATATACTTTTCGGCTGACCGGAGCTTTACCGATATGATGATAGAAAAGGGTTCTGTATCCATTGATGGAATTAGCCTTACGATTGTCGACGTATCTGATGAAATATTTTCCGTGGCATTAATCCCCTTTACCCTGTCCCAGACTACGTTGGGATTTAAGAATCACGGAGACCGTGTGAATATTGAAATTGACATGATGGGCAAGTGGGTCAAAAAACTTCTGGCAAATGAGAAGGAAAAAAGATTGGACATTACGCAGGAACAATTGAGGGAAGAGGGGTTTTTTGGTGTGTAGGAATTTTTATTTTGTTTATGCGGGTTACCTGTTTGTAGTGGCGACTTCAGTCGCTTCCTTGTGATGGACAAGACGCGGGTATGACGACTGAAGTCGTCACTACAAACTTGAGATGTAACTCAAACCTTCAGCGTCTGTGCAAAAAGCCTCCTGTCGTGTCATTGTGAAGGAGGAACGACTGAAGCAATCCCTTTTTTCATGGATTTTGAGAGAAAGATTGCTTCGCTGTCGCTCGCAATGACAGGCAAGACAAGACTTTTTGCACAGACTCTTCGGGTTTGAGTCTGTTTGTGGTAGGGCGGCCCTTTAGGGTTGCGCGTGGCAAGGCCAAAGCCTCACCCTTTATAAAGATAAGTTAAGCGTAAATATGCAAAAAAATAAAAGGTCAAAATTATTAGTCGGTATTACCATGGGCGATCCGTGCGGGATTGGGCCTGAGATTATCTTAAAGGCATTACAATCCCCATCCATAAGCACATTAGCCAACTATGTCATTATTGGCAACAAAGAGGTATTTGATTTTACTGCCGATTCATTAAAAATTCCCTTTGCTTGCAGGACAATATCCGACATATCTGATATTGAAGATACGCATCCGTCTTTATCGTTTTTGTCAATAGGCGATTTTCAGCAGGATTTATTAAGGCAGAGGAAGCCGACTCAGGAAGGCGGCGATATGTCGGTTCAATGTGTGCTGAAAGGGATAAACCTTGCCATGTCCGGGCATATTGATGCGCTTGCTACAGCGCCGATTTGTAAAGAGGCTATCCACCTAGGGGGGTATGGCTATCCCGGTCATACAGAAATGCTTCAAATATTTTCAGGCGTAAAACGTGTTGTCATGTTTATGGTAGGGGGGAAATTGAGGGTGGCCTTTGTTACCACGCATGTTGCCTTGAAAGATGTGCCACAGATAATTACCACGGAGGGCATTTTAGATACACTCGCTATTACGAACGATGGCCTTATGCGCTATTTTGGTTTAGAACGGCCCCGGATTGCCATGTGTGGCCTGAATCCCCATGCAGGCGAAGAGGGCATATTTGGCGATGAGGAGAGAAAGATTATTATTCCTGCGCTTGAAAAGGCGAGGAATAAGGGTATTCAATGTGACGGACCGGTCTCTGCCGATACCGTATTTTACAAGATGTTAAAAGGGGCGTATGATGGAGTTGTTGCTGTTTACCACGACCAGGGCGCAATTCCCCTGAAATTGCATGCATTTGAAATCGGTGTAAATATTACCCTTGGTATACCTTTTGTTCGTACGTCGCCGGACCATGGCACTGCCTATGATATTGCCGGTAAAGGCATTGCCAACCCACGATCCATGATGGAGGCCATAAAGATGGCGGTGAAAATGGCAAAGCGCAGGGGTAAATAAACCCTGTCTGTAGTGACGACTATTGTAGAGACGCATTACAATGCGTCTCTACGGATTCAGGGGTGGGTATTAATCTATTATATAAAAAGTCGCCGTATGGCTTGTTAAATGTATAGGAATTTCAAACCGGGTTAACTCTGACAGGGAGTTTTAGTCGACAATTCATGTTGCCACCTGTATAAAAGTAGCCGGCAATTTAATGAAGGAATTTCAAACGATCATGTAGTCAAAAGCGCCTAGCCGTATAAGCCTAATTAAATGTTAAGGAATTTCAAACAGATTTAAGGGGTGTGTAAAAATGCCATAACACCCCCTGCCCTCTTTTTAGAGAAGAGCTTAAAAGTCGCTGCCAAAGGCAGCCTAATTTATTTAAACCTATGTCATCAAAAAAATAAACTTTGTCCCCCATACTCCGTCTGTTCTCAAACAGATCTTCAGCCGGTGGGGGATCACGCCCAATAAACGTTTTGGCCAGAATTTCCTGATCGACCAGAATATCTTGTTGAGCATCCCTGGTATGGCCGATCTCAGTGAAAATGATGTTGTGCTGGAGATAGGCACAGGAACGGGCGGGTTAACCAGGTTGTTGGCTGAATGCTCAAAACACGTATTTACCGTGGAGGTTGATAATAAGTTATATGAACTTTCATCCGACATACTGATTATACAAAAATGTGACCCTGATCCATGCCGACATTTTAAAAACAAAACATGAAATAAATCCGGAGATTCCGTCGCTCATACACAATTGGTTAAAGGAACAAACCAATCCCACATAAAAGTAGTCTCAAATCTTTCCCTACAATATCAGCACGCCGGTGATTATCAATTTGCTGGAAGGCGATCTGCCCATCTTCCTGATGGTGCTCATGCTGCAAAGTGAAATTACCGAACGTTTAATGGCAGTTCCTGGCACAAGAGAATACGGCATCTTGTCCATCCTTACCCGGTTATTTTCAGATGTACAAGTTATGAAGAAATTGTCTCCGGAATCATTCTGGCCAAGACCCGATGTTCATTCTGCGCTGGTGAAGGTATGTGTCAATAGAGAAAGATTTGCAGGACGAATAACAGATTATCATTTTTTCAAAAAGATTATTTATGCCATATTCACCTCACGCCGAAAGACGTTATTAAACAGCCTTGAAGGCTTAAACCTGCCGGGAATTTCGAGGGATTGTTTGAAAGGTATTATAAGAGATATGCACCTCGATGAACGGGTAAGGAGAGGTGTTGGCTCTGGATCAATTAATTTCCTTTTCTCAGGCTATTTATACCTTCTTGAAATAAGCAGGCACAAGTGTAACATGTATAACCTTCCCATTTACTTCTTATCAGGAGGTGAAGTTTGTTTATGAGGGAAAGATTGCTTCGCTCCGCTCGCAATGACCCCGAACGACTAAAGTCGTCACTACAAACGCTCTCAATGACAACGTGCTGCCGTGCCATCAAAGTGCATAGCAAGTGTCATTGCGAGGGTTTTTTCCGAAGCAATCTCCCCACTTTCATAAAGGAGAATTGGTGCGGCTTAGTTGCGCTATAGTATTACGCTCTTTTTTTGCAAGTTTTTCACAACCCACTTCATCCCTCTTATCAAGAGGTACTGTTTGTTTATGAGAGAAAGATTGCTTCGCTTCGCTCGCAATGACAGAATTATAATGATTAAAACAGTGCACAACGAAGGATGCAATGCATAACGACAACGTCTGTATACCATCAAAGCGCATATCTAATTCATCTCCCTACTTTCATAAAGTTGGTGTTTATATTGTTATACACCTGAATTATCTAATTCATGTTTGTTTATATAGTTATAATAAACAAAGTTGAGAATTATTCATCAATAATTTTAATTATGAATAAAAATGGTTCATAATTTGCGCTTGTAGTAAAAAATTAAACAATGCCGCACATTCGCGATTAACATCAAAAATTAATGCCGGATGTAATATATTTAACTCTTGCAAAATATTTAAAACAAAGTATACTACTATGCCTTGATGGTTTATTTTTCTGTAGATTTTCGTTCTTTCTATGCGTATTTGATGATTCACAGACTGTAAAATCTCGATAGTAGCTTAATGTGAAAAAACATTCCTGTTTTCACTCCTTTTATATTTCAAAGGGCTATCGAAGGATGTTGTTTCAATGAAGTGTTATAATGATGCCGTGCAACAAATAACTAACTAAAACCTTGAAAAACAAGAAATTTGATAGTTTGTTTCCGTGGTATTTATTAACCAAAATAACCGGTGGTTATTTTCATTAAAATGAATAATACTAAAAACTCTTTGAAGTTCTTCCGTTTTTTTTCTCCAAAAGTTTTTCTCTATGTTGTAATTGATTAAAAGTGTTTTTTTAATAGGTAGAATTATACAGATGCCTTATTTTTGCCGGTTATAGTTCAATTCCATAGGAATTCTCATTTTATTCATGCGGGTCTGCGGATGATGGTAGGTAAGAAATCCCCATTGTAGAAGGGGGAGTCAGGGGGTTGTAAAATACTCTGATATTAATGAATACGGTGGGAAAAAACACAACTCCCCCTCTATCCCCCATTGTTAAGGGAACTATTTTGTTTTTTTGAAGAAATATGAAATTAAATACGATAAAAATATTTGTTTGAACGGATAGAATAAGATGTTAAGAAAAATATCTTTGTAGCAAGGTTTTTTTATTTTAATTTTTACAGAATGAGAGGGGGTGATGCCATCAAAGTGCATCGTAAGTGTCATTGCGAGCGTTTTTTCAAGCAATCTCCCCGTTTTCATAAAGAAGAATTGGTGCGGCGTACGGCGTAGCTGCGCTACTTAACATGTTACACAAGAAGACACAATCGAATTACATAATTCATGTTTTTTTATATTGTACATCTGTCATAAAAGTCATAATAAACAAGTTGAGAATTATTCATCAACAATTTTAATTATGAATAAAAATGGTTCATAATTTGCGCTTGTAGTAAAAAATTAAACAATGCCGCACATTCGCGATTGACATCAAAATTAATGCCAGTGAAATGTATTTAACTCTTGCAAAATATTTAAAATTAAGTATACTACTATGCCTTGATAGTTTATTTTTCTGTAGATTTTCGTTCTTTCAGTGCGTATTTGGTAATGCAATCTGTAAAATCTCGATAGTAGTTTATGTGAAAAAAAATATTCCTGTTTTCACTCCTTTTATATTTCAAAGGGCTATCGAAGGATGTTGTTTCAATGAAGTGTTATAATGATGCCGTGCAGCAAATAACTAACTAAAACCTTGAAAAACAAGAAATTTGATAGTTTGTTTCCGTGGTATTTTATTAACCAAAATAACCGGTGGTTATTTTTCGCATTAAAATGAATATGCCTAAAATCCCTTTGATATTCTCACATTTTTTCTCCACAAGTTTTTATCCCTGTTGTAATTGTTTAAAAGTGTTTTTTTAATAGGTAGAATTGAGGCAATGCCTTGTTTTTGCCGGGTTATATTTCAATTTCATAGGAATTCTCATTTTATTCATGCGGGTCTGCGGATGATGGTAGGCAAGAAATCCCCATTGTAGAAGGGGAGTCAGTTGTAAAATACTCTGATACTAATGAATACGGTGGGAAAAAACATAACCCCTCTATCCCCCATTGTTAAGGGAACTATTTGTTTTTTGAAGAAATATGAAATTAAATACGATAAAAATATTTGTTTGAACGGATAATGTAAGATGTTGAAAAATATCTTTTGTAGGAAAGGTTTTTATTTTAATTTTTACAGAATGAGAGGGGGTGAATGCAATGAGAAAGATTTTTAAAATTCTTAAGAGGAGGACGGTATTACCGCAATTGAATATGCCTTAATTGCAGGTCTTATGGGTCTTGCGGTTTTTGCCGCCTGGACGACACTGAAAGGCAAATTCAATGGTACGCTTACTAACGTTGGAGCAAAATTGGATAGTGCTTTGGCCAATAACAAGGTTACACAAAGACACTTGTGCGTTTTTAAAGGGTGTGTTGTCCATAATATTTTAAAAACACATGTAGAGACAAGGCAGTGCCTTGTCTCTACTATGGACTTAAAGCGGAAGTACCGTAGTACGAAACGTGAAAATATCGGTTGTGTTGTGGCACGAAACTATAAATTGCCATTTTTGTACGGGTATTTTTCTCGTGAAAAATATCAGCGAATTGTTAAAATTGCCCATTTCTGCTTGCTCAACCCAACCTACCTGAAAACCTCTTTTTTTTGTACGTTTTTCACAAGCACATTTGTTTATGAGGGGATTGACGTCGTCACTACAAACGCTCGCAAACAACGTGCTGTATAAAAAGCGCATAGTGTGTCATGAATTTAAAAGGAGAATGGAGATTATTCCTTTTTCGTTTTTATTGGTTATTTTAATCATTGCGGTAATACATGATGTCCGATTTCATAAGATTCCTAATTGGTTAACGTTTCCTGCGATGGTGCTGGGATTGTTCTATAATGTATCTGTGAGCGGTTTAAGGGGAAGCGCTTTTAGTCTTGAGGGTTTATTTTTAGGGATAGCTCTTTTTATGCCCTTTTATATCGTTGCCGGCATGGGGGCAGGAGATATAAAGCTTATGGGCGCTGTGGGTGGATTAATAGGGCCAAAAGGCGTACTCATGGCCTCCTTTGGTACCGTAATCATGGGGAGTGTCTATGCGCTCGTACTCCTTGCATTTCATGGGTATTTCAAGGAGACGGTCACGCGATTCTGGTTAATGATGAAGATATTTATTGTTACCAGAAAATTCACGTATATCCCGCCGGAAAAGGGAGAAAAGAAGCCTATGTTGGCCTACGGCGTGGCAATTGCAAGTGGTACGTTGTGTTCAGTTTTCCTGTTCGATATTATGAAGATAAAGATAATTTAATTGTGTCCAAAATTGTTGGGTTTCATTCCTCTACCCAACTTACATAATTGTAACTTTGTGAGAATTATAACACATATAAAAAAGGAGTATCGGTATGGTAAAAATGAGACTCGCCGCCATGTTAATGATTGGCATTGCCATCGTTATTGCATTTTTCGTTGCTTTTTTAACCTATAACCGGTTACAGAAGGCGCCGGTGAAGCAGGCAAAATCTGTGGAAACTATGCCGATAGCAGTGGCTAAATATGATCTATCATGGGGGGCTCGGGTTGATAAGAGTATGATAAAAATGGCGTCTTTTCTCAAAGAGAGTTTACCGCCCGGTTGTTTTTCCGATGTATCGGCATTGGTGGGGAGAACGTTATTACGTCCTGTAAAGTTGAATGAGCCAATATATGAATCAATGTTGGCGCCAACGACGGTGCAAGGCGGCGGCGTTGCGGCTATAGTTACTCCAAAAAAGCGCGCCATGTCAGTGAGTGTTGATAAGGTAATTGGCATTGCCGGTTTTATACATGCGGGGAACCGGGTAGATGTGCTTGCAACGGTGGCACAGAGTGGAAGAAATTCTGAGACTATTACGAAGATAATACTCGAGAATATCCTTGTTCTTGCGGCTGGGTCAGATCTGGATACGGGAAATAAACAGGAGAAGCCGGTCAGCGCCGATGTGATTACCCTGGAAGTAACCCCCGAAGAAGGAGAAAAACTGGCGCTTGCTACCACACAGGGGAAGATTGTGTTGGCATTGAGAAATTATGTTGATGCTGAAGATGTGGGAACTAAAGGCGTCACGATTTCCACGTTAATTTCATCTTACGGGACGCGGCCTGGAAAAGCTGAGAATATATCCGAAAAACTGCCATACGCTTCGGTAACGTTGATTAAGGGAACTACAGTAACCGAGCTGACATTTTAGGCAATAGGTTTTTATAGTATTACTGTGCAAAAACCTCTTTTTTTGTAAGTTTTTCACAGTCCCATGTTCTTCTTATTGGGAGATGAAGTTTGTTTATGAGGGAAAGATTGCTCGCAATGACAACGTGCTGTGTGCCATCAAAGCGCATTGTGAGTGTCATTGCGAGGGTCTTTTCCGAAGCAATCTCCCCTTTTCATAAAGAAGAATTGGTTGCGGCGTAGCTGCGCTAGGTAATATTTATCCTCGTCGTGAAAATTGAATAGGGTGCGAGGCGTTGAGTATGAGAAAGTTGTCCGCAAGAAATGGTGGAGCGGCGGTTGAATTTGCCATTATTGTGCCATTTCTGTTTATGGTTATGTTTGGGATTATTGAGTTCGGTTTAATTCTCTATGATCAACAGATTATTACCAATGCAAGCAGAGAGGGCGCGCGTCTGGGGATAGTTGTACGCGATACCGGCTCCCGGGTAAGTGATAGTGAAATTAATTCATGCGTAAATAATTATTGTGCGAATAATTTGATTACCTTCGGCGCAGGAAGTACACCCACGATTACTATTACGAGAACGGGTACGACTTTTGGCAATGACCTTACGGTTCGGGTTGTATATCACTATAATTTTCTGGTATTCCCAAATTTTATTAGCAGTTTCGTGGGTGGAAAGGATCTGAAGGCTCAAACGGTCATGAAGATGGAATAAATTGATCGTAATGGACAATATTCAGGCATGACGACTGAAGTCGTCACTACAAACTTGCCCCTTACTTTAATTGCACAGGAATTTCAAAGTTCGTAGCGTAGTTTTTTATGAAAAATATCAAGCACTGTTGGGTTTCGCTTTGCTCAACCCAACCTACAGAACTGTTGTGGTAGAGACGCAAGATTTTGCGTCTCTTCAACGGAGAAAACACGATCAATAATCAACATACTATTTTTTCATGGATAAAAAATAAACGCGGGGTCGTTGCCGTCGTGGTCTGTATGGGACTATTAGCGCTGGTGGGGTTTATCGCCCTTACTATTGATATTGGCTATCTCATGGTAACGAGGAATCAGATTCAGAATGTAGCCGATGCCGCTGCCCTTGCAGCAACGAGGAAACTGAGCGATATTTACGATCATTTGTCATACACCCAACGAATGACCTATGTGTGTAATCCTTCAGATATTGTGCCAGTTGCCCAGAATATAGCAGGAAAGAATAAGGCGGCGGGAAAATATATTAGCATAAATGCCTCGGATGTTATTATGGGACAATGGAATACCGACAACAGCACATTTACGCAAACCCTCAACCGACCTGATGCAGTAAAGGTAATCGCCCGGAGAGACGACAGCGCCAACACGCCGGTTACCGCGTTTTTTGCAAAGATGTTCGGGAAGAACTCCTTCAATGTCTCTGCCGAAGCGACTGCAGCCCTGACAGGTCCGAAGAGGCTTAGTCCGGGAAAGCTTCCTCTTCCCGTGGGGATTTCAAAAAAATGGTTTGAACAAGCTGAATTTTGTAACCAGCCGATTAAATTTAACCCTACCGGCACACTCGAAGGCTGCGCGGGATGGCATACCTATACGAGTTCGCCTGCAAACTCTAGCAAACTAAGAGCTATTTTAACTAATATAAAAAATGGAAACTATAGTGATATTCCCGAGACAATTGCCGGAGTGACGCAGTATATTTTTACTGGCGGTTCGGTGGGATCTGCTTTTGATGATATGCAAGCGCTTTTTGATGTTATGAGAATAAAAAACGATGGCGACCTGGATGATGATACAGACCCAAATACCTGGACGACCGTGGTGGTTGTATATGACAGAAATGATTGCTCAAATCCTGGTGGGGCGGTAACCATCATAGGTTTTGCCACAGTTACTATTGAAATGATTTTGCCTCCGCCTGATAAAACGATACAGGCTCGTGTTAATTGTGAAGGAATGATAACAAATACAAGGGGTGGCGGAGGAGCGTATTTTGGAACTATGGGTATGTTTCCGGGCCTGGTGAAATGAACGAGGCGGGTTAATTTGTGTAAATTTGCCGTTGCAGAAAAAAGGCGTATGGTGTAATATACCATGCGTTTTTAAGTTGTGTAGGTTGTGTTGAGCAAAGCGAAACCCAACTGCGTGATATTTTATTAAATTATTTCAGAGTGTATTATGGTTGAAAATAACGGTGTTTCCGTACTATTAGAGCTAAAAAGCAAGGATATCCTGGATACAATCAAAGAGATATTGACGTCTCTGGATGGGTTTAATGTTTACGACAGTGTAACACAACTTAAAAATCAGGAACATTACGACCTGTTGATATTGGAAACAGGGGATGACCCGAAAAGAGACTTACAGTATGCACATACCCTCTTAACGGCAGAAACGGTTCGTAATATTTTCTTAACCTCTTCGAATAAGAATGCGGATATCCTGATTGATG
Source organism: Candidatus Brocadiaceae bacterium (assembly GCA_046350595.1). Taxonomy (GTDB): domain Bacteria; phylum Planctomycetota; class Brocadiia; order Brocadiales; family Brocadiaceae; genus JAHFOW01. Next base: position 10,142 of record JAXMAC010000046.1, on the reverse strand, counting down.
CATTAAGGATAGGGGTGAAGGAATTTTTTCCTCAGCCGCTTAAAAAAGAAGAAGTGCAGGGAGCCCTTTTGAAAGTAAAGTCATATAAAGAGAGCCAAAAAGGGGCAGAACCAACGATAAAAAAAGGGAAAATTGTTAATGTATTTGGCACGAAGGGAGGGGTGGGGACAACGACCGTTGCAATAAATCTGGCCGTAAGCCTTGCGGAGGCTGAAGGGTCACCCTCGGTAGTCCTTATAGATTTAAAACCTATTTTTGGCGAGATTTCGGTAAATTTAAATATAGAGCCTTTTTTTAGCTGGTTAGAAGTGATTAAAAATATATCCCGGCTCGATTCCACCTATTTAATGAGCATTCTTTCGCGGCACTCATCAGGGGTTTATATATTACCATCTCCCATTGAATTTACTGAAGATTATGCAGCGTATCCCCAGGCGCTCGCCACGCTCCTGAAACTTATGCAGACGATGTTTGATTATATTATTATTGATAGCGGGCAATCTATGGACGGAAATTCCCGGGTAATTATGAAAATTGCCGATAAAATGTTGCTGGTTTTTGTGTTAAACCTTCCCTGTATTATTAACCTCAAGAGGCTTTTAAATACCTTCAGAAAACAAACGTATCCGGGCGAGGAAAAAATTGAAATTATTGCAAACCGCGTACACAAAAATACCGACCTTACCTTAAAGGATGCCGAGGAGAGTTTGCAAAAAAAGATTCTATGCGGGATTCCCAATGTGTTCAAGCTTTCCATGAGCGCCATTAATGAAGGCAAACCCCTTTATTCACTAGCCCAGGGAACTGAAATCTGGGGGAAATTCAGGGAATTAACCTCTACCTTATTCAAGGCCAATGGGGGCATACAGCAAAAAAGGAAGAGTTTTCTTCCTTTTGCAAAGTCATTGTTTTCATAGCAATTGGTAATTTATAAAAAGTGAGTAGCATCCATGAAGGAAAGACTCGTAGCTCCGGTAACAAATGAACTCCTCGAATTGAAGGCAAAGATCCACGAACGGCTGTTGGAGGTCGTAGATCTATCGATCATCGATTCTCTCGATCGGAATACGTTGAGGCAGGAAATAGGCCGTGTAATTGAGAGGATATTGTCAGAAGATCATTTTTCCATGCCTCTGAATTATGAAGAAAAAGAACAGCTTCGCCGGGAGATTCAGGATGAGATACTGGGATACGGTCCCATAGAACCCTTCATGCACGATCCTACCGTTACCGATATCCTGGTTAATACCCACAACCATATCTATGTAGAGAGATACGGAAAACTACAGCTCACCAGCGCCAGATTTAAAGATGATAATCATCTGAAAAATATTATCGACAGGATTGTGTCGGCTGTGGGACGCCGGGTTGATGAGTCATGTCCTATGGTGGATGCCCGTTTGCCAGATGGTTCCCGGGTGAATGCCATAATACCCCCTCTTGCCATAGACGGTCCTATGCTTTCAATAAGACGTTTTGCGGTTGGCACCCTGGAAGTCGAAGATATGATAGCTTTACAAACGTTAACCCCTGAGATTGCAGAATTACTCAGAGGGATTGTTAGGGCAAAATTGAATGTTATTGTTGCCGGTGGCACGGGTTCCGGGAAGACAACGTTGTTAAATGTTCTTTCCCGTTTTATTCCCTCAAATGAGAGGATAATAACCATTGAAGATTCTGCCGAACTTCAGTTGAAACAGGAACACGTTGTGAGACTGGAGACCAGACCCCTGAATATTGAAGGAAAAGGGGAAGTTTCCCAGCGAGACCTGGTAAGGAACAGTTTGAGAATGCGCCCTGACCGTATTATCGTGGGCGAGGTCAGGGGTGCGGAGGTGCTTGATATGCTCCAGGCGATGAATACCGGGCATGACGGGTCTCTTACGACCATACATGCCAGTCATCCGCGAGATGTCCTGTTACGGTTGGAAACCCTGGTAGCGCTTTCAGGATTTCTCATACCCGTTGAGGCCACACGGAAATATATTAGTTCCGCTCTTCAGGTTATTATCCAGGTTGCACGACTCATTGATGGCAGCAGGAAGGTGGTAAGTTTGCAGGAGATTATCGGCATGGAAGGAAACGTTATCACAACACAAGAAATCTTTACATTCAAACAAACCGGTATTGATGAGAATGGGCGGGTGAAAGGGAAATTTGAAATGACGCATATTTTTCCAAAGTTTCTTGAGAAATTTGAGGCCATCGGCGTACCGATTCCGGATATATTTCGGTCTTAGAATAATTAAATCGGGAAATAGTAACATGGACTTGTTAATTGGTGTTGCCCTCTTTGTAGCTGTGGTATTCATCGTTGCTGGGGTTATCCTTCTTCTCAAGAGTAAAAAGGATTTACTATCCGAAAGGATAAAGAAACATCGCGTAACAACTTCTGCAATCCCGTGGATAACGCAAGCCGTTGATATTACAAAAAAACGGCGGAAGTTAAGCGATATTCCCTGGCTTGATCGTTTATTCCAGGCCATTCCCTTTTTTGTGAAATTGGACCGTGTGCTTGTACAATCCAATGTAAAGTATCCCCTTGGTGTCTTTATTTTGATGACATTAATACTGGGTTTTGTTGGGTATGGCGTCTCATCGTTATCAATGAAAGGTTCTTTGATGTCCATTCCAGCCGCACTATGCGCAGGAATGATACCTTTTTTTTACATTATTCAGAAAAAGAACATGAGGATGAAGAAATTTGAACGGCAATTACCCGATGCCCTTGATCTCTTCGCCCGTTCTTTGAGGGCAGGTCATGCCTTTTCCGGGGGACTTCAAATGGTTGCCCAGGAGTTTGACGACCCCCTGGGAAGTGAATTTGCAAAAGTCATTGATGAGGTTAATTTTGGGGTTGGCATTAAAGAAGCATTAATAAATCTTACCGAGCGGGTGGATTGTGAGAATCTCAAATTTTTTGCCATGTCAGTTACCTTACAGAGGGAAACCGGAGGAGACCTTGCTGAGATTCTGGAAAATATTGCGCGTCTCATCCGGGAAAGGTTTAAGCTGCAGGCGCGCATCCGCGCATTAATGGCAGAAGGAAAGTTATCTGTCATTATCTTAATAGCCCTTCCTTTTTTCATTGGTTTTGGATTTGCCATAGTAAGTCCTGATTATTTAACGGTTTTAATAACGGACCCTCTTGGAAAACTTCTGGTATTAACATCTTTTGTTATGATGGTTTTAGGGGTCGTTGTCATGAAGAAGATTGTTGCAATAAAGGTGTAAGGAGCACGCAAAGATGCAAATTTCCCTTATTATATCTATTGGCGTATTTATAGGAACGGCGTTACTTATGGTTGTAATCTTCCTTTTCATAAGGGCATCTGCTGAACGTCGCGCCTTATTGAAAAAGATTCAAAGCAGGGGGCACGTTCAAACACTGGGGGAATCCGCCGGGGCGGTATTAAAATCAAGTCAGGAAAAGGAACGATGGAAACAATATCTTATAGCCATCGTGAGTTATTTTGGAATTTTTGCAAAACCAAAGCGGGAAGAAGACCTGTCTCGCACTCAAAAGAGTTTGTTAAATCTTGGATTTCGAAACCACAATGCAACATTGATTTTTCTGGGCGCAAAAGTATTGTGTGCAATAATATTTCCTGCCGCTATTTTCCTTCTTAAACTTGTTGTAATAATACCTCTATCTCCCCTGCATCTTATGGCTTTATATGTTTTTTTTGCGCTCTTTGGATTTTATCTACCCAATATTTGGCTTCGGATGCGGATAACGAAAAGGAAAGAAAAGATACTGGAAGGCTTTCCCGATGCCCTTGACATGCTCGTTGTGTGTGTGGAGTCAGGTATGGGGCTAGATGCAGCAATAGACCGCGTTGGGGAAGAAATTAAATTTGGAAATAAGGTGCTTGGCGAAGAGTTTAAAATATACAACAGAGAGTTAAGAGTCGGCAAGACCCGTCGGGATGCGCTGAGAAATCTTGGACGCAGAACGGAGTTGGAGGAGATAAACAATATGGTGACTTTATTAATCCAGACGGATAAATTTGGCACCAGTATCGCCCAGGCATTAAGAGCGCACTCAGACTTCATGAGAATACAAAGGCAACAAAGGGCGGAGGAAAAGGCTGCAAAACTGGCGGTGAAATTGTTGTTTCCCATGATTCTCTTTATTTTTCCATCTCTTTTTATTGTAATTTTAGGTCCTGCGCTTATCCAGGTATTCAGGGTAATGAGTAAATAAACGAGAAAATTCAGGCAAGAGAAGACAGAACAAAGACGTCCCATACATTTAAGAAAAGGAGGGAGAATATCTGTGATAAAACAGAATACAATCAGGCGCAATAGGGTTATCTTATGTTCCATGGTGTTTATTTTAGCCCTTATTATTTCATTTGAGTGCCGGGCGGAAGTTCCTGCGAAGATAGGTGTTAATACGACACAGCCGCAAAGACTTGTTCTTACCGTGCGAAATTCAACATTAATTGATTGCGCTGTTCCCGTGAAGCGGGTTTCTCTTGCCGATGCAGAGATAGCGGACGCCCTGGTGCTCAATCCTCAGCAGATATATCTCACCGGTAAAATTCCAGGTATGACAAATCTTGCCTTATGGGATGAGGCCAATAAAGTTACTACTATTTTTGAAATTGAAGTAATCCCTGATATTCAACGGTTGAAAGAAAAGCTCCATGAAATATTTCCCCAAGAAAGGGATATTCAGGTAACCACTACCCATAATAATATTACCCTATCGGGCAGCGTTTCAAGTACTGCAACCCTTTCCAGGGTTCTGGAGATTGCACAATCATACGCCTATGCAGATAAAGAGGGAAAATCCCGGGTGAATAATTTGCTTGAGGTCGGCGGCGTTCACCAGGTGATGCTTGAGGTGCGGGTATCAGAAATGTCCCGAAATCTCATTAAAAGGCTAGGGTTCAATTTCAGTTTTATAAGCAGTAGCGGGCAACAATTTGGGATATCAATGCTCGATAGTCTTGGAAGGGTTGCTCCAGGAGCAGGCGCAGGCGGGGCAGTCGGCGGGTCTGCGGATAATGTGAACATGATTTTTCGTTTTCTCGGCGGCGGGGCAAGCTGGACAACGTTTATTGATGCGTTAAGAGAAGAGGGTTTACTCCGTATTTTAGCGGAACCCACGCTTATCACCCTGAGCGGAAAGACTGCGTATTTTCTTGCGGGGGGTGAATTTCCCGTTCCCATTCCTCAGACAGGATCTCTTGGGGTTCCAACAATTACTGTTGAATGGAAACCGTTTGGCGTTGGGTTAAATTTTACTCCAACAGTATTGAATAACAATAAAATCAGCATGGAGGTATCCCCCGAGGTTTCTGAGCTTAACTTTGCAAACTCCATAAGGTTGCAAAATTTTGTCATACCGGCCATATCTACACGAAGGGTGTCAACGGTTGTTGAACTTGCCGATGGCCAGAGCTTCGCTATTGCAGGCCTGCTGAGTGATGAATATCGTGAAAACGTGCGAAAGTATCCCCTGCTTGGCGATATCCCCATCATAGGGATGCTCTTCCGATCCAGCAATTTTGAGAAAAGTGAAACTGAGCTGGTCGTCGTTGTCACAACCCATCTTGTAAAACCTCTGGACATAACGAAACAAACATTACCGACAGATAAGTATAGCGAACCGAATGATTTTGAATTCTTCCTGCTTGGAAGGTTGGAAGGTAATGCACCCCTTAAGAAGGGCGGGTTAGAAGGAGATTTTGGACATATAGCGCCTTAAATGATCATAATACATCGAGTGTAGAGACGCAATGCATTGCGTCTCTACCGTCCCGGAAAGGAGGAATTGTAAAATGTCAAAGAAATATACAATGTTTATAGGTTTGTTTTGTATGATAGTTTTTCTTGCAGGTTGCGCCAGTTCACGGTTGAAGACGGACTACGGTAATTCGCACAGACTTGTGATAGCAAACCAGACATTAAACCCGGAAGCGGGAAAAAATCTGGATCCGGTGTGTGGAATTGATAGTCAGGCGGCCACAAAGTCAGTTGAAAGATATAGAAAATCCTTTGAAAAGACAGAGGCGCCGCCTATCTATACAATAGGCGCAGTTGGAGGTCTGGG
>JAXMAC010000046.1:0-3978 GCA_046350595.1 Candidatus Brocadiaceae bacterium | reverse complement strand
GGAAGGATATGAAAAATTAGGGGATGAGTATGTAAAGCAAGGAAATGTCGGCCCTGCCTTTATTCAATATGATAAGGCGCTGCGGATTGATCCATCACAGAACCGGATACGGTATAAAATGGGATGTCTCCTGATAAACAGGGGAATGACTGATGAGGCGTTGAGCGAATTTGAAAAAATACTGGTAAATGACCCGGAGAATGCATTGGCTTATGAGGGTAAGGGTATGGCATTCTTTGCGAAGGAAAAATGGGAAAACGCAGAGGAAAATTTCAAACGGGCAATAAACCTTGATCCAAAGTCATGGCGTGCTTACACGTACCTCGGAATACTATACGACCGCCAGAAGAAATTAGAAGACGCTATGCATGCGTACACAAAGGCCGTTGAGATAAATCCCAACTCAAGTATTATATATAATAACATGGGAATATCGTATCTTTTAAAGGGAGAATACGAAAAAGCCAGAGAGTCTTTTGAAATGGCCATAAAGATTGAGCCTGAAAACCACAGAATTTATAACAATTTAGGCGCTACTTTATGCAAGCTAGGTAAAGAAGAAGAGGCGTTGAATGCCTTCAGGGCCGGCGCAGATGAAGCGGGGGCATATAATAATCTTGGATATCTCTATATGACGGAACGAAAATATCAGGAGGCGCTCAAGGCATTTGAAAAGGCCGCGGATATCAAACCAGGTTATTATCCCAAGGCGCAGGAAAATATGGAGATTGCGAAGGCATCTGTTTTAAAAAACACCGGGAATCCTGATGCGAAAAATTAAACCCGGAAAATAAATAAAACAAAGGTAAATTTTTATATTCCGTAGCGCAGCATAGCCGCAACCAATTCCCCCCTTATAAAAGTGGGAAGATTGCTTCGGAAAAGACCCCTCGCAATGACATGCACTATTCGCTTTGATGGTACACTGCACGTTATTGGTGCGGATGGTAACCGGTCAGTGCGACCTTATCCAGTCATTGCGAGTAAAGCGAAGCAATCTTTCTCTCATAAACGAACAGTACTGCAGGAATGTAAAATGGAAATAGATTGAGAGAGGTAGAAAAAAGAATAACGTGCTATTATGAAACTATCCGTTGTTATCCCTTGCTATAATGAGGTTCATACAATAAAAAAAATCGTAGAGGCAGTCATCCATGCCCCCTATGAAAACAAAGAAATTATTATCGTGGACGACTGCTCGACCGATGGCACACGGGAACTCCTCAAAAATGAAATTGCGGATAAAGTAGATAAAATCGTGTACCATGAAAAAAATCAGGGAAAGGGCGCAGCCCTTCGTACCGGTTTCAACGTGGTTAGTGGCGATATTGTCATTATCCAGGATGCGGACCTTGAATATGACCCGGGTGAATATCCCCGGATAATTGAACCAATACTCGCTAACAAAGCCGACGTTGTATATGGATCACGGTTTATGGGTTTTGGCCCGCACCGTGTTGTCTATTTTTGGCATCGGGCAGGTAATGGCTTGATTACCTTATTGTCTAATATTTTTACCAATCTTAACCTGACAGATATAGAGACCTGTTATAAGGCCTTTCGGCGTGTGGTCATTCAATCCATTGATATTGAAGAGGAACGTTTCGGATTTGAGCCGGAAATTACCGCAAAAATTGCAAAAATGAAATGCCGTGTATATGAGGTTGGAATATCCTATTATGGCAGAACCTATGAAGAGGGTAAAAAAATCGACTGGCGGGATGGGTTTCGGGCTTTGTATTGCATTTTAAAATATAATGTATCATCAAAGGCTAAATATCTTTTTATATGCGGCGTAATTCTCTTTTGCCTGGCAGCAGCGGCAACGGTGTTTTGGATGTGTGTGCAGAGCGCCTCTGTAAAATAATTATGAGCGTTATATTTTTTTAGAAAGGAGAACAACGATGAAGGGAAAAGGTTTATTGTCGTGCTTATGCGTTCTTACAGCATTATTGCTGAGTGTTGGCAACGATGTCATTGCCGATACCGATGTATCTGGATTTATATTTGAGGATACTGTATGGACAAAGGCAAAGAGTCCGTATATTGTAAAAGACGGAATTGTTGTAGATGATGGGGCAACCCTTACCATAGAACCCGGCGTAACTGTGAAATTCGAGGGCAATAAGGCAATTGAGATAGACGGAAAACTTCTGGCAAAGGGAAAAAAAGACAAGAAAATTACCTTTACAAGAAACGAAACTGACAATTGGGGTTATATCATGTTTTCTGACTCAAGCGTGGATGCCGTATTTGACGAGAAGGGAAATTATCTGGGCGGCAGCATTATGGACTACTGTGTTGTAGAGTATGCTGGCGGCGCTAAGATGACCTATAATGGCGCGATAAAACTAGAAAATGCCAGCCCCTTTATCGACCATTGCAGTATACAAAACAATGCTGGTTACGGGATTTATGCCCGGAATGAGAAATTGTCTGGCAAACTGGAAATATACAATTCCACAATCAGTTATAATGGTGGAGGAGGTATTGTTGTCAGTCGTGGAGGTAATTATGAAATATTCAATAATTTTATCACATACAACATGGGATGCGGTATCAGTGTACAAGATTGGTATACCACTCTCAGCATTTCCCACAATGTCATAAGTAATAATACGTCTTTATCCCTTGGCGGCGGTATTTATGCTCAATATTATATAGACGAAATTAACATCTCTCATAATTTAATCATCAATAATTCTTCAACGGATAAAGGTGGTGGCATTTATGCGTATTTCCCAACAATTGGTAAAGTTTCACTTTATAAAAATATCCTGAGCAATAATACGTCTAAATTAGGTGCCGGTATCTATAGCGATAGTTATTATTCAACTGCTAATAATAGTGAATTAGTTGTTTCGAATAACAGTTTTGTGAGAAATTCCGGAGCAAATGCATCTGCCATTTTTTGTGATAACATAGGAAAGGGCGTTGAATACAACACGATCACAGATAACAATGCAACAGATACAAATTCATCTGTAGTTTTTGTTCGTAATCAACCACCGGGCTTTAACTATAATAATATATTTGGAGACTCGGCTGTTTATGAACTATGGAATGACAATGGAAAGGAGTCTGTTTATTATGATATGGATGCACGGTTCAATTGGTGGGGAACTTCAAATGAAACAGAAATCAGGGACAGGATATTTGATTTTTTTGACGATAGCTTTTATGGAGTAGTTGATTACGGTTCGTATGATAAATCGCTCCGCACGGACGCCCCCATTTCTCCACCTACCGGATTGAGTGTCACACCAGGCAATAAACAAATCTCGGTAAAGTGGAAGAAAAATGCAGAATCCGATACTATAGGTTACAAGGTCTATTGGGATTCAGACGGGGAATATCCTTATGCAAAATCCTTTGATGTGGGAAATACGACTGAGCATATTATTACAAATCTTGCCGCAAAAGAGTATCACGTTACCGTTACGGCCTATGACAACCAGTACATAGCCGGTAACGACGATCCCGCAACCATTGTCAATGAAAACCAGACCAACGGAAATGAGAGCTGGTTTGCCGAAGAAGCCGTTGTGCAGGTTACATCAGGCTTATGTAAAGCAGAGAAGATAACGGGGGATCCTGCCAGCCTGTCCCTTCGTAAAAATCAAAGTAGTGATATAACAGTTACTGTAACAGGCGCTAACGGTTGCCTGTCAGAAGGCCAGGTAGTTACGGCAACGGTTACCAGGGGAAAAAATCTTATACCACTTAAGTCTGTGAACGAAACAACCGATGAAGATGGAAATGCAACATTTACGATTAAGGCCAAAAGCGCAGTAGGAAATGCCAGGATTAAATTTAAGGCAGGTGATGCAAGCATGGCGATATTGGTAAAGGTTACAAAGTAGTAGTTTGTATTAACTGAAAATAATAAGGGTTTTTCGTAGAATGATTCGTAAACACTGGATCAATCTGATTATCGGCATTCCGGTATTCTTTACCATTTTTTATCGCCTTGCATCT
>JAXMAC010000045.1:0-24828 GCA_046350595.1 Candidatus Brocadiaceae bacterium | reverse complement strand
ATTTAAGATATAACTCAAACCTTCATGCCTGAGTCTGCAGATGCCTGCCTCTATGATAATAAAGCATTGAGTTACCCACTGGTTTTAATTTTAAACGAGCGTCTTCCTGATGGTATCAACAACAAAATCCTGTTCCTCATCAGTTAAACCATAGTAAAGCGGAATACTAATTGCTTCCTGATAATACCGCTCTGCCTCCGGAAAATCCCCCAGTTTGAAACCCAATTGTTTGTAATACGGTTGCGTGTGAACGGGAATGTAATGCACATTTACTCCAATGCCGTTAATGCGGAGTTCTTCAAAGACCTGACGACGCGTTTTCCTGATTTTGTCAAGTCGTAGACGAATCACATATAAGTGACAGGCAGAATATGTGTCTGGGCTCTTAGAGGGTAACGTTAATGGTAAATCGTGTAACAGTTGATTATACCGGTTTGTCAGATAGTTACGTCGCTCGACAAATTTATCAAGGTGTCTCATCTGGCTTGTTCCCAGGGCTGCCTGAATATCGGTTATACGGTAGTTAAAACCTAACTCGACCTGCTGATAATACCAGTGACCATGCGGCTCTCCCTGCATGAACTCCGGATTACGCGTAATGCCATGATTGCGTAATCGGATCAGTTTTTCATACAACTCTTTTTGGTTCGTGAGTATCATACCGCCTTCACCCGTGGTGATGCTCTTTACCGGATGAAAGCTGAAAATAGTCATATCTGAAAAGGCGCAACATCCGACCTTTGTTTTACGATACCGTGCGCCAAGGGCATGGGATGCATCTTCTATAATTTTGAAGCGGTAATGATGTGCGAGTTGGGCAATAATTTCCATATCACATGATTGTCCCGATAAGTGCACGGGGATAACGACCTCCGGCAGGCTTCTGTTCTGATTCGCTTTTTCAAGTTTTTGTTGTAAGTTGCCAGCGCTCATGTTATATGTTTGCGGGTCAATATCCACAAAATCTACAGTACCTCCACAATATAAACCACAGTTTGCAGAGGCTACAAAGGTATTTGGGGATGTCCAGAGGATATCGCCGTCGCCAAACCCTACAGCCATACAGGCAAGATGCAACGCGGATGTGCCATTGTTTACCGCCACCGCATATTGAGCGCCGCAATAATCTGCCACGGTTTTTTCAAATTGTTCTATATGGGGTCCTTGTGTCAGCCAGTTGCCTCTGAGTACGTTTACAACGGCGTTTACATCTTCTTCGTCAAGCCACTGTTTGCTATAGGGTATAAGATTCATAGTGTTTTTGCAATCTGCCGGAGTTCTTCTACCGTTAACCACCAGGTGTTTGCGCCCGAACTGTATTCAAAATCCTCTGGTACCGTTTTCCCGCCTTCATTCCTGAAGCGGTCTCCAAAAAATTGAAAGTCAGGCTGAACAACATAGTAGGCGCCGAATTCTAAGGTTCTTCTCGCATCATCTTTTGAGATCATAATTTCGTGTATCTTTTCGCCGGGTCGAATACCAACAATTCTGGTCTTACATTCAGGCGCAATGGCCTTTGCAACATCCATAATATTCATACTGGGAAGTTTCGGCACAAACAACTCACCGCCCACCATACGTTCAAGACAGTTTATGACGAAATGAACACCCTGTTCAAGGGTAGTCCAGAATCGTGTCATTCGGGGATCGGTAACAGGGAGAATGCCTTTTTCTCTTTCCTTGAGAAAGAACGATATTACACTTCCCCTGCTACCCACGACGTTTCCGTAACGGACAACGCTAAAGCACGTTTCCTTTTCACTGACGTATGAATTTCCGGCTATAAACAACTTATCTGAGCATAGTTTGGTGGCCCCGTAAAGATTTATCGGATTTGCCGCCTTGTCGGTGCTCAGCGCTATAACCTTTTTAACGCCGTGGTCAACCGCTATATCAATAATGTTTTCTGCGCCGAGTATATTGGTCTTTACCGCCTCAAATGGATTATATTCGATGGCGGGAATCTGTTTGAGTGCTGCGGCATGAATTATATAATCAACGCCGCGAAATGCGCGGTGTAACCGTTCCTTATCGCGGACATCCCCGATAAAATAACGCAAACAGGGATATTTGTCTTCGGGGAATTTCTGGGCCATTTCAGATTGCTTAAGCTCATCCCTGCTGAAGATAATTAACTTTTTGGGTTTGTATCTGCTCAGAATAATTTCTGCGCATTTTCTGCCAAAAGAACCCGTTCCGCCCGTTATTAAGAGTACAGCGCCATTAAGCATAAAGTTAAAAGTAGCATCCTTTTGTTTCTTTCTTATTCAAACTTCACCCTTCGATCTTTCTTCAAGGGAACGCAACAGTTTTTCAAAGGTGTCCTTGTAATCATTGATTTTATCAAGGATACCCTTTATCTCATCTTCATCATAGATATGACTGGAGAGGTTTCTCTGCTCTATCATATCAAGCCAAACAGCTTCATCGTTTATTAACTTTTGTGAAAATGCATCTTTAAAACAGCTTCGTGGACTGTGGCACTCAATACCGACATAATCAAGGTATCTTTTGATGGTCTTCCAGCTCATCTCATAGGTAAATTCAAATCGCTTTACCACGAGATCCAGGTAGATGTCGCCAAACCCCTCCCTGTAAAACTCGTCTTTTCTGTCAACGATATTTGCAAATTTTTCGTAGGCCTTCTGAAAATTAATGAGTCCGTCTTCATATCTAAGTTTTTTAGTAGCGCTGAATATAACTCTTCCCGTAGCTATAACCCTGTTTCTAAACCTTTCTTCGGTTAATGCAATGTTTTTTACATCAATCTTTATGAGCGTAGGAAGTTTTTGAATCTCTTCTTCGATAAGGTAATGCCCCTTAAATTCCTTATCATCATACGCAACATCAATATCACTCGTTGCGCCAGCTTCTCCGGTTGCCCTTGAGCCATAAAGATATATCCTGGTAGGTTTTGCATGCCTTAAAATGATTCTCCTGATCTCATCAAGCAACTCTTTATAGTGCATATTTACTCCTTACAATTTTCCCATTGAGTCATGAATGGGTAGTTAAAGCCTGATGTCGACCACCTTGACATAACTCAACGGTTGTTTTGACTTACCGATGTCTAATTCTTTTGTTAATAAAAGAAAATCCGGTGCATACTGAGAAATTTCATAGATACTTGCTACCTGATAGCCAAATATTCTTATCTTTGTATCATTATCGAGAATAGCGACGAGATCGAGTTCTTTATCCTTTATAACAAGGTATGCAATCTCCATGAGGTCGGTAACTCCATAAAGGGCAATCCGATTTTGGCCGTGAAAGGGGATGCTGTTAATTTTATTTTCTAAATCTTTTCTTACGGCCTTATAAAAATGAAAATTTTTGTCAAAGAGTTTATAAGCAAGGTGTGTTTTTTCGGATATGCCTTTGGGTGTCAGAATGTATTGCATCTTTCTTGGGCTCGTTCCGAGCATTTTTACTAACCCATTTTTTGTCAGCTTTTTTAATGCAAAGTTTACCGATGCAACGTTAATACCTAATTGGGACGAAAGCTGCCGTTGTGAGATATCATGCTTATTTTCAATTAAATCTAAAATATTATATTGTGTTATTTCTTTCTGGTTTGACATGGATTATCGTTAAAGAAATAGTAATAAATTAGGCCTTCAGCAACTTTTTATATAACAAAATTAATACCCACCCTTGAATTCCCTCCCAGGAGGGGCTTCTTAAATCCCCTCTGGAGAGGGGGGTGGGGGTGCGTAAGGCGGTAGTAGAAAGTTCAGAATTCTGATATGTTTAACTAACTAAACGTTCCAAATTCTAAACAATCTTTTTAAAATGTCAACAAAAATATTACGGTATCAAAAACTGTTCTTATAGTGGTACCTGTAAAAATATCTTTTTTATATAAGTTTTTTTAACAACCCCCTTGAACCCCCAGTTCTAAGGGGGATTTGATTGAGGCTAAGCTGCGTTAGGGAAGCTGGATTAAATAAAACAATTCCTGTACAAAAAGATTTTTATTACACGAGAGGCGATTGTTTCGGAGAAGACCCCTCGCAATGACATTGGGGGGGGCTCTCAGTGGCAGGCAACCGCCATGCACTCTGCGCTTTGATGGTACACTGTAAATAGTTACAATGCATCCTGTCGTTGTGCATTGCCTCCTGCCATTGCGGTTTTATTCTGTCATTGCGAGCGAAGCGAAGCAATCTTTCTCTCATAAACAAACACTACATCGTTCTTCGTCAACTTTGTTTAAGAAAAAGTATGGTAAGATGTTCATGTTAATTATTGTTACCTTCTTAGCCCCATAAGGGGCGATCTGTTTGAAGAAATAAAAATCAAAAAAAAGAAAGCTCCGTAGGAGCGACCTGAAATGTGCCTTCTAAGATAATCTACCGCGAATAGTATTTAATAGTCCGCCTTTCAGGAGAATTTCCCTTTCGCGTGCTGTAGCCTTGAGGATGAGAGAAAGTTCTTTTTTCTGTGGAATGGTTGATGAAGGCGTTTTTTTATGCAAAAACGCCCTTATTTCTTCCTCTCCATCCTGAACGGCTATTTTAATGCCTTGAATGGTGAGTATATCGCCTTGCGTTATTGCATCGTAATCGTGTGGATTCTTGAATAAAAGAGGTACAATGCCGAAGTTGATAAGATTGGCGCGGTGGATACGGGCAAAACTCTTTGCTATTTTTACCTGGATACCCAGAAATCGCGGGGCTAGGGCTGCGTGTTCGCGACTGGAACCCTGACCATAATTCTCGCCGCCGACAATAATTCCACCACCCTTTTCCTTGCATCGTCTGGCAAATGATGCGTCAACCTTTTCGTAAACATGCTCGCTAATAGCAGGGATATTGCTTCTCAGGGGGAGCACTTCATTGCCTGCGGGCATAATATGATCGGTAGTGATATTATCACCTACCTTGAGAATTACTTCCCCCCCGTAATCATTTGGCAATGGTTGTAAACGGGGAAAGGGCGCAATGTTGGGGCCTCTTACAATTTCAATATTTTTACGCCCTTCAACCGGCAATGGTTTGAGAATGAGATTTTCGTTAAACAGATAATGCGCCGGTTCTTTAATTTCCGGATAATCTCCCAGTTTTCTGGGGTCGGTGATCTTGCCGAATATGGCAGCAGCTACAGCCGTTTCAGGGCTGCACAGGTAAACCTGGTCTCCCTCTGTGCCACTCCTGCCGGGAAAGTTTCTGGGAAATGTCCTTAACGAGACGACACCGATGGCGGGCGCTTGCCCCATACCAATACATCCCAGACACCCTGATTGATGGATACGGGCGCCTGTGTGGATGAGCGTCAGGACGCCATTCAATGCTGCTACATTCTCTATAACCTGCCGGCTTCCCGGGTTAATTTCAAAACTAACATTTGGATGCACCGTTTTTCCTTCTATGGCTTTACACACGACCATGAGGTCGCGAAATGAGGAGTTTACCGAAGAACCAACGATGACCTGTGTTACCGGAATTCCCTCTACTTCAGAAACTTTTGTAACCTTATCGGGTGACGATGGGCAGGCAATAAGCGGCTCAAGGGCGCTTAAGTCTATTTCATCATATTCGTCATAAACTGCATCACTGTCGGCCTTATATTCCTTCCACCCCTGATCTCTGCCCTGTCTTTTGAGGAATTCACGTGTCCTGTGATCTGAGGGAAAGACCGTAGTCGTAGCGCCCAGTTCTGCGCCCATGTTGGCAATCGTTGCCCTGTCGGTAACGGAGAGGGTTTCAATGCCATGTCCATAATATTCAACAATCCTGCCGATACCGCCTTTTACCGTATGCCTCCAGAGCATTTCGAGGATTACATCCTTACCGGAAACCCAGGGTGAAAGTCTTCCGGTTAATCGTACACCCAGTATTTTGGTACCGATAAATAAAATGGTTCTCCCAAAAGGGCAAGGGCAACGTCTAAACCACCCGCCCCGATAGCGATCATGCCCAGTGCGCCGCCCATAGAGGTATGGCTGTCTGAACCTAAGAGTGTTTTGCCTGGTATACCAAATCGTTCCAAATGTACCTGATGAGACACGCCATTGCCTGGCGGTGAAAAATAGATGCCAAGGCGCTGGGCAACGGATTGTAAGAAGCGATGGTCATCGGCATTTTTGTAGTCGGTTTGGAGAAGGTTATGATCAACATAACTGACGGAAATTTCTGTCTTGATGCATCCCACATCCATAGATTCAAATTCCAGATAAGCCAACGTACCGGTAGCATCCTGGGTAAGGGTCTGGTCAATGCGTATGCCTATTTCGGCGCCGACCTGCCATGTGCCAGATACGATATGTTCTTCAATGATTTTCTGCGCCAGAGAGTTTTTTCACGTTAGTTTCTTACTTTTTTCTTTGGGCGTCAATGCCTTTTCAGTAAATGAGACAATTTTTTCCAATTTTAACATAAAATAAGCGCAATACATCACAATATTTTTGGTAGAAACAGTACATGGCTCTGTTTCTCTATAGCCATAATAGTACACATAATATTTACTCAGAAACGCCTGGAATGTTTTTTATTTCTGTGGCGCTCCTTTTGGTTTTTAATATAATGTAAACGAGGATGTTTGTTGACGATTGAGATATTGTCTTCCATCCGTTGTATTACGCTCTTTCAGACAGAATACCTGGCGCTCAACCAATGTTCCTTTATAAAAGTGGGGAGATTGCTTCGGAAAAGGTAACTATTCGGCGTACTTTTGCCCGCAATCACTACGCGAATGAACATAATATTGAACATGTAATCCCGAAGGGATGTCATTATTATAGCATTTTGTTATGCAATTATTATTAACCCCGATAAAGGCAATATTTCACCCCTACGGGGTTGAATATTGTGGTGTGTTTTTCTATAATCATGTCGTCCCTTCATATTGCATTTCTTGATAAAACGTTTTCTGTCAGTTTCGTGAAGGGAGTTGTGATAATCACACAAAAAAGATGTTTTTACACAGTAAACCCACATGATCCAAAGGCTCACAAAAGAGTATGAAAATTTGAATTTTCGTACTAATATTATTGAGGGTTCAATTTTATAAATTGAACCCATAATTTTGAATCTTTATCGTACCTTTACCATTGAAATTTGTCAGGGTTCTGGAGGAGAAATCTATGAAACACCTGTTTTTTAGCTTTATAAGGAATAGAGGTAATTTGTTGGGATGTATAGCGGTTTTGTCGCTTGCCACTATCTGCCGCGATGTATATAGCGCCCCATTGGGAAGCACAGATATTCAGTCAACGAACAATCAATGCGTAGATGAGCATGTTAAGGTACAGGTGCAAGACGCATACGGAAAGTTACCCCTTTATTTTATTCAAAATGACGGTCAGACAGATGAAGGCGTAAAGTTTTACGAAAGGGGCAGCGGTCATTCGATGTACTTTACGAAAAGAGGTGTGTATTTATCGCTGGTAAGCAGTAGACAGGAAGCTGGAAGCGGCAAAACACGAAACTCACAACTCAAAACTTTCAACACGAAACCCACAACTTACAACTCCTGAACTCATAAAACTCCTTCCCCTCGGCGCAAACAAGAATCCTGAAATCATTGCCGATGGCTTACAAGAATGTAAAATAAATTACTTTATCGGGAATGACCCTGCAAGGGGAAGCCGAACATACCTACGTATCAATCGGTGGTGTATAAGGAGATGTACAAGGGTATTGACATAAAATTTTATGGGAATAATCAGCAACTGGAGTATGATATCATTGTCAAACCGGGTCCAATCCATCACAAGTCAGGTTTTCCTACAAAGGTATTAAGGGTTTACGGGTTACTGGGCATGGTGAACTGGAGGTAAGTCTCAAAGACGGAAAACTCATCCAGAAGAAACCATATATTTATCAGGAGATTAACGGGAAGAGGATTGAGATAGACGGAAAATTCAGGGTAACGAGCGCTGAGTCAGGGTGTGCAAAATCCGCAATCCGCAATCCGAAATCAACGGAATCAAAAACGCTGTTTATGGTTTCCATGTGGCAAAATATGACAAACGCTACCCCCTCATCATCGATCCTACCCTTGCATACTCCACCTACCTGGGGGAAGTAATTATAATCAAGGCTATGGAATCGCCGTGGATGCCGACAGGAATGCGTATGTCACGGGTTATACTTATTCAACCAACTTTCCCACGAAAAATGCCATACAGGGAAGCAGTGGGGATGCGATGTCTTTGAACCACGCTCAATACCACCGGCAGCGCCCTGGTGTACTCCACCTACCTGGGGGAAGTAATTTTGAACAAGGACATGGAATCGCCGTGGACACAGCCGGGAATGCGTATGTTACTGGGGCGACTTATTCAACCAACTTTCCCACGAAAAATGCTTTACAGGGAAGCCCTGCGGGAGATTTGGATGCTCATAACAAGGGTCAATGTCACCGGCAGTGCCCTTGTGTATTCCAATTACCTAGGGGGAAGTAAATGATCAGGGCAATGGAATCGTTACACAATGAATGTGTATGTCACGGGTGGTACTTCTTCAAACGACTTTCCCACCGCCAATGCCATACAGGGAAGCTTTGGAGGGATTTATGATGCCTTTGTGACAAAAACGGTTTTTTTTATGGCTAACAAACCGACCGTAAAAACGAAGTCTGCGACAAAGGTAACTAATAATTCGCAACCTTGAACTGGACGGTAAATGCTCATGGGTCGACAACAAGTGCATGGGTCCAGTACGGAAAAACCAGTGGTTCTTACACAATGATTCATCAAAAATGAAGGGGCAACCGATAAGAATGTAAGCATCGGAATAAGTGGATTAACATCTCACAAAAAATACTATTGCCGGATAGCAGCTTAAAGATGGTACCACCTATTGTGAAAAGTCCTTTACTACAAAATAGAGGCAGGTTAATATAGTATTACCGTGCAAAAACTTCTTTTTTGTTAAGTTTTTCACAAGCCCATTTACTTCTTGTCAGTCGGTAAAGTTTGTTTATGAGGGAAAGATTGCTAACTCCGCTCGCAATGACTCCAGACGACTAAAGTCGTTACTACAAACGCCCGCAATGACAATGTGCTGTTGTACCATCAAAGTGCTTAGTAAGTGTCATTGCGAGGGTCTTCTCCGAAGCAATCTCCTCAATAAAATATTTTAACGTTTTTAGCAAAAATTGTAGCGCCGATTCCTGTTTGTAGTAGCGACTTCAGTCGCTTTTCGTAGAAGGCATGACGACTAAAGTCGTCACTACTAACGGGGCGGGGGACTTCGTCGTGATGCTTCGACTTTGCTCAGTATGACGTCATTCCGAGCGGAGTCGAGGAATCAGTCGAACGATGAACCACCCGCGCTACAAACTCCGACTTGTTCGGGTTTAGGAATTTCAAAAGGCATCTTTTTGTAATAGATTTCTACCATAAATTCTTAAAAAAGAATTACAACGAAGTACACCTACAAAACCTATCGTGTGAACCTTGCTTTCAAGATTGATCATGTTTCTCGTTTTAGCCTCATATCTGTGGAATCCGCATAATCTGTGGTTCCCTGGCTACACGGCTTCCAATTCTGCTTTTAGCGCTTCTGCGGATTGTATACGATTGTTGGGGTTTTCTTCCAGCGTCGCCAACATAAGTTTGTTGAGTTTATCCGGAACGGCCTTGTTAATTTCATTTGGCGGGATACGATTTTCCTGCCACAACTTTCCTGTAAGTATCCGATAGAAGATTAAGCCAACAGCATATAAATCAGAGTTGACGTTTATTTTGACCTTTTTGAGTACGGATTTTTCGTCCTCTCCGTCTGGGAGATGGCGGAGCATTCGAATCATCTCTTTTTGTTCAGGCGAGGCATATTCCTTGCTCATGCCACAGATAATTTCACCGATTTTAATGGTGCATTCGAGGTCGATGAGCGCCATTGCTCCCGTCTCCGGGTTCAGGATGATGTGGCCAGGCTTGATATCGCTATGGATGTACCCTTTGGAATGCATGTGGTGTAAGGGTAATGTGGTATTGGAGAAATAACGGATGATATTTTCCATTTCAGACTGATCTGGCAATGCCTTTTTCTTGTAATATTCAACGACATCTTCCCCCTCAAAATGGGATATGACGAGGTAGTTCTGGATAATCACCGATTTTTCATCCTTGTGCATCATGGCTGTGCCTTCAGCATGCCGGACGGGAATTTGAGGATGTGAGAAGAGGGGGAGTATTTTGTATTCCCGTGAATAATTGTTGGCAGGCGAATATTTCATGCCCCATTGATTTTGTTTGAATTCAGGATTGTTGAGGATGGCGTAGTTTGCGCGGTGTCCGGGCGCAATCCTGAATTCACTGAATAGATATTTGTCGATAGAATACATGGTTAAGTTCCTTTCTGTTCTTTTTCTGTTACGTCCCTGAATATGCCGACAATCCTGATAGGTCTTCCATTTTCATCCCGTATCAGGTTACATGTCCTTTCAGAGACAAACCGTTCACCATTTCTTCTCTTACAATTTGAGGTAAAGTCCTTCCATACGCCATCCCGTTCCAGTTTTTCAATGAGTTCTTTTCTGTTCTGGGGGTTTACGTACATATCCTTTACCCTTGTGCCAATTATTTCTTCCGGAGAATCATAGCCAAGTATTTTTGCGCCAGCCGGGTTTATCCATGTAAATACCCCTTCTTCCGTTGGTTCGCACTGGTAGATACCCTCTTTGAGTGAATTCAGGAGCTGCCGGTGATGCATCTCGGAATCCTGCACCTCTTCCTCTAATTTCTTTCTATCGGTTATATCTCTGAAAATACCTTCGATACGAACGGGTTTTCCCTTTTCATCGATAATTAGCGAAGACGTTCGTTCCATGAAGAAATGTTCGCCGTTTTTCCTTTTACATAGTGACGAGAAACTCTTCAATACACCATCTTTTTTCAGTTTCTCAATGATGAGGCTACGTTCGGCAGGGTCATGGTAAATATCTTTAACCTTTGTTCCAATTACCTCTTCGGGGGAATGGTAACCAAGTATTTCTGTCCCCGCCTCGTTGATCCACGTGAACACACCGTCTTCCGTTGGCTCGCACTGATATATTCCTTCTTTGAGTGAATTTAACAATTGCCGGTGGTGTTTTTCGGCTTCCTGAAGTTCTTCCTCCAGCCGCTTCCGTTCGCTAATGTCTCTAAAAATACCTTCTATACAAACAGGATTGCCTTTTTCATCAGCGACCAGTGTGGAAGTCCTTTCCATGTAAAAACGTTCGCCACTTTTTCTCTTACAAAATGAAGAGAAGCTCTTCCACGTCCCTTCTTTTGTCAATTTCTCAATTACCTTTCTCCGGTCGTCGGGGTTCACGTAAATGTCCTTTACTTTAGTCCCGATCACTTCTTTCGGCGAAGTATATCCAAGTATCTCGGCGCCCGCCTGATTTACCCACGTAAATACGCCATCCTCTGTTGGTTCCGACTGGTATACCCCTTCTTTTAAAGAATTGAAAAGTAACCGGTATCTTTGTTCTGATTCAACAACTTCCTGCTCTGCCTTTTTTCTCTCGGAGATATCCCTGAACACACCGTAAATATAAAGAGACCTTCCCATCTCGTCTTTTACCATACTGCTCGTGCGCTCCACGTAAAAACTCTTCCCGTCCTTCCGTTTGCACAGGGACACAAAATCTTTCCATACGCCATCTTTCTCTAGTCTATCACAGAGGCGATTCCGGTCTTCGGGATCTACGTAAATGTTTTTCACCTTTGTGCCAATGACTTCTTCCGGACTGCTATAGCCTAATATCTCAGCGCCGGCTTTATTAATAAAGGTAAATACGCCATCAGCGCCTGGTTCCGATTGGTAGACGCCTTCCTTTAATGCGTCAAATAATTCCCTGTACCGCTTCTCTGAATTTACGACTTCCCTGGTCTTTTCATCCAGGGATTTTGCCATGGTATTAAAGGAGTTGGCTAATTCACCTATCTCATCATCCCTCCTGATATCCACCCGCTGTGTTAAATTACCTGATGCCATTTTCTTTGTCACTTCTGTAAGCTGAATTACAGGAATCGATATTTTTCGCCCAATTACGTATGCCACTAACACAAAGGGAAATGCGAGCATTAAGAGGAGAGAGCTTATAATATAATTGAGGTTGTAAGCAGCGCCGTATCCTTCGTCCCTGTCAATCTCGGCGATAAGTCCCCAGTTAAATTCAGGCAGCCATCGCCAGACGCCAAGTACCATGATGCCGCTGTAATCCTTATAACCGCCGGCATCAAAGCCATTATTGCCGGCAATACATTGCTTTACGCCATTTGTCAATTCACCTGTTTCAGGGTTAACCAGCCTCAGTTCCAGGGTGCTTCTTTTCTTTATTAAACCTAATTCTTTTAAGTGTCCGGTAAATTTGGATTCGGTAATCATGTATCCGTCTTTATTTACCAGATACGTCTCACCGGTCTTTCCCAAATTGGATATGAGCATAAGGTCATTCAGGGTATTTATATCAACGCGGGTGGCAACAACACCGACAACATTCTCTTCACTGTCCTTTAAAGGTGTTGCAACAAACATGGTAGGAAATCCTATTTCTTCTTCTCCCAGTTCGTTGGTAAGAGGAGTTTCTGCGGGAATGATATTTGAGACAAAGGTTTTTCCCTGCATTGCCTCACGGAAATAATCTGTTTGTGAAATATCGGCGCCTATAGTTTCACCAACAGTTGCAATAGTAATTAAACCTTTATCGTTGCTTATAAATATCCCTTTATAATTGTACGCATTCTTTATTACCTCAAGATAGCGAATGATATCTGCATAATCCTTATCATTCTTTGGAATCATGGTGCTTCTTGAAATACAGGGGTTGTTTGCAATGACGCGGGCATCGTTTTTTCTTTCACGCATCCAGTTCGTAACTAATTCCGCCTGTTTATGTCCAATGCCGTCGAGGTTGCGAATGAGCACTTCCTGAAGGTCGGCCTGCATGCGGGGATAAGCTATAAATCTGAGCAAAATAAAGGGAAGTATGGTAAATGTGATTAATATTAAAATAAGTCTGTTTTTTATCGAAAGGTACATTTTTCTTCCTCCTGATGAAATGTTGTAAAATTTTGCACATAGTATATCTTTAGACTTAAAGGGAGTAAATCAAAAATTGTTTTCTGCTTGCTTTCGTGTTGATCAATAATTACTATTGAAAACAATTATAATCGGTAGCGTAATATACGTGACAAAAATGGATATGGAAAATCCGATATGCAGTTCATAAAATATTTGACTATTTTGGCAAACATGAGTAAAGACAATTTCCTGCGAAAAGGGTTTAAAGGTATTTTGGTAATATGGTTTGCCTTGTGCATATTTCCAGGGGATTGTTTGCTGTTGGGGTGTGGTGAGAAGGATGCTTTTTGTTGTCATGAGAAGGAATCCACATCGGTATCCCAACATTGTGACAATTCTTCTATCCCACAAGATGATCAACACTGCTCAAACTGTTGCGTTCTTTGTGCCCACAATGTAATCCTGCATGTATTACAAAACTCCTCATTCCTTCATATTTGTTCTTCAAGCCGGCTCAAAACATTCTCTTTCAGGCTTCCCAGTGGCATCTTTCAGACGGTTATTTACCACCCACCGCGTTTAACCACATAATTCATCCTTACGCTTTAGAATTCCATAATACCGCATTTTGCCACGAAAAGGCACAGATACCACGGAAACGACAAACAAGCTCAGGTTTCTGTATGCTTTAAGTCTATGTTGTTCTTTATGTAAACAAGAATGACACCGATCGAAGGCTCTATTTACCAATGCAATTCAGTGGGAACTTATCCTCGTGAATGCGGACAATGGTAAACTATTGCACAATACTTAATTTATTGCGAAAGGTTTTATTATGTGCATACATTTGGGTTTTAAATATATCTTCCAAAGATACAGGTTCCTATCTTGTATCACAATATTTTTTCTCATTGTTTATTTACCATGCTTTTGGGCAATAATTTTCGGGAACGATTCCCCGATCAAAGTTGAGGACAGAAATCATCAACCGAAAATCAAGAAGATTTCGCTCCATGGGGCCATTAATATTGCCATTGAAAAAAACCCGCAGTTGCAGTCGACCAGGGATCAGGTAGAGGCTGCCGTGGGTGCATTAAGGCAGTCAAGATTGTATCCGAATCCTGTCTTAGAATTTTTGGCAGACCAAATGCCTACTACTGAGGTTGGGCTGAATCAAAGCCAAAACCTTGTAGGTATAACGCAGCCCATCATCACAGGTGGAAAGAGGGGGCTGGGAATCAAGGTCAGCGAAAAATCAAAAGAAAAAAACGAATTAGAACGTGATGCGGTTTTATTAAATGTCATAGCTGACACAAAGAAGGCATTCTATAAGGTTGTTGCCGACCAGGAAGGTTTTGCTATAGCGAAGAAAGTAGAAGAAATTGCGAAAGGTATTTACGAGAGTGAGAAAATCAGATTTGATGCGGGGGAAGTGGCTATTACGAACGTCCTCAGGGCGGAAGTTGAATTGTCAAAGGCAAGAAACCTCGTTTCCAATGCAGAAGGAAGTCTTCAAAATTCTATAAAAGAATTACAAACGGTGATGGGCATTCCCGACGAGGTCATCGATGGCGTGATTGGAAAACTTTTATCAAGACCCGTGGAGTTGTCACTTCCTGAGCTTGAACTAAAGATGGATAATAATCAACCGTTCCTTAAGGCATCAAAGAAGGGTATCGAAATAGCAGAAACACAATTGACACTGGAAAAAAGACAGGTTATCCCTGATATTAATGTGTCTGCGGGCTATCAAAGGCTCACAGCGGAGAACATAGACACTGTGAAGATGGCTGTTGAGATACCGGCCCCCTTTTTTAATCGCAACCAGGGCAATATACAAAAGGGTAAAGCCCTTTCAAGGAAGGCGAAAAGTGAGAATCAATCTGTTTACAACGAATTGCTCTTTCAATTAAAAAAGAATTTCAACTCATACAACGTGGAACGGAAGCGCGTCGTTGAATTCAGAGATAAGATACTGCCCAAGGCAGAAGAATCTCTGAAATTAATAGAAAAGGGATATAAAGAGGGTGAATTTAATTATATAGACCTGTTGGATGCACAGAGGACGTGGGCAGAAACGAGAATTTCATATATAGAATCCTTAAAAAATTTAAACCTGCTCATTGCAGATATCGAAAGACTGGCAGTGGTAAAAATAGGGGGGCAATAATAAAGATAAAAAGTTTATCCCGGCGCTTCACCAGAGCGCAAAGAAACACAATATAAAAGGAGGTAATAAATGGAAAAGATCGTAATTGCCAAATCAGTTCTCTTTTTTATTCTTGCAGGACTCTGCGAAATAGGAGGGGGCTACCTGGTATGGCTCTGGTTAAGGGAGGGTAAGAGTATTTTGCTCGGTTTATCAGGAGCAATTGTGCTGGTTATCTATGGGGTTATACCAACATTCCAGCCTGCAAATTTTGGCAAGGTCTACGCTGCTTATGGTGGCGTATTCATAGTTCTCTCCATTCTTTGGGGATGGCAGGTTGATAAGATAGCTCCTGATAAATTTGACCTGATAGGTGGCATTATTGCCCTTATTGGTGTGGTTATCATTATGTATTGGCCAAGAGGATAATTTTGATAAGCAAGGGTGGCATGGACAAACTCGTTTGTCCGTGCTTGTTTTCCATAGGTGAATGTGTTATGAAAAAATGGTTCATTTGCATATTACTTATCTTATTGCCATGTGGCTGGGCAGAAATCCCGCATGCCGGACATGACCAAGAAATGCAGCTTTGTGAGATAAAAAAGGGCCATCCTCTGGGATGGATTAAAGAGCAATACATCTGCTTAACGGATAAACAAATTAACGAAATTGCACAGTATGGTATCGAAATTGGCACAAATGAAAAAACGATTGTATATTACTCCCTCGTGAGAAGGCGTGGACGGGGTGAAATTGGAAAGGCATTCGTGATTAGAGATGAAGGAGAGCACGGACCTTTTGAACTCGTTGTTGATATTGACAGCGGAAGGATTCAGGAGATGCATGTTATTAAAAATCCCAATGATTGCACAGGAGAACCTGTAATTAACAGAGATTTTCTTGAACAATTTATGGGGAAAGACTTAACGTCTTCTTTTGAACTTGCCAAAGAATCAGAGGACGTACTTGCAACACCAGCCAAAGTCAGACCAATAAAAATGGCACCTGTCGCCTCTGAAAAGATTGCAAAGGAGTTGAGAAAATGGTTGGCCGTTGCCGAAATCCTCAAACGTGATTATCCTATCTGGAGTATAGAACAATGACAGAATATCTAGTTGAAACCTATAAGCTCATTGTTGAGGGAATGGATTGTCAGGACGAGGTAGTGATTATCAAGAAAAAATTGAAGTCCCTCACAGGCATAAAAAACTTCGAAATCTACCTTGCAACTCAGGGGGTAAAAGTCGTTTGTGATCCTTCACTGATCTCAATACAACAAATCATCAAGAGTATTGCTGAAACTGGAATGAAGGCATTCGTTGTTAAAGAAGCCATGCCAAAAATTGCCTGGTGGAAGGAGAAAAGGATTATAGCCCTCTCTGTATGCGGACTTTTTACCTTAGCAGCCTTTGTATTTGAAAAAGTCGGATGGAAGGGAATCATACCTATTATTTTTCACAGTATTGCTATCATCGTCGGTGGTTATTATCCCGCGAAGATGGCATTCAATGCCTTAAAGACATTGACCCTCAATATCCGAACCCTCATGGTCACCGGGGCTATAGGGGCTGTAGCCCTTGGACTATGGGAAGAGGCATCTATGTTAATTTTTATCTATTTACTCGGTGATATCTTAGAGATTTACACCGTAAGCAGATCAAGGAGTGCCATACGGATGCTCATGGAACTGGCACCGAAAGAAGCACTCGTGAGAAGAGATATTCAGGAAATGGTTTTACCCGTGGAAGAAGTAAAAATCTCCGACATTATCATCATACGGCCGGGAGAAAAGATACCCCTGGATGGAAAGGTAATAAAAGGCTACTCCAGCATCGATCAATCTCCCATTACTGGTGAATCGATCCCTGTAGAAAAGAAGGAGGGAGATGATGTCTTTGCAGGTACACTAAATCAAAGGGGCGTCCTGGACGTAGTAGTAACGAAATTATCTAAAGATACCACCCTTGCAAAGATTATTCATTTAGTGGAGGAGGCGCAAGCAAGGAAATCCAGTTATCAGCGCTTTGGCGAAAAATTTGGGAAATATTACACTCCAGCGATGTTCGCCCTGGCCTTCGCTGTAGCGGTAATCCCTGCCGTGCTGTGGGGTGGATTTTCTTACTGGTTCTATAGGGGATTGGTGGTTCTCGTTGTATCGTGTTCCTGCGGTATCGCTCTTTCAGTACCAGTTGCTGTGGTTGCAGCAATAGGAAACGCGGCTCGTCATGGGGTTCTGGTAAAGGGCGGGGTTTACCTGGAAATTGCAGAAAAACTGAAGGCCATCGCCTTTGATAAGACAGGAACGATTACCATTGGTAAACCATCCGTTACCGACATCATCCCTCTGAATAATCAAACCGAGAAGACACTACTGCAATTGGCCGCCAGTATCGAGAGTCGCTCAGAGCATGCCTTGGGGGAAACTATTGTAAGCCAGGCAAAGGAACGAGGATTAAGTCTTCAGACAGTGGACGCCTTTGAATCACTGCCTGGGATGGGGGTAAAGGCAAGGATAGGTGCTTCCGAATACTTCATTGGTAACAAACGTCTTTTCTTGCAACTCTTAACCCCTAGTGAAGTAAGCTGCAACCAATTTACCACCCCTTCATCCTCTTCCTCCCCCTCTATCCCCTCCATAAGGGGGATAAAGGGGAAAACAGGGGTGGTAAAAAACCCGCAAAAAATAGATAAAATCCTCGTTCGAGTCTCTGAATTAGAGAAACAGGGTAAAACGGTTGTGCTACTGGGTTCTAAAACGGGACTCCTTGGAATTATTGCCGTAGCCGATAAGGTCAGAACCGATGCCAAAAATGTCATCCAGACGTTAAAACATGCAGGAATTGAAAAGGTCATCATGCATACCGGCGATAATGAGGAAACGGCCGCTGAAATTACCGGAGAGACTGATGTTGATGAATATTACGCCGGATTGCTTCCGGAAGATAAGGTCGAAACAGTGAAAATATTAAAAAAGAAATATCTTTACGTGGCAATGGTGGGCGATGGGGTCAATGATGCCCCCGCTATGGCTGAGGCAGACATTGGAATTGCCATGGGAGCAGCCGGTACTGATATAGCCATTGAGACCAGCGATTTTGTACTTATGTCTGATGACCTGTCAAAAATTCCTTTTATAATAAAACTGAGTCAAAGGGCAGTAAGAATTATCCGGCAGAATATCGTTGTTTCCCTCTTCATCATTGCCTTTCTGATACCGGTAGCCCTTTGTGGTTGGATTGGCCTTGTACCCGGGCTTCTGATTAATGAGATAGGTGGATTGATTGTGATAGCGAACGGACTGAGACTTTTGAGGTAATAAAATTATGAAAAACTCAACCATGTATTTTAAAAAGATCCCTGTGATTGGTATTGCCGTCCTGGTAGGAATTGTGCTGGCAGTAATTATTCTCCGTATGAAGAAAACAACAGTTGAAGAGCCTCGTGAGCATGCTGCCATGGGACATGAGCAAGAGGAAGAAAATCAAGTAAAAGGGCCTCATGGCGGCAGATTGTTATCAGAGGGTGATTTTCAGGTTGAGATCACTATTTATGAACGGGGTGTTCCTCCCCAATTGAGAGTCTATGTATTTGACCGAGGAAAAACCGTTAACCCGGATGAGGTAAAACTAATCATAGAATTGCATAGACTTGGAGACCGGGTGGATGTGATTAACTTCCGGAGAGAAGGTGAGTACCTTTGTGGTGATAAGGTTGTTGAAGAGCCACACTCTTTCGATGTCCGGGTGTTTGCAGAATGGAAAGGCAATACCTATCAATGGGAATATTCACAGATTGAGGGAAGAATCGAGCTTACTCCGGAGGCAATACAAAATGCAGGCGTCGGTATTGAGACGGTCGGTCCTGCCCGGATAAAAACCGTCCTTGAGCTTCCGGGCGAGATAGAACTGAATGCAGATAAGGTAGTTCACGTCGTACCCAGGGTCTCAGGGGTGGTAACTGAGGTATATAAAAATCTTGGTGACGAGGTCAAGCATGACGAAATTATCGCCGTTCTTGACAGTCGTGAACTGGCGGAATTGAAAAGTGAATATTTGGCCTTTGTTAAGCGGGTAGAACTGGCGCAAGCGACCTTTGAGCGGATCGAGCGCCTTTGGAAACAAAAAGTTTCTTCGGAAAAAGATTATCTCGCCAGCCGTCAGGCACTGTCAGAAGCTAAAATAAATATGCAGGAGGCAGCACAAAAATTGATGTCCCTGGGACATTCCCAAAATGACCTGGACAGGATTTTAGATAAGCCAGAAGCAAGTCTCTCACGCTACGAGTTGTGTGTACATTTCGATGGAGTGGTTATTGAAAAGCACATCTCTGTTGGAGAAGCAGTCAAGGAGGATGCCGATTGTTTCGTCCTTGCCGATTTGTCAACGGTCTGGGCAGAAGTCACAATATATGCCAAAGATCTGAATGTAGTCAGAGTTGGGCAAAATGCCACCGTGAAATCCAAAGCATTAGGACTGGAAGTTGATGGTACGCTCACGTATATCGGTCCACTTGTTGGCGAACAAACACGGACTGCCAGGGGAATAATAGTTATGCAGAATCCAGAAGGTCAGTGGCGACCGGGCCTCTTTGTAACTGTCGAAATTATTCAGGAAGAGGTATTGGTACCGGTGGCGGTACCTGTCGATGCAATACAAACATTCCGTGATTGGTCTGTCGTGTTTGTACAATATGGTAACTTGTATGAGGTCCGTCCCTTAGAGTTAGGAAGAAGCGATGGACGGTGGGTAGAGGTATTACACGGTCTTTTCCCTGGAGAAAGGTATGTTGCACGAAACAGTTTCATTCTCAAGGCAGAACTTGGCAAAGCAGGGGCAACGCATGATCATTAACTAATGATGAACTTGGGAAAGAACGTGAACAGTTAGTTCAAGAAGTTGCGGAATTGGTGAATATCTTTGGAGTAATAACTCAAAAAAGTAAATAAAAACATCTTGTTTCGGATTTCGGATTTATGCAAAGTGCTTTGTGGTGATCTGAACTTTTAAGAAAAGAAGGTGAAGTATGCTTGAACGAATTCTAAAATTATCAATCCACCACCGGTGGGTAATCCTTATTGTAACAATGGCAGTTGCAGCTTTGGGCGTATACAACTATCAAAAACTTCCCATTGATGCCGTACCCGACATCACCAACGTCCAGGTTCAGATCAATACAGAGGCACCCGGATACTCTCCGTTTGAGGTTGAGCAACGTATTACATTTCCCATAGAAACAGCAATAGCTGGTTTAACTGGTCTGGTAGAAACACGTTCGCTCTCACGTTATGGACTCTCACAGGTAACGGTCATTTTCCAGGATGGAACGGATATCTACTTTGCCCGACAATTGATTAACCAACGTATCCAGGAAATAAAAGGGAAACTACCGCCCGGTGTTGACCCGATTATGGGGCCGATTACTACGGGTCTTGGCGAGATCTTTATGTGGACCGTTGAGTCTAAGGCAGGTACCATAAAACCGGACGGAACACCTTATACATCCGTTGATTTGAGAACTATTCAAGACTGGGTTATTAGACCCCAACTTCGCAATATTCCAGGTGTCACCGAAATAAATACCATTGGCGGTTACGAGAAACAATATCATGTAACTCCATATCCTGACAAACTGATTGCCTACGGGTTGTCGTTTCATGACGTTCTTCAGGCCCTTGCCAGAAACAATGCCAATGTAGGTGCGGGGTATATTGAACACAGCGGAGAACAGTATTTGATTAGGGCCGCCGGGCAGGTGGTCGACATTGATGATATCCGGCAGATTATCATAGGAAATTACAAAGGGGTGCCCATTTACATTAAAGATGTAGCAGAGGTTTTATTGGGGAAAGAACTCCGTACCGGTGCTGCAACGGAAAATGGGAAAGAGGTTGTCCTGGGTACGGTCTTTATGCTTATGGGCGAAAATAGCCGAACGGTATCCAGAAAGGTGGCTGATAAGATGGTTGACGTGAATCGTACACTACCGGCGGGTGTGGTAGCTAAAACGGTCTATGACCGCACCACCCTTGTAGATAAAACAATACATACCGTAAAGAAGAATCTGGCCGAAGGCGCCCTTCTGGTAATTGCTATTCTATTCCTCTTTTTGGGGAATATACGGGCGGCCCTTATTACGGCTTTTATTATACCATTATCCATGTTATTTTCTGTTACCGGGATGGTAAGCAACAAGGTGAGCGCAAACCTCATGAGTCTTGGAGCACTCGACTTTGGAATTATCGTTGATGGTGCTGTAATTGCTGTTGAGAATTGCATTCGCAGGTTGTCAGAGGAACAACATCGGCTTGGACGGCTATTAACACGTCAGGAACGGTTCGCGGTTGTTTTTGAGGCATCAAAGGAAGTGAGAAAAGCGACCATGTTTGGTGAATTGATTATCATGATCGTTTATTTACCAATCCTGAGCCTGACAGGGGTTGAGGGGAAGATGTTTTATCCCATGGCATTTACCGTGATCGTTGCCTTATTCAGTGCTATGGTCCTTTCTGTGACGTTTATTCCCGCCGCTGTAGCGTTGTTCTTTTCCGGAAAACTATCCGAAAAGGAAAACTTTTTCGTGCGGTGGGCTAAGAAAACCTACATTCCTGTTTTAAATCTGGCCATGAATAATCGAGGATTTGTTATAACAATAGCAAGCGTGATTGTTGTCCTGAGTGGACTTTTAGTGACACGGATGGGAAGTGAATTCATACCGAGTCTGGATGAAGGCGATATAGCAGTCCACGCCCTCCGCATCCCGGGAACAAGCTTATCACAGGCAGTGGAAATGCAGCATACCCTTGAGGAGAAGATAAAAGAATTCCCCGAAGTGGATAACGTTTTTTCCAAGTTAGGAACCGCCGAGATCGCAACCGACCCTATGCCGCCAAGTGTTGCCGATACCTTTGTAATGCTAAAACCCAGGCCGGACTGGCCAAATCCACATAGACCAAAAGCAGATTTGGTACGCGAGCTTGAGGAGAATCTGAAAAAGGTTCCTGGAAACAACTATGAATTTACCCAGCCGATCCAGATGCGCTTCAATGAGCTTATCGCAGGGGTGAGAAGCGATGTGGCGGTGAAGGTATTTGGCGATAACATGGATGTACTGCTTGAAACCGGGGAGAAAATCGTCAGGGTTCTTGAGAAGATACCCGGGGCATCGGATGTCAAAGTAGAGCAGGTGACAGGGCTACCGGTTCTGACTGTTCAGATGAATCGCAAAGAAATGGCACGATACGGCCTTAACATCTCCGATGTGCAGGAGGTAATCGAAATTGCGATCGGAGGCAAGAGTGCCGGTCAAGTTTTTGAGGGTGACCGAAGATTTGAACTCCTGGTACGCCTGCCAGAGGATATGCGCAGTAATGTGGGGGCACTCAAGAGATTACCGATTCCATTACCAGAGAGTTGGGGTGGATTGAATACGGGTGTATTATTAGCAGCACATTCTAAGGAAAGCAAACGACCTAGTTACATAACGCTTGGATCCATTGCAGATTTTAACATTAAACCGGGTCCAAATCAAATCAGCAGAGAAAACGGCAAGCGACGGGTTGTTGTAACGGCAAACGTGCGCGGCCGTGACATAGGTTCGTTTGTAAAAGAGGCAGAAAAGAAGATCAAACAGGATGTTACTATGCCGGCTAACTACTGGGTGTCCTGGGGTGGACAGTTTGAGCAGATGATATCGGCCAAGAAACGTCTCCAAATTGTTACTCCTATCGCACTCTTAATGATCTTTTTCTTGCTCTACACAACATTTGGAACTATTAAAGATGCACTTTTGGTCTTCACTGGCGTTCCCCTTGCTCTTAGTGGAGGGGTTATGGCACTCTGGCTCAGGGGAATTCCCCTATCGATTTCGGCAGGTGTTGGATTCATTGCACTCTCCGGTGTAGCAGTGTTAAACGGGCTTGTCATGATTTCATTTATCAATAAACTACGTTCAGAAGGCAATCCATTGGACAAGGCGATCCTTCACGGTGCAATTACGCGTCTGCGCCCGGTATTGATGACTGCCCTCGTCGCTTCTTTAGGGTTTCTTCCGATGGCCATGGCTACAGGGACGGGTGCGGAAGTACAGCGTCCCCTTGCCACGGTAGTAATTGGTGGTATTCTGTCATCGACGATGCTTACTTTGATTGTTTTACCAATACTTTATCGCATATTTCATCAAATGAACAAAACTAAAATGGTTGAAACGGATATTACCTGGAGCGAGTAGCATAACAGTAGTAAAATTAACCAACCCGACGTTTTACCTCTCGTATTGAAGGGGTAAAACTGAGTTTTTATTGAGCAAGCCTATAGTAAAAGGATTATATCCATCCTCTTAACTTTGCCCAAATGCGTCCCAGGTATTCATGTAAAGCACATTCTGTTTTAACAATGCCTTCAGTGCCGGGGAATAATTTATCAGGGTTTAAACTCTGGCCTTCATTCGTTAGGTAACCTGTAGGGGCTGCAATAGGATGCATCCCCAGACTTTCAAACAGGGCTATTGAACGTGGCATGTGTGCGGCTGAGGTAACAAGAAGAAACAGGTCGTTTCCGACAATTGGTTGAATAAGTCGTGCCTGGTCGTTCGTGTCTTTTGAATCCGATTCCAGAATCAAGTCTTCATTATGAACACCAATAACCCTTGCAACCTCGGCCATGATTTCTGCCTCCGGGGTGGGATCGAATACCCTTCCCCCCGAGAGGATTAATTTACTTCCCGGTATTTTTTTATGTAACCGGATTGCTTCAACGAGACGGACAAGGGAAGCCCCTGATACCTGGCTGGTTATTGGAACTTTTGGATCGGATGTATGCCCTCCACCCAGGGCGACAATCCATTTAACCGGTGGTAAAGGGGTGTCAATTGCTGGGTTAGCTATTCCAATAGGCGGATAACGATACTCTAACGGCTTTAACAGCATGTTTGGAATGGTCGCGTAGCTCATAATCGCAAACAGAACCACACCGGCAAGAATCGCCGATTTGCCAGCCCTTTGTTTTCTGGTAAAGAGAAGGAGTATCACCCCAACAACAAGAATTTCTAAACATAAAGGAACCGGGTAGAACAGTTGTGAAATAAGTTTTTTTAAAACAAACATTAACATTAATTATGTACTCCTGTTTTTTTATTCATAACATTATAAATTGTAAAACGCTTCTCAGTGTAAATAATAGAGAAAAAAAAGCAACAGATATCATTGCGGTTTGTTAAAATAAAAAAAATAAAGTAAAACTTCCAGCCCCTGCCTTATCTATCTCAGCTATAAACACGCTTATTGCTGCTATTCGAAAGTTTACGCTTTTACAATTATTTTTCTAATTATTTTATAGATGCTAATGTAAGTGTTTATTATTCGGTTAGATAAGTGCTTTTGTAAAAATACGTTTTTGTGCTTGCTTTTAAGGTGTTAAAAAGTATAATTACCTAAGTAATTGATTGAGAGAGAAAAAGAAAATAGTGAAGAAAAAAATAATTTTAATTTTCTCTTGATTTATACGAAAATTATGATATATTTATAAATCTCTGATGTGAAGTGAATTTGTTCTTTTAAAATTTAGAAGTCAAATGCGTGCGAGTAGTAAAAAGCTCAAAAGTCAATTTTGAGGTAGTAGTAAAAAAGTTAAGATTGTCAGGCGTATAGCCTGTCACCTTTATAATTATTTGTGAAGGGTATGATCTTGGCTCAGAACGAACGCTGGCGGCGTGGATTAGGCA
>JAXMAC010000044.1:20082-25982 GCA_046350595.1 Candidatus Brocadiaceae bacterium | reverse complement strand
TTGGTGAAAAACAGAAGATGTATAATAAGGCAAATAGCCATGGACTTGTTGTATCGGGTTGGTGGACTAAGCTGGACCGAGACAGGGGAAATGATGGGGGTAGACTATAGTACTGTGAGCCAAGGGAGAAAACGATTACATGAATATATGAAAGACAACAAACATCTTTCTCAGATTATCAAAAGAGTCAAAGCCGATTTGTCATGACCCCTATTTTCTTTAAGAACATTTGAAGTGATAAATGTTATCGTGCTATATTGCAAATTAATCTAAAATAAGAGGAGGGGACCATGCACAGAAACCAAACTGCAGGGAAAACCGCGTATTCTTTGACGAGCTAGAGGCTTACGTGCAGAAGGTGCGACGGAAGAAGGTCACCGTGATCATCCCCGCCTGCCTCGCGGGGAGGGAGACCGCAACCGTCCAAACAAAAGTTAACTGCGTCTGGAGCAAACCGCGCGAAGTTAAAATCATCTCGTGCCCTTAGCCTGAACTTGCCCGGTCACCCTGAGTTCAGATCACAGTGAATGACACGGCAGGATACGATTTGCATCAGCAATAAAAAATGGGTGCACTTGTGTTGCTTCTTGATGTATGTTTAATTTTGCCGTTTACTATGTAGACCTGTCGTAATGGCGGTGTGAGAAAAAAACCAGGTCAATAATTCTTCAAAACTCTATTCGCAATAAAATTTGACGGCAAGGAGGATACCGATGTCTGACCTATTAAAGCAGGCCGATGAAATTCTGAAACGAGCCTGCATGGCTGCTGGAATTTTTGAGATGTTCGACCAGCAGCATACCGACCGCATCGTTAAGGCTGTTTTTGAGGCAGGATTTAACAACAGGGTTAAACTCGCAAAGATGGCGCATGAAGAGACATGCCTCGGCGTGTGGGAACACAAGGTCTTGAAAAATGTGCTCGCAACGCAGATTGTTTATGAAAATATCGGGAATGAAAAAACTGTCGGGATTATTTCTGAAGACGACACAACCGGGATTACCGAAATAGCGCAGCCGCTTGGGCCTATATTAGGGATAATTCCAATTACAAATCCTACATCCACGACTCTCTTTAAGATCATGATTGCCATGAAGACGAGGAACCCTATTATTATCAGCCCGCACTCCAAGGCAGTGGGATGTTGTGCAGAAACTGCGAAAATCTGCTATGAGGCAGCACTTTCGGCAGATGCACCCGAGGACTGTATCCAGTGGATAGAGTCTCCCGACAGGGAACTTACACAGGCACTCATGAGACATAAGGATATTGCCCTGATTCTCGCCACAGGAGGTCCAGGACTCGTAAAGGCTGCATACAGTTCGGGAACACCAGCCCTTGGAGTTGGACCCGGCAATGTGCCTGTCTTTATTGATGAGAGCGCCGACATACCCTTTGCGGTCGAGAATGTAATTATTTCAAAGACATTCGATAACGGGACTGTCTGCGCAAGCGAGCAGGCTGTTGTAGTAGAAAAAAAGATTGCCGGCAGGGTGAAGGATGAGTTCGTAAGACAGGGGTGCTATTTTATGAACCGCGAAGAAATCAGGAAAATCGAAGATATTGCAGTTGACCCTAAAACCCGGCTCATGAGCGCTATAGTGGTCGGGCAACCTGTCAGCAAAATAGCAAGACTGGCAGGCATTACACCGCCTGCCGATACCAGGATACTCATGGCTGAATTAGACGGCGTGGGTTCTGAATACCCGCTTTCAGGGGAAATACTTGCCCCTATTCTTGCATTCTATGAGAAGGAAGACTTCAACAGCGCCATAAAGCTATGCATAGACCTCAACTACCTTGGAGGTCTCGGACATACCGTCAGCATATATGCTAATAATGATGAGAGAATTAAGCAATTTGCGATGCTCATGAACGCAGGCAGGATAGTCGTAAACACCCCTTCTTCCCAGGGGGCTGTCGGAGGTATATTCAACAGACTCAATACCTCCTTTACTCTCGGATGCGGCACATGGGGGAAAAATATTACCACCGAAAATATTACCGCCCGTCACCTGATGAATATCAAAAGGATATGCCGCAGGCGGAGCAACGAGAAATGATCCAGGTTCCAGAAGGAAAAATATCTTGATGAAAGCTTAACCAGTGAACTAATATTGGCTGAATACAATAAAAACTTATGAAAATATTAATAAGGGGTGAAAGATGGAAGGTTTCAGTTTCGTGTTTGATCCGGCAGAGAAGATCGTCAGGTGCAAGTTCACGGGAAGAATGGATACCATAAGAAGCAACGGGGCAATGGAGGCATTTAAGAAAGAATTTGATAATGTGTTGAGTTCCGGGGTGATAGCGAAAGAACTCAGGATATGTTTCGATCTGAAAGATGTCGACTACATATCGTCCTCGTTTCTCCGTCTCTGTAAAAGCGCTACGAGGGATATTACGCAAGGGAACTTCTCGATTATCAATACCGGTCCCGAGATCATGAAGGTGTTTAAGATAGCAGGACTTGACAGCCTGCTGAACGTCTCTTAGCAGAGCGCACATTCTTCAACAGAAGGATTAAACATAATCGATATAATGGGGACTGCATGACAAGAACGGCTGGACTGTTATCTGTTTATATGGAAAATATTGAAAAAATATTAGCAGAATCTTTGCGCAAACATGGCGCAACCCATAATGTAACAAAAATTGTTGAATCTGAATATGGCACACGTTATAGTGAAGATGGATTGTTAGAAACACCGGATAGCCGCAATCCATACGTAAGGACTGTTTGGGTAATAGAAAAACAGTCTACAACACCAAGATTGATTACTGCACACCCAAAATAGGAGGAAGCCATGCTAAAAAGAGGGAAAACGTGGGTCTTCAGCCCATCAAAACAATCGAAGCTCCAAGTGCCAGATACCGTTAAAGCAAATGTTGAGGCAAAGGCTAGCGATTTCATTGAGACCGTTCTAAAACCGAAGCACGTCAGACCTACATCTGGAAACGAGCATTTTAACTACATCGTAGACATTTATTCAAAATGGCATCAAAGCTATTTTTATTTTTGTGCGAAGTATGCCAGTCCCGCCCCGAATGCCATTTCGCCATTTTTTGAGGTAAAGTTTGCTCGTCTGGAATATATTGGAAATGAACGCTTTAATCTTGCATACATGAGGCACACAGAAAAGTGGTGGGAAATTTATACTGGATTATCTTTGGTTGAGTGCCTGAATGCCATAAGAGACGAACCCCACTTCTTGCCATAGAAAAACCTCTGAAAAGTTTCAGCTAAGCGCTTGGCTTCTCGACATCGTTAAAATTTGGTCTTGGTAAAAGACAGAAGATGTATAAGCCATGGACTTGCTGTATCGGGCTGGTGGACTAAGCGGATCTGAGATAGGAGAAATGATGGGAGTGGACTATAGTACTGTAAACCTGGGGAGAAAATGATTATGAGAAAGACTGAAAGGAGACAAGCATCTTTCTTAGATTATCAAAAGAGTTGAAGCAGATTTGTCAACGATATGCTCCCTTTGCCTTCCTCAAAAGGAAGGATAATACATCAGGACACACTCGTGACTTTTTACAGGAATTTTATAATATCTTCAAAATCGGTAACTATTCAGCGAAAATATTTTAGAATTTATTTGACAGGAAATATGAGATAAGAGCCCATTTTGCTGCCTTATCTGCCATGTCAAGACAATGGCGTATAGGAGTGAGGGAGCATACTATCACATCTTGTCACGGAAACGAGCAGAGAACATTTTTACTGATAATGATGACCATATTTCATTCTAGAGATTTTGGAAAGATATCT
Source organism: Candidatus Brocadiaceae bacterium (assembly GCA_046350595.1). Classification (GTDB taxonomy): domain Bacteria; phylum Planctomycetota; class Brocadiia; order Brocadiales; family Brocadiaceae; genus JAHFOW01. Next base: position 22,207 of record JAXMAC010000044.1, on the reverse strand, counting down.
GGAAAGGTTTGAGATTGAGGTTTATGCCTATGTTCTCATGAATAACCCTACCATTGCTCCTCAAAGCATGTGGCCAATATTTCTAAAGACATACGTATGGTTTGGAAGTACATGCCCTTTTATAAATTGCCATGCTATAAAACAAGCGAAATGGACACCTTTTTCAAGGAAGATTCAAAAACTTTCTTGTTGAAAATGATGAATACCTGATGCTTCTTTCCTCACCTTGTATCCACAGGAATCCGCAGAACGGAATAGTCAGGCGATTAGTAGATTATCCATGGAGCAGTTATTCAGTGTATGCCTATGGCAAAAAATCACCAGAGTGGTTACACACTTATTCTTTCTCATTTTGATAAAAAAGATAAGAACAAGGCATATAGAGATATGGTTCAAGGATATTCAAAAGGAAGAAAAAAGGATATGGGAAGATTTTCCTTTTGATCTTTTTTGGGATCACAGAAGTTTCTTGACCGTATCAAGTCCAAATATTTGTCAACCGATGTTGAGATTTCCCCAAAAACTGACAGGTTTTAAGAGATACCAACCCCAAAACCATCTTGGAAAAAGCGGCAAAGATATTAAAATGCAATATAAATGATTTCTTACAATCACGGATATGCGATTCAGATAAAACTCGATGGATTTTATTAATATATCTTTTATGGAGTACGGGTTGGTATAATAACGAGGAAATCGGTAATTTGTTTGGTCTTGGTTATTCTTCTATAAGTCGGCGAGTAACTATTATGAAATCAAAGATATCTAAAGAAGATGAAATTAATAAACGATTAGAAAATATTAAATCACTAATCAACAGGTTGTCCGAGAATTGCTTTGAGTACTAGATGCCATACTATATATTGATTAACCATATTAATATTAGACAGTATATAGTATATGTTTAAGATTGTCATTGAATTCTCGGACAGCCTGTCAGGGTAACCCTGTTTTGTTTTCTCCTGTACGTATTTTATTAATATTTTCAGTTGTGAAGTATACACAAGGCGGTTTCGGAATTTATACTTATGTGTATTGGAATGGGTAAAAATATGATAAACACGAGTCTGTTAACAATAAGCCTCTGCATTATTTCTTTAATCTCTTCACTCTCCCACGCATCAACCTTCACCGCCTTTAGCCCTGAGACATTTATAAGAAAAACCGGCAAGCCGGTCGTGGAGACGGTTTCTTTTACCATTAAGAACCCTGATACAACTTACACATTATACATTTATAACGGTGGAACAAACTCTGAATACAAGAGGGTTTCCAGCGCGGTCGTTACATTAAACGGCACAACAATCTTCGATACAAACGATTTCAACCAGCAGGTATCCATCTTAAAAAAAGGGGTCAATGTTAGCGCCAGCAATGAATTACAGGTAGAGATCAGAGGTCGCCCCGGAGGCGCATTGACTGTTGTGCTGGAAGGCACTGACGAGATACTCCCTGATATCACCATCACCTCTCCCGAAGACAACGCCCTCCTCAATACGCCATCCGTAACAGTAACCGGAAACGCCTCAGACTCCATAAGCTGGATAAAATCGGTAACGATTAATGGCACAAGCGCAGGACTTACAGGAGAGACCTATACATCAGACATACAACTAACCGAAGGACAAAACACCATTACTGCCACAGCCACAGACGCAGCAGGTAATACAGGCACTGCAACCATCACTGTAACCCTCGATACCACACCGCCTGCTGTAACATCTACAACACCTGTTGACAATGATACTGGCGTACTTGTCAATACAACCATAACCGCCACATTCAGCGAAGAGATAGACGCCTCAACGATAACAACTACAACCTTCTCATTAAACAGCGAAACATCATGTGCTATCTCTGGAAGTGTAACAAACAACGGCAATTCAGCCACATTCACACCCTTGGATAACCTCAGTCACAATACAACTTACACAGTCATAATTAAATCCGGCAATGATGGCGTAAAAGACCTTGCAGGAAACGCCCTTACAGAGGACTATACATGGAGCTTCAAGACAGAGACAGGGTCAGAAATAGTTATTACAGAACCCCAGGATGGTGAGACCGTAAACAAGGCTTATACAGTGGTCAAAGGCACGATAAAGACTGCAACGAATGACATCGG
>JAXMAC010000044.1:0-19982 GCA_046350595.1 Candidatus Brocadiaceae bacterium | reverse complement strand
TGACATCGGGAGACAACACAATTACAGTTGAAGCGGTAGATGTAAACGGCAACACAGCCCAGGAGAGCATTACCATACACACAGATACCATAAAGCAGCCTATCACGATATCTGTCACGCCAAGAAGCGGGATAGCGCCGCTCAGCACAACCTTCGGCATCGAAACCAGCATCAGCGGCACGATAACAGCTTATAGGATAGACTTTGATGGGGATGGGACAACAGACACAGAACAGACAACAGATGAAGGTATAACCCACGTATACAATACACAAGGTATGTATTATCCTACGGTAACAATAGAAGACAGTACAGGAAACACATATACAGAAACCACAGTAATTAACGTCCTTTCAAAAGACGCGATGGATGCACTTCTCAAAGGTAAGTGGACGGGAATGAAGGCAGCGCTGGAAAATGGGGATATAGAAGGTGCATTGAGTTACTTTGCGGAAGACTACCAACAATTATATAGAAATCTGTTTACCAATTTAAGCGCACAGATGCCGCAAGTTGCACAGGATATGGCGGAGATTCAACTCGTCTCTGTTAAGGACAACACTGCAAAATATCGTATAAATAAAGATAAATCTTATGCCGATCAAACAATTACAGTTACTTACCATATCTACTTTGCAAAGGATGCAAGCGGTATGTGGAAAATTGTCAGGTTCTAAAATGGATTTTATCAGGGCATGGCCAAGCATGACCATATAAGAAACAAGGAATATCGGAGGCAGTTGTGATACGAACTGGCGTAATCCTATCTTTTCTTTTAATAATTATAATTTCCACTTTCGGCTGTGTTTATGCAGTCCGTTACGACGGGCCTTATCGGGGCAAGGTCGTAGACGCAGAAACACGCGAACCCTTAGAAGGGGTGGTTGTGCTTGGAGTGTGGTATAGGGAATATCCCACCCCAGCAGGCGCTGTTCACAAATTTTATGATGCAAAAGAAACAATTACGGATAAAAACGGTGAATTTTCTATTCCCGGACTCGGTTTAAGAGTAATAACCAATGTCATCCCGATGGATGTAATGATATTTAAGGCTGGATATGATCATGTAGCATCGCCATGGGATGGGCTTAAGAACTGGGGGTATAAGGGATATGAAGAAAACTACGATCCTGTTAAGAAATTGAAAATATTAAGAGAAGTCTATGATTCAAGCAAAAAAATCAAATTTGAAGCTGGTAAGGCTATTATACCAATGAAAATGTTAACGATAGAGGAGAGGAAGAAGAGGGGGACACCATCAACTCCTTCAATACCTGAGGACAAAATGAGACAAATGAATAAAGAGATAAATAAAGAAAGAATCGAAATAGGATTGAAACCTATTGAACTCGGAGATTAAGGAATGAGAGAAGTAACTTTCATTGCTAATTTACTGATTATTCTTCATATTTTCAGTTATACCCATGAGGTATTCGCGTGGAATGATAAAGTAACACATGCGGATATGTCAGAATATGCTGCTCAAAGCTCTGTGTTAGATAAGAGTAAAGGTGATTATTTAAGTAACCTCGGATTTAATCGAGGACTCGATGAAACATTCAAATGGAGCAGTGAAAAAACTGTAAAAAAATGGCTACGTGAAGGCGCGATTCTTGAAGACTCTGGCAATTATTGGGAGGCCGTAGTTAATTACGCTAGGTACAACAACCATTTTCACGATCCACTTAAGGCTTGGTCTAGCGCGGGACTAACTGATCTCGTGCCCTTTTCAACAGAATCCGCCATCATTTGGGCGCAGGATGGGAATTATCAATCATCTTTCCCTGAAGGCGACTGGTCTTGGAAGAAAGTGCGGGAATACTACCATATTGCCTTAACTGGACGCAACCTCTCAGGAACAGAGGTCGCTCTTGCTAAAGAAGATCGGGATGTCTATTTTGCCAAGACCTTCAGAGGCTTGGGTCATCAGATGCATCTTATAGAAGACATAGCCCAGCCTGATCATGTGAGGAACGATTCACACATAGTAGATTCCCTTCTTGAAAGGAACCTATACGGCAGTTACTATTTGGAGACATGGGCAAGTAAAAATCCGACCGTAATTAATTCCCTTGCGGCAAATCCGGTTTTACCGAGTGTTTCTTTCGATACTTCCCATAACGGCCTCGTGCCCATTACACAATTAATCGATGCAGATCAGTATGACGGGTCGTCCCCGTCTACAAGCCTTTTACAAGGATTAGCTGAGTATACAAACGCAGACTTTTTCAGCGATGATACAATCTTTGCAGCAGAAAGATATTCAGCCGGAGATGAACACTATTTCCCTTATCCCAAAAGATCGAGCACAGATCTGGATGCATATATATCCGGGACAAAACCTCCTGAGACAATAATTGATGAGGATGGAAACGAATATACAAATACGTGGATAAGCAAGGTCGCTGATGGGGAAACTATAGACCATTTCATAGCACCAAGTTACCTGACAGACTTAACATATTACATTTTTGGAGAAGGAAGCCTCTATTACAGCACGTTCTATCGTGATGAGAAATGCCATGAAGACTACGCTACGCAGTTAATCCCAAAGGCTGTAGGCTATTCTGCAGGGCTATTGAACTATTTTTTCAGGGGAGAGTTAAAAGTCGTTCGAAACTCTAATTCAAATAGTATTACCATAACAAATAATTCATCTGAAGATATGGATGGGACATTTACCCTTTACTATGACGCATCTGATGACACCCGGAAATCAGTTTCAGATGGCTCGTGGTCTATTGTATTAGAGGCAGGAAGTTCCAGCAATGAATTAAATTTCACAGAGCCAACTGATTTGGGTGAAGATAACCGATATATCCTGGTGTTTGAAGGAACGCTGGGTAGTGAATCAAATGCTGTTGTAGGAAAAAATATGTTACCAACCAAATTATTTGCAGGCGGTGTTACACGAGGAAGGATTTTCGATTTTGATGGGACGACATGGGTTTTTAATGTAACTCTGCCTGCTGCAACGCAAATATATTCATTAGGAGTATTTCAAAACAAATTATATGCAGGTACTTGGCCAGGTGGACAGGTATTTGTTACTGATGATGGTGTTTTGTGGTCTTTATCAATTAGTTCGGTGGGTGGCGAAGGATTCTGTTTTACATTTGAAGAATTTAATGGTGCTTTATATTCAGGTGTTGGTATGTCCCCTAGGATTTTTCATATTAATAAATTTGATGGGGTATCGTGGATAAGTCACACAGCACTTCCAAATACACGTAGCGTGAGGGCATTAAAAGTTTACAATGGGAAACTTTATGCTGCAACAGAAGGTAATTATGTTGTTGATGTAAGTGGTCAGGTGTATGTTTACAATGGCATAGCTTGGTCTTTATCAAAAGATTTTGCACCCGATCCTGTTGTTAAATGTTTAGAAGTTTTTGATAATAAACTTTATGCGGGAACGGATGGTGCGCAATTAGGTGTTTTTGATGGGGCAACATGGTCAATATTTACACCATTTGGTGCGGCTACCGAAGTTTATACATTAAAAGTTTATAATGGAAAATTATATGCAGGAACAGATAATAACAGGATTTTTGTATCTGATGATGGGATTATCTGGTTGGAATCGAATATATTTATGGAAACACAAGTACGTTCTCTTGAGATTTATCGTGGGAAATTATATGCTGGCGTAAATTCTAGTGGAAAGGTATATGTTTTTGATGGAAGTACGTGGGCTTTGTCTGGAACATTAAGCACTACGTCAATATTATCATTGAAAACGAGATGATAGGAAATTGCTTTTCCCCATGAGGTGTTCAGTATAGCAACAACGAAGAAGATTGCAAGTTTTTTAGTAAAGTTAAAAACAAAGCAAGAGGGTGGAAGGGGTCAATTCTTTACAGGTTGTCCGAGAATACGAGCAACAATTTCCACAATACCATGAATATTGTGCTTGGCATGTATTATAAGCATAATTAACAAGGAAAGGAGATAGGTAGTGAAACACCACAAAATTTTTTCCGTGTTTGCACTTCTTGTTGTATCTGTTTTTCCGGCATGTATCCTGCCGTCGGTCAAGGTGGAGGCCAATAACTGCGGACAGTCCTTTAGTAAGCGTATTGCGGGCGTATACTTTTTGGAACAGAGTTCCGGGTCATTTCGCATTTTAACCATCACCGCGGACGGTAACGTGTTCGGTGTTGACTCGTCCCAATCAAAGGGTCTTGTCATTAGCAGTGCTTCATTCAGCGACCAACAGGGCGCATGGAGGCGCACCGGTTGCCGGAAGATTACTGCAACAGTACTTAACTTCCGTTTTCCAACCGACACCTCTTTAGGGGGAACAACATTGGCCAGGTATGACGTGGTATTTGATAATCAGTTTCAGCATATCGAAGGGAGCATTAGCCTGATTCCTTACGGTGCCGGTGTGAATCCATTTGATCCCGATGCGGAACCGATTGGCGACCCAATCGTTATTACATTCAAAGGAGAGCGAGTCAACCCTTGTGGAAATTAGGAAATTTGTAATCTGAATTCTGCAAACGATTTTCGCGCAGCAAAAATCTACCTTCTGCAATACCCTTGTTAGATAAGAATCAATAAGAGACTTCGGTTTTTATAATTATTCAGCGTATTTTCAAGCACTATCTTTGCCCCTTTGTTTCCTCTAAAGAAAATATTGCCAGGTTTCACAATCATCACAAAGTGGTAATAGATGGTAGTTCTTCTCCCGATGCATTTTACGCATCCGTATCATTTCCGGTGATTGCCACAATTCACCCAACGAAGAATCAAGTATGTTGCCGATCATAAGTTTTTTAAATGGGTCAACGCAACACGGGGTAACATCCCCATTCCAAGAAACAAAAAGATAGTTCCATAGTAGACTACAGGGCAATCTCTCGCGATAATCAAATACGTCTCCAACTCCTGGCTCATCGACTTGTCCAGCAAATGAATGAGAACTTTTCACGGTAATACAATCCCCGGATTTTAACAAGGGCATCCACTTTTCTATAAATCCTTTTGTATGGAGGGAAACATTATTGAATTTCAATAACTGAAGATTTACAAATGGTTTGTGTGCTTTAAGGCACTTTCTTCTTTTTAAAAAGTACTCAATATTTTCCACTTCTGCCTGATAAGAGGAACTATTTTTCATTCTCTTATAGAGTTCCTGCGTTGGCGCATTCAATGAGAACGTAATCTCGTCAAATCCGGATTCCCGGATGAGTTTCTCTGTATTTTCTTTATTTAAAAGGACACAGTTTGTATACATTTTCGTATAGGGTATTCCCCTGGTTTGGGCATAACGACTCATATCAATCAATTGTGGGTGCAAAAGAGGTTCACCAAATCCTGTAAAAACAATATTGGTGAGAGAAGGCTGCTCACTACACTCGTCTATAATTTTTTTAGACAAATCCATACTCATATACCCTTTCCCGCCGGAAAGAAAGGGTTGTGGACAAGTAGAGCATGCCATATTGCATTCATTGGTTGTTTCTATCGATACGGTAATGGGAAATGCTTCCCTCTTTTTTTTCAGGGATGATAAGAATGCAGACGTGAACCATCGAATGGTCTGCTGGGGTTTCGAGTGTAAAAGGCGTTGTACCCGTCGCTGCCACCGATACTGTTTTGGAATAACATTCATGATCTTTGTTTATTAATAATTAGTAATCCTGACCAATGTCGATTTTTGTCGTCTTTTTGGACAAAAAGCAACCCTTTCAGAGATAATTGAAAAAATATTATAATATTCAAAACAATAAACATCAATTTTATTATTTGACAGGTTGTCCGAGAATGCAAAATCGTAAAAATTCAGATATTGATTTACAAGGACTTATGACTTGAGAAATCACGAAAAAGTGAATTCTCGGACAACCTGTTGAGATGTGACTCTAACTCCCCCCATGATTGTTAAAATTATTAATTGTTTACCACGGAGGGCGTGGAGGCATAGAGAAAATTGGCGAAAAACACCGTGAGAACAAGATGTACGTCCACGGTGTGCGTTTTGATTCTCGGTAACACAAGCGTCACACCGTAACTTAACCTGACCTTCGCAATTCGAGGGTAGATAACCTGCTAAGCCAGTAAATTCAAGGGGTCATAAAAAAAGTCGGCATTACAGGCCGTTTTGGGAAATTAACCCCTTAACATCAAGGGTTACAAGGAGATACATGTCCAAAAATAACAATTTTTGGAGGCGAATTGCGAAAGTCGGGTTAACACAGCCTTACGACAATACTGATTTCGTTGAATAGATCGCTCCTATTATCCATAATTGCTCGCCACACTCTCCACTGCGTTCGTACCGGATGTTCCTGCCCGTGAACATTGGGCGTTCTTTATCTTCCCGCTGCTACCTCTTTAGTCATCTCTATTTTCTGTTTCCTTATCCCTAAGTATTTTGCTATACTTTTGTCGTGATTTTACACTTATCTGAAATGCCCATTTTTCTGGTTATTTAGGATTTTTACGCATCCCCATTTTAACCTGTAAAGCGGGACTTCAATCGACTTCATCTTTTTCTGCAAAAAATCATGCTTGGATAAGGACTACGCGTTTCTGAGGAAGCATGTATGAAAAATGATAATTATTTAGTACGTACTATACACATCAGTTGCGGAATGTCCATTTGCATAGGAATTCTCACTTTTGTGGGCTTGTTATCGGGACTGCAATTCTTAGCCAGCGTACGCCCGAATTATATCCCCATGGCGCCGAACACCGCTGCGGTCTTCATCTTGCTTGGAATTTCCGTTCTTATCCTTACCTTCCGGTCTCTCTGTCGTTTCTCCCAGTGGTTTTCTGCATTTTCAGCACTGTGCATCATAGTGCTGAGTATCCTGACGCTTATCCAATATTTTATTCGTATTGACCTCAATATTGACCAGATGATACTAAATACTTCCGGGGTATTAGGTAAAGTTCCTGTTGGTTGCATGTCACCCATTACCGGGGGAAATTTCCTCCTGGCGGGTATTGCTCTCCTGTTATTAGCGTTACCTTCCTATGGAAGATTTATACGTGATATTGCATCGTGCCCCCCTGTAATAACGGTGATCATAGGATTAGTGGTAATACTTGGATACCTTTATGGAACACCCATCCTTTATGGCGGTAATACAATACCGATGGCGATCACAACGGCATGCGCCTTTGTATGCTTAGGTATCGCGTTAATTGCGGCATCAGGTTCTGAGTGCTTGCCTGTACGACTTTTTGCAGGTACATCAACGCGCGCGCGCCTGATGCGTATTTTTTTCCCAGCCACGATCATTATTATTCTGGCTGAAAACTTTATGGATGCCTTTTTTATCTTAAAATGGAATTTTAATCCGGCGCTTGTAATAGCAATGTACACGGTAGTATTTGCATCAATTATCGGTGTTTTTGTATTGCGGATGTCGAAAACGGTTGGAGATGATATTGACCGTGCAGAAATCTTACGCAGACAGGCAGAAGAGCAAATCCACAAACTTTTACATGCGATAGAGCAAAGTCCTGTTGTAATTATGATTACTGATACAGCCGGTAATATTGAATATGTCAATCCGAAATTTAGTCAGCTTACCGGTTATACGAAAGAAGAAATTATAGGGGAAAACCCACGGATTTTGAAATCAGGCGAGACGCTGCCTGAGGAGTATAAACGTCTGTGGATTACTATTGCTTCCGGTGGAACGTGGCAGGGAGAATTTCATAACAGGAAAAAGAGCGGTAAATTATTCTAGGAATCTGCTGCCATCTCGCCTGTCAGGAATGCGGAGGAAGGTCAAAAGGGGTCAAATCTTTATTGTTTACAAATCTTCTTTAACCCTTTTGATAATCTGAGAAAGGCACGCCTCTTTCTTCCCCGGGAGATACTGGCAAATCAGTATTCATTGCCGGTAACTTCAAGACGTGTTTTTTTTACGCTATTCGCCTGGTGTCGCTGATTTATCGTGATGGTTCTTTTTACATGCAGGTGTTCTTGTCTCTCGTGTGCCGTAAAAGAAAACATACGTTTCATAATAGTTTGGCGCTATGGCTGATGGCTGGGTGTAGAAAGAATGACTGATACGCTGACCATATACGGCAGTAAAACAGGGGCAATGATGCCAAGACACGCAGTAAAGGACACATTGTACGATCAAATTAACCAAGTGAAGTATTCCGAACCAGGGGTAGTTTAATGTTCAGCAAGGTTATTGAGGATATCTACGCCCCGTTTAATAGTCTCTTCGCCTGCAGCATAGGAAATTCGGAAATGGGTATGGCGTTCGGAAAAGACACTGCCTGGAATAATGAGTAGATTTTTTTGAATGGCGGCGGTTACAAATTCCTCATCAGTACCCCAGGGCACCTGAGGAAAGAGATAAAATGCCCCACCGGGTTTTATGATATGGTATTTGTCTTTTAATCCCTCGTACATCATATCCCTTTTTTTCTTATAACTAGCGATGTTTTTGCTAAGGTCAGTTTTTAACGATTTGGAAACGGCATACTGGGCAAAGGAAGGCGCACAAACGAAGGTGTATTGTTGTAGTTTGACCATCTCATTAATAATGCTGACAGGGCCAGCAGCATAGCCCATTCTCCACCCCGTCATGGCAAATGATTTTGAGAAACCATCCAGGATTAAGGTCTTTTCATAATAGCGTCCGATGCTTGTAAACGTATGACCATAATCATAATCATGGTAGATCTCATCTGAAATAACGAGGAGATTGTGCATTTTTGCCAGTTCTGCGATTTCTTTTAATTCCTGTGCAGAACACATAGCCCCTGTTGGGTTTGCAGGGCTGTTTATGATAAGCATCTTGGTTTTTTTTGTAATATGAGGTTGAATATGCGCAGCAGTTAGTTTAAAGTCCGGGTAGGTATCTACCAAAATAGGTTTTCCACCGCAAAAATTGGTGAGATGCTTATAACTCACGAATGAAGGATCCGGAATCAATACCTCATCTTCCGGATTGACCAATACCATGAAGGCCAGGGTTAACGCCCCCGAAACCCCGGAAGTGATGATAATCCCTTCAGCGTTTACGCCACGCTCGCTTTGGAGTTGTCTGAGTAATGTTTCTCTCAGTTCAGGTATACCCTGCGTTACGGTGTATTTGTTTTTGCCTTCATAAATAGCCTGAACAGCTTCTTTTTTAACCTCCTCAGGAACATCAAAATCCGGCTGACCAATACTCAGGTTCACCGGATTCTGCATTTTTTGGGCTAAATCGAAGACCTTCCTTATTCCCGAGGAGTCGAGTTGCGACATCCTGTAGGCAATCATTATTTCTTAGCCTTTTCCTTACCTGCTGGCGACGTGCCGCCTGCTGCTGGCACGGATGTTGCTGCAGCTGCCTCTGTCTTGGCAACCTTCTTCTCTGACTTGCCTTTTCGTTTTACCTTAGCAGCTTTTACTTTAGGAATACCATAGACAGACATCGTTGGTTTCCACCTGCCCTCTTCCTTCAAGATTTTAATACGCTCTGTCCTTGTAAATACATTTCTTGGTCTTGCCAATTTACCTTTAGTTCTTAAACTTTTGTTAATACTCATGACTTCTCCTCATTGTTAAACGTATGTACATAACCCGTAAAGACAAGGGATTGCCTTGCTTCACCAATTTAAAAATTATATAATTTTATTATCTCATGCGAATGGGATAACATCCGCCGAACTGTTTTTTGTTTTCATACTTGAATTCGGCGAGCGCTTTTTGCGTATTGATTAAATCAGCGCTATCATTTGAATCAAACTCGCCCATGCAAATAAATAATTCCTTACCAGTATTTACAACAAACGCTGCTTGACTTAAACCGTTCTGGAGTATTTTAGCAAGTTCTTTGGCCTTCTCCATGTTCTCCTTGGTATTTCTGTAAGAAACCACTCGCAATGTCCATTTGTCTTTAATGGTATCTTTTGTAACTGCTTTAGGTTGTTCCGGTTGTTTTTCAACTGGTTTTTCAATCTTTGGCTGAACTGGTTTGACAATAGCCTTTTGTGATATTTCTCCCGCCTTCTGTGCGAAGGTATTTTTTTTCGATTCCCGTGATTCTATAGATTCTAACCACGCTTCATCATGACTCAGGATGCCTTTATTGTACCCAATTTTATGTCCCATAAAAAAGCATGCAACCGATAGAAATGTTACAGCTATAGCGCCAATAATGAGCGTTTCCTTCCTCACTATTACATCGCCTTTGTGGTGAGTTGGCGCTGCTCTTGTTGTGCCAGAAAATGGTTTTCCGGTCACCGGTGTATCTGCTTTCTCTTTAGAATGAGATTCGCTGGTACTTGTTTTTTTTATCCAATCGAGCGGGTCTCCTGTTATTTTTGGTTTCGTAACTTGCTTTTCCTCTAAAGGTTCAGAACGCGGTACAATTTCCTCATTTTGGACGGTATCAGCCTTTTTTGGTTGAGTTTTAAGAATCTCAAAAAACTCCCTGGATTCATTTCCTTTAGTCATAAATTCTACTCCGTTATCTGCAGGATACCTTGAATTTTCGCAAAATTGCCGCAATTTCATCAGGAATCCTAATTTCATTAAATTTATAATAAATGTATTATAAAGTCAAGTGATTTATAAGTTTAAAACAGAATACATTGACTGTCACATAAAATGTGATATACTGTGTCAATTTAGCAGTATTTTAATTGCATCATGAGTTTGAAGTTAAATGCCCTTTAATAACCTGGACTATGACAGCAACTATCCAAAAAAAAATTGAACAACTCCGCGACACAATACGATACCATGATCGAAAGTATTATGGAGAAAATAATCCAGAGATTACAGACTATGCGTATGATAAACTCGTAAAAGAATTACAGCGTCTCGAACAGCTCTACCCTGAATTCACTACCCCGGATTCCCCAACTCAACGCGTCGGCGGTGAACCACTCACTCAATTCCCTACGGTTGCCCACAGGATTCCTATGTTAAGCATTGATAATACATATTCAGATAAGGAATTGCAGGATTTTGACCAACGTGTAAAACGCATGGCGGGAATCGGGGGACATCAGGATATTGAATACGTTGTTGAGTTGAAGATCGATGGTGTGGCAATTGCCCTCTGGTACGAACAGGGTATCTTTGTGAAAGGGGCTACCAGAGGTGACGGTTTTAAGGGAGACGATGTTACTGCTAATCTCAAAACAATCCGTCAAATTCCCTTAAAACTGGAGACTAAGGGCGGGAAACAAAAAATCCCCCCTGTCATTGAAATACGAGGTGAGATTTATTTGCCGGTGAAAGAATTTCAAAGGCTCAATGAAGAAAGGGAAGAAGCGGGCGAACCACAGTTTGCCAATCCCAGGAATGCCGCTGCAGGTTCACTGAAACTCCTCGACCCGCGTATTACAGCCCGAAGGCATTTACGTATTTTGGCCTATGCGCTTGGATATTATGAAGGACTGGAACTTCAGACGCATATACAGTGTCTGGAAGTTATTTTTGGATTTGGGCTGCCGGTAAATCCCCATACGAATTTATGCAAAAATATTGATGAAGTTATCCACTATTGCAACGAATGGAATAACCGCCGCAGGGAACTGGAATATATGGTGGATGGAATGGTAATAAAGGTGAATTCTCTCCTTCTCCATGAACAACTGGGTTCTACCAGCAAGGCGCCACGGTGGGTAGTTTCTTATAAATTTCAACCCGAACAGGCCGTGACACAAATCGAGGAGATTGTTGTTCAAGTTGGCAAAACCGGAACGCTGACACCCGTGGCCAATCTTACGCCGGTACCTCTTGCAGGGACAACCGTTAGCCGTGCCACGCTCCATAATTTCGATGAAATCAGGCGGAAGGATATACGGGTTGGCGATTATGTACTGGTTCAAAAAGCAGGCGAGATTATTCCCCAGGTTGTGCATGTATTGAAAGAAAAACGGACCGGATGTGAAAGACCTTTTGAAGAACCATCGACATGTCCTGCATGTAAAGAGCGGGTATGCAGGGACGACCGGGAAGTTTATCTGCGTTGCCATAATCCGTTCTGTCTTGCTCAGGCAAAGCGGCGTATTCAGTACTTTTCAAGCAGGGACGCCATGGATATAGAGGGACTCGGTCCTGCTCTTGTGGAGCAATTGGTTGACAAGGGGCTGGTAAAAGATTATGCTGACCTTTTTTACATCAGGAAAGATGATCTGGTGAATCTGGAACGGATGGGAGAAAAATCATCATCGAATTTGATAAAGGCCATCGAGGCAGGCAAGAATCGTGATTTAGACCGTCTGATATGCGCCCTTGGTATCCACAATGTTGGTTCTCATACCGCAGAAGTGCTTGCAGAGCGTTTTGATTCCCTTGATACACTGGCAGATGCGACCCCGGATGAGTTGGAAACCATTCATGAAATTGGGCCTGTTGTTGCCACGAGTATTGTGGAGTTTTTTCAGAACAAGCACACCGGGGCGATTATCGGGAAACTTAAGGCTGCCGGGGTAAATACGATGAAGTTATCAGCCGTAAAGTCTGTAAAGAATCCAAAAATCTCTGGAAAGTCATTTGTTATTACCGGTACACTACAGAAATATTCAAGGAAAGAAATAGAGACCCTTATTAAAAACCTCGGCGGTCGTGTAGCATCGAGTGTGAGTAAAAAGACCGATTACCTTGTTGCAGGTGAGGAACCAGGGAGTAAGCTCAATAAGGCCAGGGAGTATAATGTCCAGGTTCTTGATGAAGATGGGTTTGGAAAAATAATCGGGTGATAAGAAATATGGAAAAGAAATCGTATATTCAGAAAGTAACAGAAGGACTCAATTTATGAAACTCTTGATTCGAAGGAATAAACAATGGAAACCATCATAAAAAACGCCTTGAAATCGGCAAAGGCAGATTATGCCGAAATACGCATACAGGAAGGCGTCAGCACAGGTATTGCATACGTTGGAAAAGAGCTCGAAAGTATAGGTGAAAACAACGCCTTTGGCGGGTGTGTGAGGGCTCTGGTTAAAGGGGGATGGGGGTTTGTTGCCTTTAACGATATCGAAAACCTTCCAAGGTACGTGGAAATGGCCTGCGAACAGGCGCGGTTTGTTGGAACACAACAAAGTCAGTTGGCCCCGATTCCAAAAGTTACCGACTATGTAAAGACGAAGGTAGACATTGACCCTGCTGACATTTCTTTAACAGACAAGCAGGCAATCTGTCATAAATATAACAACATGATTCTCCTTTCAAGAAATATTCAAACGTCGAATGTCCGGTACGTAGACTCTCATGGAAAGGTATATTTTGCTAATACAGACGGAAGTTTTATTGTGCAGGAGACTATCTTTTGTGGTATTTCACTTATGGCAATGGCAAGGGACGGCATGAATGTTCAACAGTCATATCAATCTATGGGCGACCTTCGGGGCTTTAGTAATGTCCAGAATCTTGAAGGGAAGTGCGAGGAAGTGGTCAAACGTGCGGTTGACCTGCTTTCCGCAAAACCGGTTGCGGGTGGTAAGTATACCGTTATTATAGATCCAAAACTCTGCGGTGTTTTTGTTCATGAGGCATTTGGACACTTGAGCGAGGCGGATTTTATTTATGAAAATGCGCAATTACGTGAAATTATGGTTATGGGTAAACGATTTGGAATTGACGCCCTTTCTATTGTGGATGACGGCTCCATGACAGGCGAGGCTGGATATAACAAATATGACAATGAAGGCACCCTAACCCAGAAAACCTATCTTATTAAAGATGGTATTTTAACCAACCGGCTCCATTCAAGAGAAACGGCAGCAAAGATGAATGAAAAACCCACCGGTAATGCACGTGCGATTAGTTATGCCCACAGCCCCATTGTGCGTATGACGAACACCTATATGGAGCCGCGTGATTATTCCTTCGAAAAAATGCTTTCAGAAGTCGATAATGGAATTTATGCCATTGGCGCCCTGGGCGGGCAGACAAATATGGAGATGTTTACCTTTAGCGCAGAAGAAGCATACATGATCAGAAATGGCAAAATACAGGAAATGGTGCGGGATGTTGTTCTTACGGGCAATGTATTTGAGACGCTTATGAACATTGACGCTATCGGGAATGACCTGAAAATTCATGGTGGACTTGGGGGATGCGGCAAAGGCGGACAATCGCCTCTGCGTGTCAGCGATGGCGGTCCCCATGTTCGTATACAGAACGTCGTTATTGGTGGACGATAATGGATATTTTGGAACTTCTTTCATTCGCTAAAAAGGAAGGCGCTTCGGATATTCATCTGAGTTCAGGAGAACCGCCCACAATACGTATCCATGGGGATATAAGAAAGATCGATTCGCCTCCCTTGAATAGAGAAGACGTACATAAAGTACTCTATGATATTCTCCGGGACCACCAGAGAAAGGTTTACGAGGAGCAACACGAATTGGATTTTGCGATAGCATGGGCCAATATCGGACGGTTCAGGGTAAATGCCTTTATGCAAAACAGGGGAGAATCCATTGTATTCAGGACGATACCGACTGATATCCCAACGTTGGAGCAACTCGGTATGCCAAAGATTTTGGGTGATCTAACGGAGAAGGACAAGGGGCTTGTTCTTGTAACAGGACCAACGGGATGCGGCAAATCTACCACCCTGGCTGCTATGATAGACCTTATAAACCGCAGGGATAAATGTCATATCATTACCATCGAGGACCCTATTGAATTTGTCCACGAATCAAAGAAATCGCTCATCAACCAGAGAGAGTTAGGAGTGCATACCCATAGTTTTGCAAATGCCTTGAGGTCTGCATTGCGTGAAGACCCCGATGTCATCCTCGTGGGTGAAATGAGAGACCTGGAAACTATTTCCCTTGCGCTTACGGCAGCCGAGACAGGCCATCTGGTTTTCGGCACGTTACATACATCCAGCGCACCAAAAACCGTGACCAGGATAGTTGATGTGTTTCCACCGGAACAACAGGAACAGGTACGAACCATGTTTTCTGAATCTTTACAGGCTGTTCTTACCCAGCAACTTTTAAAACGAAAAGACGGGAAAGGGCGTATTGCGGCGTTGGAAATTATGGTTGGCACAGCTGCGGTAAGAAATCTGATCAGGGAAAACAAGATAGCTCAAATTCTATCGTCATTACAGACCGGACGTCAATATGGTATGCAAACTATGGATCAGGCCCTCGTCGAGCTTTACCAAAAAGAACAGGTTGCCAGGGAATTTATTGAGAAACTGGTAAGTAACCCGGCGGCGCTGAGTGGTATTAAGTGACGAACTTTTGTGGCGGAAGAGCAAAATGCCTGAGTACGTAGAGCGAACGCTGAAAGAAAGTTGTTATTGTAACTATTCTGCAAAACTGAAAGAGAATGTTTTCTCAGATATGGTTAAGAGCTCATGGGGAAAACAGGCAGACGGGAAAATCCCGAAGGGATGACATGATTATAGAAAAAAACAAACCACAATATTCAACCCCTTAGGGGTGAAATATTGCGAAAATAATGATACCATGCCACCCCTATGGGGTTAACAATAATTGAATAACGATTGCTATAATAATGACATCCCTTCGGGATTACATAGTGTACCAAGGCCGCAACTAAGTCCCCCTTATCAAAGGGGGATTAAGGGGGTTGTAAAAAAACTTGCAAAAAAGAGAAGATTTTACACGGTAAACAATCATGAGCCGAAGGCTCACAAAAGGTTATGAAAATACAGCACCATCCCTTTATCCCTCCCATCAAGGGAGGGAAAGTTCCATCGCCTCCTTGTGGGAGAGGGTTGGGGTGAGGGGTATTTTCGTGTCAATACTATACTATAATCAATATTTTGTTCACTCGTAGTGATTGTGGGTAAAAGTACGCTGAATAGTTACCTGTTATTACGATGGGTTCAGTTATTATGATGAAAATTGAAGAACTTTTAGAGGAAATGGTACGTATCGATGCCTCGGATATATATATTACCGTAGACCTTCCGCCTATCTACCGTAAAGAGGGTATTAACACCTCTATGGGCACAAATAAGCTCACGGGTGAAGATACCCGGATCCTGGCCGAAGGTATCATGAGTGAAAAACAGAAAAGGGATTTTTATGAAAAAATGGAAATGAACCTGGCCCTTTTTTATCCAGAACTTGGACGATTCCGGGTAAACATCTTCTTCCAGCAGAAAAATATTGGCATAGTTATACGTCAGATTAAAATTAATATAAAAACGATTGATGATTTGCAGCTTCCACAAATATTTAAAGATATTTCCATGACAAAGAGAGGATTCGTGTTGGTCGTGGGCGCTACAGGGTCTGGAAAATCAACCACCCTTGCTGCAATGATTGATCATCGAAACAGCAACAGTTCAGGACATATTATCAGCGTGGAAGATCCCATTGAATTTGTGCATCAGCATAAGAAATCTGTGATTACTCAGAGGGAAGTTGGTATTGACACCCTGTCATTTGGAGACGCCTTGAAAAACACCTTACGTCAGGCGCCTGATGTTATCCTTATTGGCGAAATCCGCGATACGGAAACCATGGAATCGGCCATTACCTTTGCAGAAACAGGGCACCTTTGTTTGGGAACCCTCCATTCTAATAATGCCAATCAGGCCATTGAACGAATTATAAACTTTTTTCCGGCAGAACGTCATGAACAAATATACCTGTTACTTTCACTCAATATGCGCGCTATTATCTCGCAACGATTAGTGCCAGCTAAAGATGGGCGGAGGGTGGCTATTTTTGAAATAATGCTTGATACGGCAAGGGTGAAAGACCTTATTCTCAAGAAAGAGATTGGGAATTTAAGGGGAGTTATCGCAAGCGGGGAGCATGAGGGAATGATGGTCTTTGATCAGTCGTTATTCAATATTTACAAACAGGGGATAATTAGTTATGAAAATTGTCTTGCATACGCAGATTGTCCGAACGACTTGCGTATACGCATTAAGACTGAACGAATCGAAGAGATAAAAGAAGATAAAACGTCTCGTTTTAAATTAAAAATATAAAACATTAAGTTTTAAGGTGAACGATGATGCTGAAACGAAAAAGAATAGGAGAGGTGCTGATCGAGACCGGGGTTATCGATCAGCAGAAACTGGAACAGGCCGTTGTCTTTCAGAAAGACAAGAATAAACGTCTGGGGAAGATACTGGTCGAATTAGGTTTTTGTACGGAAAAACAAATAGCGGAGGCGTTATCAAAGGCGCTTTCTGTACGGTTGGTGAATTGTAACGAATTCAGGATAGATGATAAGATTAAATCACTGGTGCCCCAGGCCGTTGCAGAAAAGAAGGTTGTTATGCCTCTTGCAATACAGGACAATACCCTCCTCCTTGCCATGGCTGATCCCCTTGACTGGGAGACCATGGACTCCCTGGCGTTTAGTACAGGTTTAAAGATTATTCCTGCGGTTACCTTTGAAACAAACCTCCTCGAAGCGATAGAAAAACATTATGGCGCAAATGAGAATATCGTGGAGATGATTGAAAGGATACCTGGCGCCCAACAAATAGAATTTTTAAAAATAACGGAAGAGGATGAAAAAGATGTCAATTTGGAAACCCTCTATAAAAGAAGCGAAACGCCGACCATTATTAAACTGGTAACGACCCTCATTGTTGATGCCATAAAGGCACGGGCGAGCGACATTCATATTGAGCCGACAGAAAATAACGTTAGGGTCCGGTACAGAATAGATGGCGCATTGAAAGACATATTGAATATTCCTAAAAATTTACAGAGTCCTGTGACCTTGAGGGTAAAGATTATATCGAATCTGGATATAACAAACAGGAGGCTCCCGCAGGATGGGAATAGTCAATTGCGGTTTGGGAAAAAAGAGGTAGATTTACGAATATCGACATTGCCGTCTATTTATGGCGAAAAAATCGTAATGAGGCTTTTGGACAAGAGTTGCAGCCTTGTCCCATTGCCAAAACTCGGAATTGCAGAAACGATATATTCTTCTCTGGTGACTACTTTTAGTCAGCCTCAGGGTATGTTTGTCGTCACCGGACCTACGGGAAGTGGTAAGACGACGACATTGTATGCATGCCTGAACCAGCTGAAATCTGAAACCGAAAATATTATTACGATAGAAGACCCTGTTGAAATCAGACTTACCGGGATTACCCAGGTTGCGGTAAATGAAGCGGTCGGTCTTACTTTTGCTACGGCGCTGAGGTCTATACTCAGGCAAGATCCTGATATTATATTAGTTGGTGAAATCCGTGATCTTGAGACAGCCGATACCGCAGTGAAGGCGGCTCTTACCGGACACCTTGTTTTTGGCACACTCCATACAAATGATACCGTTGCAACAATAACGCGGCTCATCGATATTGGCGTTCCTAATTTCCTGATAAGTTCCGCATTAGGCGGGGTTCTGGCTCAGCGTCTCGTAAGAAAGATATGTGAAAAGTGTAAGGTCGAAGCAAAACCACCGCTGAATTTGAATAACCTTCCTCCCCTTGAACGCTGTTATTATGGAGAGGGGTGTCCGCAATGTTTTTATACCGGATATTTTGGACAGGTTGGAGTCTATGAATTTTTAAAGGTTGACATAAAGCTCAAACGTTTAATAGCAAAGAACGCTTCCGAAGAGGAACTCTGGGATTCCGCACGGGCGTCTGGTATTATATCGCTCTTTGATGATGCATGGACAAAGGTGAAAGAAGGGATAACTACGGTTGAAGAAGTACTTTCGAAAATACCGATAAGCTGTCGGGAAAAAGAAACGGGTGAAACAAATATGTTGCCAATAGATGTACAATGAATTTTCCGTTAATTACAAAGAAAAGAGGTTTAAACAGGAATGAATAAGATAGAAGAAAAAGTGCTGGAACTGGCCTTAAAACATACGCCTTCTGTGGAGGTTATTTATGAAGAGGGCGAGACACGTTCCGTAAGTTTTGAAAATAATAATCTGAAATATATCAATACGAAATCTATTCGGGGGATTGGTCTCCGCGTAATTATGGACGGAAGGATCGGGTTTTCCAGTACGACTGATTTCAGAAAGCCGGAGAAGCTTGTTGCAAATGCCATCGAGAGCGCCAAATTCGGGCAGTGCGCTACCTTTGAATTTCCTTCTAAAAATAATTTTCCCAAAATCGCCGTTTTCGACCAGAGCGTTGTTGACTACCCAATCCACAAATGCGTGGATGTTGGGAAGGAAGCAATTGAGAAGGCGTTGTCTGTAAATTCCAGTTATGAATGCAGTGTGGGCATCGGGAAGGGACACGGTATGCGGCGGCTTATGAACTCGAAGGGTCTCGATATCTCCGTTGCATCTACATCGTTTGGTATTGGTATTGACATATTGCAGATTAAAGAGCAGAGCTTTCTTTCAATCAGCGAGGGAGAAGGCGCAAAGCAGCTTGCGACCAATCTCAATAAACATGTTGATAAGGCGCTCAGTGGTTTGAAACTCGCCGGGAAAGAACTAAAACTGAAAACGGGGTTATACCCCGTGGTCGTTACGGCAAAGGCCATGGGGAACCTGCTTGCAACCTTTGAAATGGGTTGTAATGGAAAACTTGTACAAAAGGGCGTATCGCCTCTCACCAATAAACTGGGAGAAAAGATCATTGATGAACGAATCACGATCTATGATGACTCAACCATTGACCTGGCCGATTCCAGCTATCCGTGGGATGGAGAGGGTGTTCCTGCCCGGCGTACTCCCTTGTTCGAAAAGGGCGTCTTGAAAAATTATCTATTTGATTTACAAACGGCAGGGATGTTGAAAACGCAATCTACCGGTAATGGGAATCGTGGTTTTTCATCACAGCCTTCGCCGGGCAATTCGAATGTTACCGTTGAATCTGGCAACATGTCGTATGAATCCATGATTAAGAACGTCAAATATGGCGTATTGGTAGATCAGGTGCTTGGCGGCGGACAGAGCAATATCCTGGCGGGTGAATTTTCCGTGAATATAGACCTCGGCTATCTGATTGAGAATGGAGAAATAGTAGGCAGAGTAAAGGACTGTATGATTGCAGGAAATGTCTTCGACGTATTTAATGACATTGTTGCAATTGGCAGCACTGCCGAATGGCATGGATCTCTGA
>JAXMAC010000043.1:0-25230 GCA_046350595.1 Candidatus Brocadiaceae bacterium | reverse complement strand
TGCGTCTCTACTCTTTTATTCTTCAGCGAAACTGAAAGAGGATGTTTTCTCAGAATAGTTAAAAGCTCATAGGGAAAACACGCAGACGGGAAAATCCCGAAGGGATGACATGGTTATAGAAAGAAAACAACACAATATTCAACCCCGTAGGGGTGAAATATTGCGAAAATATTGATACCATGCCACCCCTACGGGGTTAACAATATATTGAATAACGATATAGTATTACCTTAGTAAAAACTTCTTTTTTTGTGAGTTTTTTTTACAACCCCCTTGGTCCCCCTTTGTTAAGGGGGACTTGGTTGCGGCTTTGCTGCTCTAGGAATAACCTTTATTTTCATCGAGCAAATCAGGCACAAGCATTCTGACCGTTTCTTTGGCAGCAAACTGCTCTGCTTCTTTTTTACTTTTACCCCATCCCTTCCCGTATTCGTTACCTTTTATCAGTACAATTACCTCAAACGACTTGCCATGGTCCGGGCCGATTTGCTGCAAAACCTGATAACCTGGCGTTACGCCGAATTCCTTTTGACTATATTGTTGTAGAATAGACTTGTAATTCTTCTCGTGCTGGTTATTACAGACAGTGTCAATTTCCTTCTTTAAGTATTTTATGGTAAAATTATATGCCGCATCAAGACCGCCGTCGAGGTATATGGCGCCTATGATTGCCTCAAAAACATTGGCAAGAAGCGATTTGGGAAATAAATTTATGTCGTTCAAACCCCTTCCTACAAAAAGGAATTCTTTTAAGTTTGCCTCCAAACTAACCCTGGCAAGGGTCGACTGACTTACTACCACAGATTTTATTTTTGTTAATTCACCCTCGCTACACTGGGGCAAAGTCCTGTAAAGATAATCCGAAATAATCATCCCCAGCACAGCGTCACCCAAAAATTCCAATCGTTCGTTGGAAAAATTATTTTCCAATCGGCATGAGGTATGGGTTAGCGCCTTTTCAAGCACGATAATGTTATGAAAAGAATACCCTATGGTTAGTTGGCACTCATTGAGTTTTTCCGGATTTATACGACTATTCGTTTGGAGTATCATTTCTTTGGAATTTTCTTTCCTTAAACAACATCGACTCTTCTATTGCAGTGTATTTTGTTGCTGCATTGATTAGTTCAATAGCCGTACTCCGCCTGAATGAAACAACTTCTACCCTGCAACCGTGAGCCTTCAACATTTCCACAAGCGGCACAAAGTCTCCATCTCCAGTAACCAGCACAACCGTATCCAATTTCGGTGCAATTGCAATGGAATCAATTGCTATCCCCATGTCCCAATCTCCTTTTGCTGTACCATCGGGACGTAATCGGAGCTCCTTCGATTTAATTTCATATCCCAATCGGCTCAATGCATCAGTAAAGCTCGATTGGTCAACATCAGGTTTTTGCACCACATAAGCAATTGCGCGGATAAGATTTCTATCACCTACAATTTCTAATAAAAGTTTACTATAATCAATTTTTGATTGGTGTAACGCCTTTGCCGAATAAAACATATTCTGAACATCAACAAATATACCAACTCTCTGCTGATGTCCTTTGATTCGTCCACCTACCATGTATATCTTCCTTTCTCATAAATACTTAAATACGGCGAAGATTGTGTATAAATACCTAACTTGAAAATTTGAATAAAAACTACTCTTTGAAAAAAAATTAGGTAGGTAAAATAAAAATAATTTACAAATTCAAAGAACATTTTACTGTTATGACAGACGCGTCATAACATACCTTTTTGCATGGCATTAGAACAATATTAAAATAGCACCGATAATTATTTTAACAGCCTTTTACTGACAGTCAATCAAAAAAATGAAATAAGTTAATTTTATTGACTCTTATAGGAAATTCTGATAATTTATTATGAATTAAATAAATCTAAATGCTTTGTTGGCAATGACTAAAAATAAAATCGACTGTCATTAAAATTAACGTAAACTTACGCTCAGTAAAATATTTAAAGCATAAAATTAATCTTTCCTGGCATATTATT
Source organism: Candidatus Brocadiaceae bacterium (assembly GCA_046350595.1). Lineage (GTDB taxonomy): Bacteria > Planctomycetota > Brocadiia > Brocadiales > Brocadiaceae > JAHFOW01. The sequence goes on along the minus strand of JAXMAC010000043.1, from coordinate 23,226 downwards.
TTGAGTACTTTGTGCTAATATGGAAATAGACCAATTAAGAAAGCAAATTGACACACTTGATTCTAAGATTGTAGAATTACTGAATGAAAGAGCCGAGGTTGTATTAATAATAGGAGAAATTAAAAAGCAAAACCAGGCACAAATTTACGTCCCAAACAGAGAACAGGAAGTCTACTCGAGAGTTATAGCTCAAAACAAAGGGCCGTTATCGAATGAATGCCTTACATCGATATATCGTGAACTGATGGCTGGTTCACTCGTGTTGGAAAAACCAATCAAGGTGTCCTACTTAGGTCCAGAAGGTACATTTAGTTATTATGCTGCAAAACAAAAGTTTGGCTCATCCGTCGAGTATGTTCCAGCAAGAGGCATCGATGATGTTTTTAGGGATGTAGCAGGAAGTAGATGTGATTATGGAATCGTGCCGGTTGAAAATTCTACAGAAGGCGGCATAAGAGAAACATTAAATATGTTTGTTGAATTCGATGTCAAAGTATGCGCCGAAATCATTTTTCCAATTCACCACTGCTTATTGGCAAATTGTAAGAAAGAAGAAATTAAAAAAGTATATTCAAAACTACAGATTTTATCTCAATGTAGAAATTGGTTGGCAAGTAATCTTCCTTGTGCTGAATTAGTTGAAGTAAGCAGTAGCGCTGAAGCCGCTCGTATCTTCGAAAAAGGTTTAAAGGCTGAAAAAGAAGGACAGTATTATGCAATAATTGCCCATGCAGAAATAGCACAACAGTATGGTTTAAAGATACTGTGTAACAATATCGAGGATAATCCAAATAATATAACGAGATTTTTTGTTCTTGGCAAGGAATATGGCGCTCCAGGCGGAAATGACAGAACGGCATTGATGTGTTATATTAAAAACCGCCCGGGCGCATTGCTGGAGATTCTTGAGCCATTTAGAACCTACAACATTAATCTTACAAATATTGAATCGCTGCCTACCAGGAAAAAGGCGTGGGAATATTGCTTTTACCTGGATTTCGAGGGACATGCTGCAAATGAAAATATTCAGAAGGCACTCAAAGAAGTTTCCAAAAGATGTTTTGATATGAAGATTCTGGGATCGTTTCCAAAGTGTGATTAAGAAAATACAATCAAAAGTGAAAAGAAAAAAGCCTCTGGTTGTTGGAAACTGGAAGATGAATCTCACATGCTCAGAAGCAGTGGAATTCACACAATCGCTCAGAAAACAGCTGAATACCACAAACAAAATTATTTGTGGTATTTCTCCTTCCTTTATTTTTCTGAAAGATATCTGTACAATATTGGCAGGTAGTGCTATTTTCGTAGTGGCACAGAATATTCATAGTGAACGGGCAGGCGCCTATACGGGCGAAGTGTCCGCATTTATGGTTAAAGAAGCCGGCTGTTCGCATGTAATCATAGGTCATTCTGAGCGACGGCATATATTTGGAGAAACCGATGCTTTTATCAATACAAAAGTAAAGACTGCGCTCTCTGCTCATTTGAAACCAATCCTGTGTATTGGAGAAAAATTGCATGAAAGGGAGGGTGGAAAAACAATGCTTGTAATAGAAAATCAACTAAAAAACGGTTTGCGGGGGATTGGCGCTGAACATATACAAGATGCTGTTATCGCCTATGAACCCGTATGGGCAATTGGGACAGGAAAGACGGCATCGCCAGAACAGGCAAATGAAGTACATGCATACATCAGGGGCCTTATAACAGACATATACGGTAAAGATATTGCCAGAGGTGTATATATCCTCTATGGAGGGAGCGTTAAGCCGGAAAATACAAGGGATTTGATGGCAGAGGAGGAGGTTGATGGACTTCTGGTTGGTGGAGCAAGTATTAATCTTGAATCTTTTTTTAAAATTTTAGACGCGGCTTCAAATTTTTTTTAGTAATGTTTTAATATTCAGTTTTTTTTTCAGGAGAGTTAGATGGTGAAGGCTGAAAAGGCATTTAAGTGGGCAATTGCGATCATTGTCATCTTTGGAATCCTAAATGCGTTTTATTTTTTAAATATCGTTATGGGGCTAAAGATTGCGCTTGTTATATTGTGTGTGTTTATGATAGGGTCCATCTTGTTGCAATCGGGTAAGGGCGGTGGGCTCGCGGCTATTGGTGGCTTAGGTGACCAGGCAGCCTTTGGCACACGAACAAGCACCTTCCTGACGAAAGTTACGTATCTGATAGGCGCTGCATTTATCGTTGCGACAATCTTTCTTTTTAAACTTTCTATTCCTACAAGAAATACCATTATCCCGATGGAACCTCCAACGGTACAGCGCAGTCACGAACATCCGGGACATAAAGGAGAACACGAGCATGGCGGTGTTCCTCATAAGGAAGAAACACCCGGCGAAACTGCTGCCGTTGGCATGCAAACGGTTGAAGAAAAACAGCCATCCCAGTCAACCACCGGAGAAGCGCCAAAACAATCGACAACAGATAGTAAATCACAGCAAAAACAGGACGGTGGAATGGCTCCGGTAGAGGAAGGGAAAAAAGAGACAGGCTCTCCGGAAAAACCAGAAACCGGGCAATAAAAAGACAGCTAAATTTACATTACTTTCGTGAAATTTCTATAGTTTTATTGGTGACTTTGATGCTTAAGAGTATGACTGGATTCGGAAATGCCGAATATAAAGACAATGGACGTACGTTATCCGTGGAACTTCGGTCAATTAATAACCGATTTTTAAAAATTGACTCGCGAATTCCGGAGGTGTTGCAGTCCTTTGAAAGTGAAATCGAACGTCCTATAAGGGAAAGAATTGTTCGTGGCACAATTTTACTCAACATAAACTATCAATTGAACCGACAAGAACCTGAATACGTTTTAAACAGCGAAAAAGTAAGAGAGTATTATCGTCTTCTTAATGATATTAAAAAGGAAATCAATTCAAGTGAAGAGCTTTCTATTAATTCTTTAATATCACTCCCCGGAGTGCTTCAAAAAGGGGAAAATGGGGAAGAAAACGTTGACACCTTGTTGCCCATTTGTATGCCCCTCATTAACGAAGCATTGGCGAAGATGATGGAAATGCGGGCAACTGAAGGAAGCCACCTGGAAAAAGATATTGAAAAGAGAAAGGATGTTATACTTTCGATACTTACTAAAATAGAAACCAGAGTGCCATCAATAGTCAATGAATATAGCAAACGCTTGCGAAGTAGGGTCGAGTCTTTACTGGCAGGGACAGAAATAGAACTGAGTGACAATAATCTCTATCGAGAAATTGCAATCTTTGCGGAACGTAGCGATATTTCCGAGGAAATAAGTCGCCTGAAGAGTCATTTATGTCAACTGGAAGAAGTCTTACAATCAGATGAACCCATGGGCAGAAAGCTTGATTTCATAGTACAGGAAATGTTCAGAGAAACCAATACCATGTGCTCGAAGGCAAACGATAGTGAAATTCTCAGGGATTTGGTAGATATAAAAACAGAAGTCGAAAAAATTCGCGAGCAGTCCTTTAATATTGAGTAATACTGTTTTCTGCATCTTATACACAATGAAACAATGGGAAAGATCGTTATCATTTCAGGACCTTCTGGTTCCGGCAAAACAACAGTATGTAAACTCCTTGAAAAAGATCCGCACATAAAAAAATCAGTATCCGTCACCACACGTCCTCCCCGTCCAAATGAAAAAAAGGGAGAGTCGTACCACTTTGTTTCCGTTGCCGAATTTGAGAATATGATACGGAAGGGAGAGCTAGCAGAGTATGCGTCATACTGCGGCAACTACTATGGAACGCCACTAAATACACTGCAACAAGCGCTCGGACAGGAAATATTTTATTTACTGGAAATAGAGGTACAGGGCGCATTGAAGATCATGGAAAAATTCCCGGCTGCCCTGTCTATTTTTTTACTACCACCAGATAAAAAGACGTTAAACCAACGGTTGTTACAAAGGAATACTGATGAAGAACAGGACATCGCGCTCCGTATGAAAATTGCAGATAAAGAATTAGAATATAAAGACAGATACACCTATACCATTATAAACGATGACCTGGATGTAACAATAAACACAATCCGTAAAATTTTGACCTTGGCCTGATTATGTCATATCATATTATTTTAGGAGTTACCGGGAGTATTGCAGCATACAAAGCCGTTGAGATTGTATCAAGTCTGGTTAAACAGGGAAATCAAGTAAGCGTGATAATGACGTCTAATGCACGGCATTTTGTGAATCCGACAACTTTTCGTTCAATTTCAAAAAGCAGGGTTATTACGGATTTATTTATTGATGATGATGACTTTGACCCGCAGCATATATCCCTGGCAGAACACGCAGATTTGATTGTCGTTGCGCCTGCCACGGCAAATTTTATTGGTAAGGTTGCATCCGGTATTGCAGACGACGCATTAACATGCACCGTTATGGCGGCGCGTTCTCCCGTAATTATTGCACCCGCAATGAATGATAGCATGTATCTTAATCCAATTGTACAGGAGAACATAAGAAGATTAACGCGTTTCGGATACATCTTTATTGAACCTGAAGAAGGACGATTGTGCACGGGAAAAACAGGAATCGGAAGACTTGCCGCTCTTGAAACAATTATTCCTATAATAAAAGAGACGCTTGATAAAAAAAAGGAAATAAATGCATACCGTGCAAGTTAAAGTTATGAGAAAAAAGGGGTGTGCTGACCTGCCGTTACCCCGATATATGAGTGAAGCTGCCAGCGGTATGGATTTGTATGCCGCAGTGGATGGGCCTGTTTATGTTGAATGCAATGAGATTAAGTTAGTTCCAACCGGCATCCATATCGAATTGCCTTTCGGATATGAGGCTCAAGTAAGACCGAGAAGCGGGCTTGCCTTGAAATATGGATTGACGATCGTAAACACACCAGGCACCATCGACAGCGATTATCGGGGAGAGATTGGCATTATATTGTGCAATCTAGGGAAAGAGCGATTCACCCTGGAACGAGGAATGCGCATTGCGCAATTAGTAATCCAGCCTGTAGTAAGAGCCGAACTGATTGAGGTAGAAAACCTTGAAAATTCTCGTCGCGGTGAAGGCGGCTTTGGTCACACAGGACATTGACATTTCAAAATAGTAAATCACACACGTTTGTCTTCTTCGATTTGTTCTCGTTTGGTGCATTATTTAAATAAACCACTTTCATGCAAATTTTATTAGTATGGTAATAAAACGTTTTATCCGTTGTAATACGGCTATTCTCCTTATAGCTTCGGCCTTGTTTGTTCTTGTAAGTCTTATGAGTTATTCTTCTCAGGATCCACCCTTCGCCAACTTCCCCGTGAACAAACCGGTAAAAAATTTATGCGGAATGGCGGGGGCTCAAATTGCAGGATCTATTATGGCTGCTCTGGGAATGACCGCCTATCTGATTGTAATTTTTCTTGGTTTGTTAGGAACAATATACTTATATAAGGAATTTATAGAATATCTCTGGGTAAGGGTAATAGGGTTTGTTTTGTTATTGTTTTCTATAGCCTCTCTGGTAACCCTGGTCTGTTATGTGTCAAAAAAATCCTTATTATCCGCAAATGTGGGAGGTATCTTTGGAATTGTCATTGCTTCGCGGTTGTATGAATATTTTAATTTAACAGGGGCTCTTATTATCCTGATATCCGGTTTAATTATATCAGTCATGCTTCTGATTAATGCGACCCCAGCCTCTTTGTTTATAAAAATAACTGATACAAAAAAAAATGATGGCCATCCGGAGCCATTGCAAAATAGTTCCCCTCAGATTGTTGAAGCGCCCGTACCATCAAATACCCGTGAATTGGATAATACAAGCGCCGTGGTCAAAAATTCTATCACTACATGTCAAAAAACGGAGACTATTGATGTACCGGAAAAAGACGATCCGGGGAAAAAAGAACAACCACCTGAGCCTTTTGTTCTACCTGAAAAGAAACAAAAACCAGTGGTTCAAGAACAATCGGTGGAAGAAGAGATGGATGCCTATCCATTGGTTAGCGCTAAAAATAAAGAACATGCCTACGATTTGCCGCCATTTGGTTTACTCGAAAAACCTGCGAACGAACAGCAAGCGGATGACTGGAATCACATTACCCAACGCGCCCAGGTACTCAAAAATACCCTTGAACAGTTTAACGTGAAATCAGAGGTTGTAGAGATCGAAAGGGGTCCTGTTATTACCATGTATGAATTGGAACTTGCGCCCGGCACAAAGGTTGGCAAGGTTGCAGGTCTTTCAGACGATCTTGCTATTGCCCTGAAAGCACCGAGCGTAAGGGTCGTAGCACCATTACCAGGTAAGTCATCCATTGGCCTGGAAGTTCCCAATACGCAAAGAAAAACGGTTTTGTACCGTGAGTTACTTGAGGTATCTGAAGATGCCAGGAAAAAGATGTCCATACCACTCCTGATTGGTAAAGATGTGGCAGGAAACCCCGTCATCTCAGATCTGGCATCCATGCCCCATTTGCTAATTGCTGGAACTACGGGTTCGGGAAAATCCGTTTGTCTGAATTCCATTATTTTAAGCATCCTTTATTTACGTCATCCAGGCGATGTACAACTCCTGCTCGTCGATCCCAAAATGGTTGAATTTTCACTCTTCCGGGAAATTCCCCATCTGATTAGCCCCGTTGTCACGGATATGAAAAAAGCTGCTGCCGTTTTAGAATGGGCGGTCAATAAGATGGAAGAACGTTACGCCTTACTCGCCAGTGTGGGCGTAAAACATATCAATGGCTATAACAAACTCGGCATATCAGAGATCAGAAACCGGCTCAATCCAGATGGCGAGGCAGATATTGATGATGTGCCACTCCATTTGCCGCACATTGTTATTGTGGTAGATGAACTGGCGGATTTGATGATGATTGCGTCGAAAGAGGTCGAGTCGTCGGTAATTCGTCTTTCTCAAAAATCACGCGCGGTTGGCATTCATCTTATCCTGGCCACACAGCGTCCTTCAGTTGATGTAATCACAGGATTAATTAAGTCAAATTTGCCATCCAGGATATCGTTTTATGTCGCTTCAAAGGTTGATTCCAGGACTATCCTCGATCAAAATGGAGCAGAAAAACTACTGGGAAGCGGTGATATGTTATTTTCACCGCCTGGGACATCAAAATTAGTGCGCGTGCAGGGCGCTTATGTAAGCGATGAGGAACTAAAAAAGGTGGTTGAATATCTGAGGAAACGTGCAGCCCCGCAGTTTAATCCGGAACTGAAATCGTGGAAGGGGGCTTTGGATAAGGGTGGCAATGAAAGTGACAACCTTTATCATGATGCAATAAGAATTATTCTTGAAACGCAAAGAGGGTCTGTTTCTCTCCTGCAAAGAAGACTGGAAATCGGATATTCACGCGCTGCAAAATTAATTGATTTAATGGCCGAAGATGGAATCGTTGGTCAATACAAGGGAAGCCAGGCCAGAGAGGTTTTTTTGACCCTGGAAGAATGGGAAGCTCAGATGGCCCGTATGAGTGAGGGATCAGACAATGCATAAATCAAAAAAAGTGGCTTTAATTAATTTAGGGTGTCCCAAAAACCTGGTTGACGCAGAAGAGATACTCGGCAGGGTTGCATACAGCGGAAGCGCCATCTGCCAGAATCCGGAAGATGCCGAGGTCTTGATTATCAATACCTGCGGTTTTATTGATGATTCAAAGAAAGAATCTATCGATACAATACTGAAGATGGCAAAACTCAAGGAAGACGCCCGGTGTAAAAAACTCATCGTAACAGGCTGCCTGGCCCAGCGCTATCCGGAAGAATTACGGAATGAAATTCCTGAAATAGACCATGTGGTAGGTTTAAAGGATTTTGAACAAATAACCGACCTGTCGGGTTCCCGTCAAAAAAGTGAAAAGGATAATTCGGTTCAATGCAGCGATGACTGGCGTAATCGCATCCGGTTAACGCCAAAACATTATGCCTATCTGAGAATTTCTGATGGTTGCGACAATCGCTGCAGTTATTGCGCAATACCTGGAATTCGGGGGAATTTCTATAGTCGAACCATGGAAAATATCCTGGAAGAGGCGTGTCTGATGGCCTCTGAAGGCGTGAAAGAAATTAACATCATTTCACAGGATACGACATCCTATGGTACTGATTTATATGGAAAACAACAGTTACATGTATTATTAGAAAAAATGGTAAATATAAAGGGGATCGAATGGATACGAATACTCTATACCCATCCAAGACATTTTTACCAGGAACTTATCCATGTCATAGCTCATCATAAAAAGATATGTAAATACATCGACATGCCAATTCAGCATATCAATGATTACATTCTGGAAAAAATGGGACGCGGTGTGACACACGGCTCTATAGAGAAACTCATTGACAATTTAAGAAGCCATATTCCTCAATTATTTTTAAGGACGTCAGTTATTGTCGGATTTCCGGGAGAGACAGAATCTCATTTCTCAGAACTTTTAGAATTTGTAAAAACCACTCAATTTGAAAGATTGGGAGTATTTACCTATTCTAAAGAAGAAGGCACACCCGCCGCATCATTCAAGAATCAAATACCCAAAAAGACAAAAGAAAAACGGCTCCGTGAAATCATGCTTGCGCAGCAGGAAATTGTTTTGGAAAAACATAAAAATCTCTCAGGAATGTCAATTCCCGTTATCGTGGATGAAAAAGACGGGAAAAGTGGGAAGTGGTATGGAAGGACGTATGGAGATGCACCCGATGTTGACAGCAAAGTAATTATTTCAGAAAATCATTTGAAACCCGGCGATATTAAAAATATGATAATGACTGGCGTTTCCGGATATGATTTGATTGGTACGTTAAAATCTATAGCAAACGTTAAGAGGAAGTCGTCATTGTAATGGTGTTAGCCCGAAACATCTCAAGAACGGATTGTTTCGCTGTCGTTCGCAATGACCTTTGTATATGATCCATAGAAGAGCAAGACAAAAGATAGAAATGAGGCGCAATTGAGCACATTCGATATCTCGAAATCCACTGCATTTAATTTACCCAACAAATTAACTATCTCCCGACTTTTACTGGCAATCGTATTTTTTGCACTTTTATCATATCGGTGCTACACGATTGCCCTGATTGCTTATTCAATAGCATGGGCAACAGATTGGCTGGATGGTTATCTGGCACGCAAGAAAGGTCTCATGACTGACTTCGGGCGTATAGCAGACCCCTTTGTTGATAAGATCATAGTCTGCGGTGGATTCATCTTAATGATACAACATACCGATAACAATATCCCGGCATGGATGGTCGTTGTCATAGTAGCCAGGGAATTCCTCATTAGCAGCCTGAGGAGTTACGCAGAATCGAAGGGTATAGAATTCGGAGCAAACATGTGGGGCAAGGCCAAGATGTTTATCCAATCCTTCACCATCAGCTTCATACTACTCTATTGCGGCCATCTTACACAATTTACCGTAATAAAATATGTGATTGCCTTCCTGATGTGGACAACAGTAATCATCACTCATATCCGGCATTAAATACATGATCAAGGCGGGCCCTGCAATTTTGATGAAATAGTAGGAACAAAGTAAATAACATTGTTATCTACCTCTCAATCTTTCCCACGCAATTACTGCCTGACCCAGTGAAATACCTCCATCATTGGCAGGGAATTGTTCGTTGAACCAGACCTGAAATCCTTCCTTTTCCAAGTATGTTACTGCTAAATTGAGGAGTAGTTTATTCTGAAATACCCCGCCACTCAGAACAACATCTCTTATCTCACACTGGGTTTTTAAAATTTTTGAGATTTCTACAATAATCATTACAAGAGCGCGATGAAATCTGTAAGAAATGGCTGCTATTTTTACCGATTTTATAAGGTCTTCCCCTACTGATTTTATAAGGGGTTTTATATCTACAATAATGGGGTCATCGTGAATAATGCGAAACGGATACGATCGTAGTTCTTGTTCTTCTCTTGAATCGGCAGCCATCTCCAATTCAATAGCCGCTTCGCCCTCGAAGGTTATCGTATCTCTTATTCCAAGCAGAGAAGACATCGCATCAAAGAGGCGGCCAACACTAGAGGTCAGGGGGGTATTAATCTTTTTTTTAATCATCGTAATTATTATTTCAACATCTTTCTGATTGAATCGTTTTAAAAAAGAGGGTGCTGCTTTGAAAATATCATCGCCAAAAGTCTGGTATAAATAGGCAACGGTCATTCGCCAGGGTTCCTGAATGGCCTTTTCACCTCCAGGCATGGGAACATAGTCAAGGTGAGCCTTCCGTATAAAATTTTCACGACTGACTATAAAGAACTCCCCGCCCCAGATATTTCCGTCCGTTCCGTATCCCGTTCCGTCAAAGGCCACGCCTATAACCTCACCGTTAAGGTTATGCTCAGCCATACAACTTACCATGTGGGCATGGTGGTGTTGAACCGGTACAATATTTGTGGTTGGAATATCCATCTCGTCAGCGTATTCCAGTGCAAACCTGGTACTCAAGTAATCAGGGTGAAGATCATGGGCAATAATTTCTGGAGTCACCCGAAATACCTTTTTGAGGTTTTTAAGGGTCTCTTTTAAAAACTCCAGGGTTTCATAGTTTTCAAGATCACCTATGTATTGGCTCAATATTGCCTTTGTTCCTCTGGTAAGACAAAAGGTGTTTTTTAACTCAGCGCCACAGGCCAGTATATCTTTCATTTCCTCTCCAATGTCTATAGTTTTCGGAACAAATCCTCGGGCACGACGAAATGTCTGGATTTTAGATTTTGGATTTTGGATTTTAGCGTTAAAAGTCGAAACTCCTGTAGGTTTTACGATTCTCACGATTGAATCATCAACCCTCATAAAAATATCTCTATCATGAAAGAGAACGTAGTCGGCAAGAGACGAAAGTTTTTCAATGGCTTCCTGATTTGAGGTGACTATGGGTTCATCAGATACGTTTCCACTGGTCATTACCAGGGCAGTAAATTGTACCCCGGAAGAACTAAAAAGTAGATAATGAAGGGGGGTGTAGGGAAGCAAGACACCAAAGTTTTTGTTGTGGGGCGCCACAGCCTCAGATATTAAGTTGGGAAATGTCTTTTCCAAAATTAGTATTGGTCTGACCCTTCCTTCAAGAAGTATCCGTTCTTCCTCAGAAACAACACAAATACTCTCTACGGTATCAATATCAGGAGCCATGAGGGCAAACGGTTTATTTGACTTTCTCTTCCTTCCCCTCAGTTTTTTTACTGCATCATAGTTTGTAGCATCACAGGCAAGGTGGAAACCACCAAGTCCTTTAATTGCCAAAATGTATCCTTCTTTTAAAAGGCTGATAGCCTTTATAACAGTATCCCGGTTGGTTTTGAATTTTGCTTTTAAATCCGAAATCCGAACTCCAAAATCCAAAATTGTTCCTCGTAAGTTGTCACATTGCTCCAGCCATACCCGAGGTCCGCATTCATGACATCCGTTTGGCTGGGCGTGAAACCGGCGGTTTCCTGGATCGTGGTAATCCTTCTCACACGCTTCACACATGGTAAAGGACGCCATGGTAGTCATGGAACGGTCATAAGGTATGTCCTTGATAATGGAAAACCTCGGACCGCAGTTCGTGCAGTTAATGAATGGATAAAGATAACGTCTGTCAGCAGGATCAAAAAGTTCCCTTAAACAATTTTCGCACAGGGCAATATCAGGAGACACCAAGGAAAAATTCTCTTCGTTAAATACGCTTTCACGGATGCTAAAATCTTTATACGTGACGTCTGTGATAAGAATCTGTGCGGCAATGCTTTCAATCTTTGATAGGGGTGGGGGGGATGAAGTTATTTCCTGAATGAATTCATGAATCATGTCGCCCTGCACTTCTATGAGGACGCCCTGTGAGTCATTCAGACAAAAACCCTTGAGATGGTATTTATGTGCGAGATTATGTATAAAAGGGCGGAAGCCAACACCCTGTACAACACCGGTAATGTGGATACTCGTTTTCCTGTACATTTGATAAATCAGGCCTTACGGCGACTTTTTATTGTAGCAAGATAAGGTGTACGGCAATAAACCTTTTAAACGGTTTAATCTGCTTAAACCGTTTGGTCTGTGCAACCTGTTACAGAGATAAACCACCAGCACTACGATTTGTATTGAAATTCCTATACATTATATTTGGCGGGAGCGTGTGGGAATCGAACCCACCTATCCCACTATACGTGGGACAAACCGGATTTGAAGTCCGTCGCCGACACCAGCCGACATGCACTCCCACAATACTTTTTAAGAAGAATGTTCGTTTTTGCCTGAAGGTTGAGTTGGTGATGTTTTGTTTGGTGAAATTATATCCTTAGGTGTTAACACACCACCGGAAAAGAGTGTTTTAAATGCCTCTTCCACCGTAAGGTTGGAATCGGTAATGGCATCTTCTGTCGTGTAAATTAAAAATCCCGTTGTCGGGTTGGGAGTGGTTGGTATAAACACACTAATAAATTTCTTGTCATTATTAATACTGGTATACCCAGTGACAAATCCAATGGATTTTGTACCTTCCCTGGGGAAATCTATAAAAACCACGCGTTTAAAAGACTGCTTTCCTGGCATGCTGACAGCGTGAATTATTTGTTTTACCGATGAATATATATTTCGAATAATGGGTGTTCTGGTCAGAAGATTTTCTAAATAATGGATAATAGCCTTACCCACAAAATTTGCAGCAAAGATGCCAATAAAATAGAGTGATGCAAACGTGAGAATAAGTCCAAGTGCGGTAATGATAAATTCATCAAGGGAACTCTTGGGTAGGGCAGTGCCAGAAAATTGCAATAGTCTTCTTATTACTGGTGAAAGGGTTCCACCAATAAAGCCAAAAAGGAACTTCACCACAAAAAACGTTACATAGACAGGCAGGATAAGGAATAAACCCGTTATCATCCGCCGTCTAACATCTTTTTTAAATTGGCTGAATATACTATGTTTTTTTTCTTCCATTGATGTACTATTTATTAAAAGTTGCTTGATTTCCAGACAAATGCCATAATGCCTGCAAGGATAAAATTAAAATCTGCGATCGTTTCGAGTAATAAACCTTCGGAAATAATCCTTTTATGTGATAAGTATTGATAGCCCCCGGCATAAGCCACGCAGGGGAGTAAATAAAATCCCAATGTTGTTATCCATCCAAGCAAAGGCGCAGCCACTAAAAAAATTGCCAGAAGGACGGTTATAATAACAAGAATTTTTTTTGTGAGTTCTTTTCCAATTGCAATGGGGATTGTTTCCTTCCCCAGAATACGGTCGCCCTGAATATCACGAACATCAAGAACTATAGCCCTGATAAATGCAAGACAGAAAGCAAAGGCAAGAGCAACGGCAAGGGAAGGCATAAAACTTCTCCTGATGCCGAGAAAAGGTATCAACGCTGTACTAACTGCCCATGCAATACCATAAAAAATTTCCTTTGAACCTGGTATTTGTTCAAGGCTTCTATAACGGATGAGCCTTGACAGCCTTTTTGGAATGATCTCCAAACGATAAAAGATGCCAAAAAGACTGGCCAGAAAGATACAGAAGAAAATAGGTTTACTGTGGATAAATCCTAATATAAAGGATGCAATAGCGCCAGCAATACCGAGACCAACCATGAGTGTTCTTTTCTTTTCATAAAATTTAGCCCGCGCTGGCTCGTTGATTGCAACGGCATCTTTATTGGCAAAATGGTTTAAGACCTGCATCGAAAATATAAACAGGGCTGCAATCAGGCAAAAACCATAATGGGGTTGAATCCCCACTAAAAGGGCGCTTGCAAAGCTCAAACTTGCCGCGCCTAATCCCACATAGGTGCAACTCCTCACGAAAAAATCGGCAACATTCTTGAGTCCAAAAAGAAGTTTTCCATATTTGCCGACTTTATAAGAATGTACTTTCTCTACAACCCTTTTGATCATCCAGTTAGGAGTAGAAGCGCCCGCGGTGACGCCGATTGTTTCGTAATCTTTCAGTAATTCAAGGTCGAGTTCCGCATCAGTTTCAACATGGAATGTTGGCGTGCCCTGAGTCTCGCATATCTTGACCAGACGGGTCGTATTGGCGCTCCCTCTGCCGCCAACAACGATCATAGCATCAACCGATTTACTGAGACTGATAATTTCATCCTGCCGTTTGTATGTGGAACTGCAGATCGTCTCAAACGTCTCACAACATCCGTAGCGTTTCCTGATTCTCTCGATGGCCTCCTTAAACATGCGTCTATCCTGTGTCGTCTGGGCCACAACGCACACTTTATCCATCGGTGGCAGATGCTCTATTTCGTCCAGTTCCTGGACTACATAACCCCTGCCTTCTGCATAGCCCAGTAAGCCGACAACTTCCGCATGTCCCTTATCGCCTACAATTATTGTAGAATATCCCTGCGCAGCATACTTTTTAATAATAGACTGCACCCGCATAACATGAGGACAGGTGGCGTCACAAACCTTTGCCCCTGTACTTTCGATTTCATTTCTTCGTGCCGGGGTGACGCCATGGGCCCTGATTACCACGGTGCTTTTAGAAAGGTCGTTTTGTCCTTTAACAACCTTGATACCCCTTTTTTCCAGATATTCAAGTACCTGGGGATTATGAATCAGAGGGCCGTCTGTATATACCCCCCCATCGCTGTTTTTTTCATTTGCGGCATCAAGCAGGATGTCCATTGCCCGCCTGACGCCCATACAGAAACCTGCCGTCTTTGCAACCTTTACCTTCACTGTCTACCTCGAAATACCAAAAAAATGACAAAAACAAATAAGGAGTAATTTTATCAGTTACGACAGGGTATGTCAATAATTTAATGTCTCTAAAACTACCACTTTAGCGGGGTTTTTCCTTGCCATAGGAGAGTTTGTTTTCCTATAATGTTTAGATTTAAAGGGTATCGTTAATTTTTATCAAAAGAGGTTATCGTATGTCTGCAATAATTATTGATGGTGAATCCGTTGCTGCAAAGATGAGAACACGGCTTATTGAAGAAATCGACACGTTAAAGAAAAAGGGGTATTACCCGCATTTAAAGGCTGTTCAAGTGGGTGAAAATGCAGCATCCCGGCTCTATGTCCAGAACCAACAGAAGCAGTGTGAAGAAGTCGGCATTAAATACACCCTTGATGAATTGCCTGCGGATACAAAAGAAGGCGCTCTCATTGAACACATAAAGAAACTAAATAGTGATCCACAGGTAACAGGGATTATATTACAAATGCCGTTACCTGAAGGTATTGATGCAAAAAAAGCACAGACATTAATTGCCCCGCAAAAGGATGTGGAGGGTATGAATCCTGCCAATATGGGCGAACTTGTTTATGGAAATACACGATTGGCGCCGTGTACTGCAATGGCAGCCGTTGAACTGGTCAAATCCATTGGCGTGGATATCAAGGGTAAGGAAGCAACCATCGTTGGCCGCAGCGCCATTGTTGGAAAACCCGTAAGCCTTTTACTGCTTGACCTGTCAGCAACACCCACGATATGTCATTCAGGGACAAAAGACCTTTCCGCACAGACGAAAAAGGCCGATATCCTGGTTGCCGCCATCGGAAAGCCGGAGATGATTAAAGGCGATATGATCAAGCCGGGCGCTATTGTAATCGATGTGGGAATCAACCGTGTAAAGGAAATCGATGCACAGGGAAATCAGGTAATAAACCCTAAAACCGGCAAACCAAAGATGAAAACGGTAGGGGATGTTGAATTTCCCACTGCCAAAGAGGCGGCCTCATATATAACGCCTGTACCGGGCGGGGTTGGACCTGTAACCGTGGTTATGTTACTACAGAACACGGTAGAAGCCTTAAAAATGAGCGTACTTCAATAAATGCGCGATTACACAATACTCGCTGCCATCCCTGTTTTTAATGAAATAGATGCGGCCGATATTATTCAAAGAGTCAAGAAATTTCCCCTGGATGTGCTCGTCGTTGACGACGGTTCTGCCAGTAACCTGCATGAAAAACTGATGCATATATCACACGTCCATGTTATCACACATCCCGGGAATCTTGGATATGGCAAAGCTATTATCGATGCATTTCTTTTTTCAATAGATCATGGGTATGATTACCTGCTGACGATTGACAGCGACGGCCAGCACGAACCCGAAGAGATTCCACTGTTTTTAAAAGAAATCCCGTTTAACGACTATGATATCATATCGGGTTCCCGATATTTATTGCACGGAACAACTCATAAAAATGTTCCACAGGAACGATATCGAATCAATCAGGGAATAACTGGTATCATAAACGGTATAACAGGATTCGGTCTGACAGATTCGTTTTGCGGATTTAAAACGTACAAGGTCGAAAAACTGAAGCTCATGCATCTGACCGAATATGGCTATGGCATGCCCATGCAATTCTGGATACAGGCATGGAAGTTGGGCTTGCGGGTGAAGGAAATACCTGTTAAACTACTTTATAAAAACCCTACAAAACAATTCCAGGGCAATATGAAAGATCCGCATATACGATTAAATTATTACAAGAGTATTATAGAAAGGGAGTTAACCTCACCATCTATCTTAGCAAGGGTGGATTAAGGGGGTTGTCTCTACATGAATAACTTGAAACAGTAAGAAGGAGATGTAACTCAAGGCTTTAGCCTTGAAACGGGTAACCCAATCTTTCGGAGTTGAGTTACCTGTTAAACAACAATTACCGTGAAAACATTAAAAGATACAGTTCCTCACGCCCTCTATATTCACATTCCCTTTTGCGCACAGAAGTGTCGCTACTGTGACTTTAATTCATTCGTTTCAGAATCAACATTCATAGATAAATACCTTACCGCCCTTGAAAAAGAAATCGTTGGGTTAAAAGGGCAGTATGTATTTAACACGATTTACATCGGGGGGGGGACGCCAAGCATATTAACTGAATTGCAATTAGAAAAACTCCTTCGCTCTGTTCTTAATAATGCAATACCAGGCTCCGAAGCGTACGAGTACACCTTAGAGGCAAATCCAGGAACGATGAATATTGATAAGGCAAAGGTATTAAAAGAGTATGGGGTAAATCGAATCAGCATGGGGGTGCAGTCGTTTCAGGAGAGACAATTAGAACTTCTCGGACGCATACATTCGGGCGATGACGCCCGAAAGACATTTGATTTGTTACGAAGCACAGGTTTTAAAAATATCAACATTGACCTTATTTTCGGGTGTTCCAATCAATCCCTCGCTGACTGGGAAGAAGACCTGAATACTGTCATAGAACTGAATCCAGAGCATATTTCTACGTATTCATTAACTTATGAAGATGGAACGCCGCTTACGAGAGACCTGAACAACAAGGTTATTTGCACGTTGGATGAAGATACAGAATTGGAAATGTACAAGACCACAATACGTTCTTTGACGCGCCATGGTTACCATCACTATGAAATTTCGAATTTTTCGAGAAACGGATTTCAATGTACTCATAATCTTATTTACTGGCAGAACAAGGGCTATGTTGGCGTGGGAGCTGGCGCGTATTCCTTCATCAATGGAGTAAGGAGCGCAAATGAAAAAGATGTGTTTCGGTACATCGAAGACATACACGATAATAAAAGTATAAAGACCTTTCATGAATGTTTGGGACAAGACCAACGTGCGGCTGAAACCATTATTATGGCTTTACGATTGCGTCAGGGCATATCAAACACAGATTTTTATGAACGATTCGGCTATACCATAGAAGAACAATTTTCTGAACAAATAGACAAATTCCGAAGAGAGGGGTTTGTCACCTATGATAATAAAAGACTCAAACTCACGCAAAAAGGGTTGTATGTTGCGGATACCATTATGTCAGAATTTGTGTAATAGTTAAGTAAAATTTTTATTGAGGAGTTTTTACATTGATAAGTGCAACAGAAATTAAGAGAGGTACCGTTATAAAGCTTGATGGTGAACTATATCTGGTCGTTGACTATCAGCACGTCACCCCGGGAAACTGGCGCGGTATGGTACAGGCAAAATTGAAGAGTTTGAAACAAGAGAGCGTAGTACAGAAACGGTTCAGGTCTACCGACAAACTGGAGGACATATTCCTGGATTATCGCACGATGGAATACCTGTACAAAGACGGGGATAATTACTGCTTCATGGATACCGAAAATTATGAGCAGGTATCCATATCCAAAGAGGCGGTAGCGGATGCCATGCCTTATATGACCTTAAATAGTCAGGCAAAGATCGCTTTTTATGAAGGCAAACCCCTTTCGATTGAATTACCGACATCCGTAACCCTTAAAGTGGTTGAAACCGACCCCGGCTCAAAAGGAGATACCGTGGTGAATGTCTATAAGCCTGCAAAATTAGAAACCGGACTCATTGTAAAGGTACCTCTCTATGTTAATACTGGCGAAACTATAAAGGTGGATACACGGACGGGCGAATTTATCAGCAGGGAATAAACTATTTTGGATTTTGGATTTATTTCCATCTTAATTCGTAATTTGTAAATTTTATTGCGTATGCCAGAAATTGAGATTTTGGGAAGTTGAGAAGTATGGATATCTTCAACTTCGTGACTTCTCATCTTCCCAACTTCTTAGAATAAGGAACAAAGATGGGTATTGAAGAATCTATAAAAACCTACGGCGCAAAAATAGATAAATTGTTAAAAGATCTCATCCCGCCGGACAAAAAGGACTATCTGAGCGAACCGATATGGCATCACATGCATACTGGAGGAAAAAGGGTTCGACCGGCGCTGTGCCTGATCACCTGCGAGGCCCTGGGCGGAAATCCGAATGATGCCATCCATTTTGCGCTTGCCGTAGAAACCCTTCACAATATGTTTCTCATGCACGATGATATTGAAGACGGCGATACGATGAGGCGTGACCAGCCCACCGTATGGGTGAAATACGGTACAGCCAATGCCATTAACGCGGGTGATTATCTCCTTGCGTGTGCATATAAAAGCGCCCTCGCAAGTCCCGTATCTCTGGAAAGGAAGTTGAAGCTATTACAGGTGCTGACACTGACCTATGAGAAAACCGTAGAAGGCCAGGCGCTTGACATCAATGCACGGGCTGCTGAAGATTTTTCCGTCAGCCAGTATATGAACATGGTTGAACTAAAGACGGGATATTACCTTGCCTGCGGTATGGTTGGCGGCGCTATTGTGGCGGGCGTCTCCGATGAAGTCGTTGAAAATATCTGGATGCTGGGAAAGAACATGGGGCCTGCCTTTCAAATTCGCGATGATTTAATCGACTTAACCCATGGTAAGGGGAGGGGAGGGGTCATTGGTTCTGATATAAAGGAAGGCAAGGCAAGTTTCCTGTATTCCTATGCGCTCCAGGTCGCTTCTGAAGATGAAAAAAAGCATCTGCGCGCTATTATGTTAAAACCCCGCGACGAGACGAAAGACCACGATATAAAGCAGGCGCTGGAGATTTTCAAAAAATATAACGCCATGAAATATGCGCAGGATTATGCCGATGATTTGATACAACAGGCATATAAAACAATAGACCATATTCCCGTAGAAGATAAAACTGTTTTTAAAGAAATTGCATCATTTATGGCCAAACGTATGTCCTGACACTGATAAGGTAACTCAAGGCTTCAGCCTTGAATGTCGGGTTCAATCGTAAGAAAATAGAGATGTTTTTTAATAAACAGGACAGATTTGAACTTATTACAGCCTCGGATAATGAAAGAAGTGTAAGTTCAACCGTTCTCAAAGGATTCACAATATCATTACAAGAAATTTATTGGAGAATAAGATTTGATGAACATAAGAAAAAACTTGCCGTTACTAACCATTGCAGGATTGGTATTGTTTGCACCGTTAACCGGTTGTAGCAAAAAAGAAACATCTGAAAATATTGAAGTTGCAGGAACAGAAACCACAAGCGAGGGGGCTTCTGAAACCCAACAACCAATAGTTGAGGTAAAACTCCCTGAAAAAATGACCGCACAGGAGTATTATAATTACGGCCTGGAAAAAATCAAAAAGGGGGGATTTGACGAGGCAATTGCGGCATGGCAAAAGGCCATAGAATTGGATCCCGCCATGACCAACGCCTATGAAAAACTTGGAAAGGCATTTTACACACAGGGTAAATTCGATAAGGCAGGCGCAATTTACCGGAAAGAGCTGGAATTAAAACCCGAAGACCCTATGATATATCACAGCTTAGGCGTTGTTTACCGTATGAATGAGCAATTTGAAGATGCAGTTAAGATGCAAATGAAGGCGCTGGAGCTAAACCCATCCCTTGCTTTGGCATATAACGAACTCGGATTGATTTATTGTAAACAGAGAAAACTCGATGAGGCCATCGCAGCCCATAAAAAAGCGCTGGAGTTAGACCCTAAACTGGGAACGGCGCATAATTATTTAGGCGTTGTTTATCTGTTAAAAGGCATGAGCGCCGAGGCAACGGCGGAATTTGAAGAATTTAAAAAATATGAGGCAACGAAGCAGATGTACCCGTCACATGGCGCGCCTGTATCGCATTGATAAAGGGAAAAAACAACTACGAAAAACTTCCACCCCAGGCAACATTACCTAACGTTGGAATAAGCGGCAGCAGGAGCAGGTTTTAAACCTGCTCCCACATTGCTTTAATAATCCTTGCAGGTCAATCGACCACGATTGAACCTGCATCTGGCATTGTTTTATTTTTTACCCTTTTCTTCCTGCTGCTTCTTGCATATAGGACAGGCGATGAAGTCTACATCACACTTATCGCAATGCTGAATCAGCCATTCCTGAGATTTTTTCTTGCAGTCAGGACACTTCATTTCCCACTTTGCCAGTGTCTTTCCCTTGATAGGCCTTACCCGTACCTCTTTACACTTTGGGCATTTTCCTTCCATGGTAGCGGCTTTTAACTCAGCTGCAGCCTTTTGACACATTACACATACGAGCACGTCCTGCCCGCATTTGTCACAGTGATGAACGGCAAGTTCCCCGATCTCGTTTTTGCAATCTGGGCAAACCATGACCTGCGCGGCAAGTGTCCTGCCCTTTTCCGGACTTAGCCGCACATCTTTACAATGTGGACACATAGGTTGTTCTACGGTAGCATGTTCAGGCGCAAGCCCCTTTTCACTATGTTTGTGCGTCTCTTCTGCCGGTTCATCAGCCCTCGCAACTGCGCCACTCCATGTCATCACGCATAAAGAAGCAACTGCACAAAAAACTACTCCCAAAACCCTTTTTCTCACCATACTCTCCCAAACCTCCTCTAAAAAAGTTAAAAGGTAACAAACGGTACTTATGCCTCTCCGTACGGCTTCATTGTCAATTTTACGGGGTTATGCTTTGAATTTTTAATCCTCTCTTCCTCTGGTAAAAATCAGGAAAATAGGAAACGTGGATAACGGTCAGCAAATAACCATTTTTAATAATTGTACTGTTACTTCTAACGTTTTCAATAAAATTGTTAAATAAATTTAGTTTGAATGAATTTTTCAGTGCTTTTGATGTATGGAAATTTCAATGTTTTTGGTAGAAGCCAAATCCTAGTGCGAAATGGCACAGGCACGCTGTTTTGAATTGCTCATCACCGTCAGGAAACGACTACTACCATGGTCAGACTCAAACCTAAAGAGTCTGTGCAAAAAGTTCTGCCTTTGCCTGTCATTGCGAGCGACAGCGAAGCAATCTTTCTCTCAAAATTTTTTATTTGTTCTGTACCAACTCCTGAATCTCACGGAGGGTTGTTGTCAATTCCCACCACCCATTTTCAAATGTGGCATAGTCGGGTCCGCCCATAGCAGATGCGAATCGTATCGAGTTTGCGTGCACGAACCACTGCCGTACCCACAGGTATTCTATGAGTTCATCAAAGGGATTCGTTGGGTCTGCAAGGCCTCTGCCCCATGCATTGAGAAGGAGTTGCGTGGACGTTAACACCATTTTGTCCGTTTCTGCAATCGTGCAATCCAATTTAGCAAAGTGGCGGTCAGTCCAATCAGTGCTGTGACATGCCTGACATACCTTCTTCATTTCCCTTTGACGGAGTGTTTGTTCAGTCTTACTAATCAGGTATTCGGACGCCGGTTGCCCCAAAAAATCCGTAGGAAGGGGTATGGCATCTTTGTTTTTGATTAAATAGGTCTTACCATTTTTAGGTTGTGGATGGGAATAAGGGAGGCCAAATATCCTGACCCATAGCCTTGAACTAAAATCATGTGTCCTTTGCGCAATCACCTTACCGTCAGGAGTAGTGAGAAGGCTATTATGACATGTAGCGCACGTAGGGGCCTTAAAATCCACGCCTACCTTCCAGGGGACATTCGTCCAGTTCCATTCCTGATATTTCGATGCAAAAATATTTCCATGTTTACTTTCCTTGTAAACATTGAACGCCGGGACGTCCGGTTCCAGATGACATTGGGAACAGGTGTATGGTTTTCTGGCTATCTCTATGGAGAAACTATGCCTTGGATGACATGACGTACACGCGCCAGAACTTCCATCCGGATTAATCCTTCCAACACCCTGATTTGGCCATCCACTAAGATCCGGCACGTCAATGTCGCCGAGTTGTGTTGATACGCTCTTCAACCCGTTCACCGTAATTTTCGTGCCATGGCACGCATAACACGTCTCTGCCTTTGCATTGTTTGACGCGTGAATATCAACAATTCTGTTCCCTTTGATTTCCGTCGAGGTTAAAACCGTTTCCGTAAAGGTGTGGTAAACAGGATTGTTTTGAAGATTGTCCAGCGCATGGGCCTTTTTGCTTTCTGCATATTGTTCAACCTCAACAGAATGGCATGTCTTGCAGTCGTTTGGCGAGACAATGACGTTAATCTGAAATCCGAAGTGATCGAAATTATCCTTATGCAAGGAAGGACTCTGACTATGACACTCATAACAGCCGACGACAACTGATTGCAAGGTCTCAGGGATATTCTCGTTAGAAATTCTCCTTTCCAGAACGGGTTTTTTAAGCGCCATTTCAGGGGTTGTTATTGAATGTCTGCTCGTAAGCCAGTCTTCTACTATTCCAGGGGTATATTTTTTATGGCAGGTCAAACACAGTTGTGTTTGATTGCTCAGATTCGGCGGTTGAGGTTGTGGTTGTTCCTCTGATGCAAAAGTCTCAACACCGAAGAGAGATAATATCGCAAAACATACAAAGCACACCAGTTTCAATTTCATATACAACATCCCCTTTGTTCCAGTTATTCATGTAAAGACAAGGTAATGCCTTGTCTCTACCGACAGAAAACCCACACAAATATAATGAAAATTCTTATGCATTTAAATTAGGCCTTCGGCGACTTCTATAACAGCGTAGTGGCGAGGCGCGCCTTGCCAC
>JAXMAC010000042.1:0-26449 GCA_046350595.1 Candidatus Brocadiaceae bacterium | reverse complement strand
ATAACCGGCTTCTTCAAGGATTATTTTTGTGACTGTTCTGACGTCTGTGTCATCCTCTGCTATCAAGATTGTCTCCGTCCCACAGAGAGGAGCGGTAGTCTGAGATATTGATTTTGTTTCTTCCGTGATTGATTTTACGAGGGGTAAATATATTTTAAATGTTGTGCCCTTGCCTGGTTTGCTATCAACAGTTACATAACCCTTATGCTGTTTGACTATTCCGTACACGATTGAAAGGCCAAGTCCTGTGCCCTTTCCAACCTCTTTCGTGGTAAAAAATGGTTCAAATATCCTCGTTTGTATTTTTTCGTCTATACCAACACCCGTATCTGAAAAAGATATAAGGGCATAGAGTCCTCTCTCTCCGTAGCCATGCACCTTTTTGAATTTGCCGCCCAATTCCACAATATTTGTGTGTATGGTTAACCTTCCGCCGCCGGGCATGGCGTCCCGTGCATTTGTTGAAAGGTTTACCAACACCTGTTCTATTTGACCGACGTCAGCCATCACAACACAGTCTTTATCCATAGGCACAAAGTTGATAACAATGTCTTCGCCAATAATCCGTGTCAGGAGGTCTTTTGTCTGCGTGAGAATATGGTCGAGTTGTACTGGTTTAGGGTTACTTGGTTGTTTTCTGCTAAACGCCAGAAGCGCCTGGACTAAGTTGGTTGCCCTTTCCGCCGATTTGAGTATCTTGTGCACATAAGACCGGGATGACGCGTCTTCCTCCAGGCGCTTCTCCAATAAATTTCCATATCCTGTTATGATCGCAAGGATATTGTTAAAATCATGGGCAATGCCTCCCGCAAGGGTGCCAATGGATTCCATTCTTTGGACATGGTAAAGTTGCTCTTTCAGACTTTTCTGTTCATCCTCGCTCTTTTTGCGTTCGGTGGCGTCTATCCAAAAACCAATAATTTCCAGCGGATTGCCTTCCTTGTCTCTTATTAAATTCAGTTCGTCATACATGAACCGGTAGGTTCCGTCCTTATGTAAGAACCGGTATTCGAGGGCTAAATGATCAACTTGTGCTAAATGTGACAGTTCAGAGATAAGGTGGGGTAAATCTTCCGGATGGACACGTTCATACCAGAATTCCTGATGATGAACAAATTGTTGCGCATCGTACCCGAGTTGCGCATGGACATTTTCGCTTATAAAAGTAGTGGTAAAATCGTTACACCGTGCGGAATAAATCATTGTTGGACTCACCCTGAGAATGAATTCGAGCCGCTTCTTCGTTTGTTGTATGTCTTCTTCCATTAATTTGTGTTCAATACCAAGTGCGATTATGCCTGAGACTGAGGACAGCGCACTCATGGTTATTTCGGGAAGCGGCTTCCTGGAAAACATTGCCACAACCCCTAGCAGGCGATCTTCAATAGCCAGGGGATAACCAGCAAAGGCGACCATTCCTGTTTGTCGCGCCCATTCCTGATCATGAACTTCCGGGTCGCCAATAACTGCATTGGTCATGTGCGGCTTACGATTTTTGGCGATGCGTCCAATCTTGAACTTGCCGACGGGAATACGGCTGTGTTGACCATCAATATGGGTGTACATCCCCGCACTGCCCTGGAGTTCCAACATAGATGTTTCTCTCCTGTGTATCCATATACGGGCAAACGACACATCAAGGTTTTTTACGAATGCATTGGCGCACAACTGCAACATGTCCCGCAGCGTACTGCCCTGTACAAGGGCAAAACCTATATCGGCGTTCAGCGTTGTTATACACGTTCGCTCGGCCAGCGCCTCTTCTGCTCCTTTATGTGCGGTAATATCCTGAACTGTTCCTGCCATCCGAATGACCCTTCCCGTTGTTTCATCACAGATAACATCAACCATTGCTTGAATGAAACGAACGGTTGTATCTTTCAGAAGTATACGGTATTGAAGGTCGTACGGTTTTTTTTCGTATAATGCATTATCAACAGATGCTTTTACAAACTCCTTGTCATCCGGGTGGATGCATTCTAAAACGGATTCGTATGTGCCGTCAAACGTATGGGGAGACAAACCGAATATGTGATAAACTTCGTCAGACCAATATATTTTATTATTCACGATATCCCATTCCCAACTACCGATGTGCGCTATTCTTTGCGCTTCGGCAAGACAATGCCTGCTCTTTTCAAGCAATTCCGTTTTAACCTGAATTTCTTTTGCCATGCCGTTAAACGATTCACACAGCCTGCCGACCTCGTCGTTCGACAGTACCGGGGTGACAATATGGTAATTGCCCAGGGAAATGCTCTTTATGTTATCGGTGAGAATACAGATAGGTAATATTGTGTTTTTATAAAAAACAAGCATAAGCAGGATGACGACGATAAGAATTACAATGAACGGCGCTGAAGCGCTTACCAGCAGAACA
The DNA here is from genome assembly GCA_046350595.1 of Candidatus Brocadiaceae bacterium. Classification (GTDB taxonomy): domain Bacteria; phylum Planctomycetota; class Brocadiia; order Brocadiales; family Brocadiaceae; genus JAHFOW01. The sequence continues at coordinate 24,069 of JAXMAC010000042.1, read as the reverse complement.
GGGAGCAGGGAAAGCGCCTCGCCTTCATCAATTTCAGCTAAGAGAAGCCATTCCAGCGACGGGATGTACGCTGAAGCCCCCGCCACCATGATTCCCCGGTAATCCCTATAAAATCCGGACAGTTCTTTATTTGATGTCATGCTTGTCAGAACCGGTAACGTCTCAATAGTCCGCTTCAATGCGTCGTCCTTCGCGAATCCGGAGCTTGCAATCATAAGCTTGTTTTTGTTGACAAGATAGACCCCTATGTTACGCCACCTTTCCTTTTTGTTGAGTGCCGTCCGTTGTTCCATAAGGCACTCCCCGGCCAAAATATTGTTTAGCCTGGAAAGCTGGATGAAATTGACAAGGACGCCTATCGTAATTTTTTTATTTAAACCTGCTATGGGGGTTGCGATTATAATCGCCGGTTGTCTTTCGTATTCGAGAGCACTTTCCATAACGGTAAGGCTGTTTTTCCCTTTGAGAAAAAATGTTTCCTGTGAGACATCCTTCCCGATTTCAAATCGGTCTGTCGAGGCTACAATGCGTCCCTCCGTCGAGAGGATGTGAATGGTCTTTATGCTCTTGTCAAGGGCTATCTTGTTTTCAATAAGGTATTTACTCAGGGTATCAACGGAAGATTTTCTACCCTGAAGGAGTCTCGAAAGCTGAGTTCTTACAAAACCGTCGCTGGAAAAATCCCGTGCACGATGGTTGGCTATTTCAAGAAATTGGCATACCGCTGCTTTATACGAATCCGCAATAGTGGCTACGTCTTTAAGCACATTTCTTTTTGCTTGTATTTTCGTTCGGTGACAGTTCAGAAAAAATGCGATGAATACGGAGAGAAGGACAACGAAAATCCCCAGCAACATTTTTTGCAGGATTGACAGGTTAAGTTTCAGCATAATTTATGTTATTTTGGCGCTCTTTGCTTTATTTCTTCAACGGCCTTGTTAAAATCGTGAGCGGTTATCAGAGGCATATTACTCCCTGCCCCTTGATTCTCCATCGTCGTGCGTATAGCAAATAATGCAGCCCTCTTGCAGATCAATTCTATATCTGCCCCTGTCATGCCATCAGTTTCCCGCGCGTACCTTTGCATATCTATACCTTTTTCTAATGGCTTGTCCTTCGTATGTATCTGGAATATTTTTAAACGGGTTTCCTCGTCAGGCGCCGGGATTTCAATGAGATAATCAAACCGTCCGGCGCGGAGCAGGGCCGGGTCTATCTGGTCCATACGATTCGTTGCGGCAAGCACGAGGACGCCTTTCAATTCTTCGATGCCGTCCATTTCTGTAAGAAACTGGCCAATGACACGCTCTGTTACATGAGAATCGCCGCCTTCCCCACGTTTTGGAACGATAACATCTAATTCATCAAAGAAGATAATACAGGGCGCTGCCTGTTTTGCTCTTTTAAACATATCCCTGATACCCCGCTCAGATTCTCCAACATATTTCGAAATGAGGGCAGGCCCCTTGACTGAAATAAAATTAACCTTTGTTTCGTTGGCGACGGCCTTTGCTATGAGGGTCTTTCCTGTTCCGGGAGCGCCGTAAAGCAATATTCCTTTTGGCGCATTGATCTTTGCATGTTTAAACAGGTCTGGATACTTCAATGGCCATTCTACAGCCTCCCGGATTTGCTGTTTGATTGTTTCCAGACCGCCAACGTCATTCCAGCATACATTGGGGATTTCTACGAACACTTCACGCATGGCGGAGGGTTCTACCTCTTTGAGCGCCTCGATAAAATGTTCCATGTGCACCTTGAGGTTCATCATGGTTTCATGAGAGATATTTGATGTCCCTAAATCAATTTCAGGGATTTGTTTTCGCAGGCAGAGCATGGCAGATTCACGACAGAGCGCCTGGAGGTCTGCCCCAACAAAACCGTGGGTGATTTCTGCAAGTTTATTGAGGTCTACGTCATCGGTCAGGGGCATGCCGCGACTGTGGATTTCGAGGATCGAAAGCCGTGAATTTTTATCGGGGATAGGAATAGAAATTTCACGGTCGAAACGTCCCGGACGTCTCAGTGCAGGGTCTAATGCGCCGGGTATATTTGTGGCGGCTATGACGACAACATGACCGCGGCTGTCCAGTCCGTCCATAAGCGCCAGGAGTTGTGCAACAACCCTTTTTTCCACATCGCCCACGACATGTTCCCGTTTTGGGGCAATGGCGTCAATTTCATCCAGGAAGATAATAGCCGGGGCATTTTTTTTGGCATCTTCAAAAATTTCCCGGAGCCTGGCCTCGCTTTCTCCGTAATACTTATGGATAATTTCAGGGCCGTTGATGGTGATGAAATATGCATCTGTTTCATTGGCAACTGCACGGGCGATAAGGGTCTTTCCACAGCCTGGGGGGCCGTACAGTAATACTCCCTTGGGGGCATCGATTCCTAAACGTTCGAATATCTCAGGATGTTTTAAGGGGAGTTCTATCATCTCCCGTATTCTTTTAATCTCGTGACCAAGGCCGCCGATGTCTTCGTATGAGAATTTTGCGCGGTCGCTTACGCCTGTTTTTTTTTCATTAATTTTGAGGAGTGTTGTTGGATGAATAACAACAACTCCTTTGGGATTCGTGCTTTCAACAAGGAAGTCGGAGAACCGGCTGCCAAATAATGTAGCACGGATCCGGTCGCCCGCAACGACGGGAAGCCCATCGAGCAGGCTTCCGATATATTTGCCATCCCGCTCAAGATTGGTCAAATTGGCCGGAATGAGGGTTACATTGTTGGCAGGGGTCCATGCTATCTTCTTTACCGTGACCTTCTCGCCAAGGCCTATCTGTGCATTTCCACGGATTAAGCCATCGATCAGAATCTTACTCATGCCTCGTTCTTCTTTAAATGCAGGCATTACCTTTGCGACAGTACTCCGTTTACCCACAATTTCCACGATGTCTCCAACCGTGACATTTAATTGTTCCATGTCAACCGGGTCGATTCGCGCTAGTCCTCTTCCTGCGTCCTTTTTTGCTGCCTCTACGACTTTTAAAGTTATTTCATTCATGGTCTTTTATCCTGATAATTAATGTCAGTGAGTAGTGTTTGTGTTCAGTGTCAGAAGAAATATCCTGATTTCCCAAAAGGTAACAGTTCAACAGGTATCCGAAATGGGCGCTCATGCAACCCCCTCGCCCTTTTTTCTAAGGTGGAGGGGGGCATAGTTCGTAGTGACGACTTCAGTCGTCATACCTGCATAGTGTCTATTGCAATTAACCCGACTTTCGCAATTCGCCTCCAAAAATTGTTATTTTTGGACATGTATCTCCTTGTAACCCTTGATGTTAAGGGGTTAATTTCCCAAAACGGCCTGTAATGCCGACTTTTTTTATGACCCCTTGAATTTACTGGCTTAGCAGGTTATCTACCCTCGAATTGCGAAGGTCGGGTTAAGCGACTGAAGTCGCTACTACAAACAGGGTAACCCGCATAAATAAAATGAAACGCTACACTATGCAATTATTGCATTTACTTCACGAGTTTTATTTTAAGCACTCCGTTTTTATACGTATGCGTCATCTTGTCTCTTGAGAAACTTTCCTTCAGGAGGACTTCTTTGTGGTACTTCTTTTGCTCCGTCTCTGAGGATATCTGTAATATATCGTCTTTTAAATGAATATGAATATCTTTTTCTTCCACTCCGGGCATCTCAGCAACGACCAGGGTGTGATCGGATTCTTCAAAGATATCTACCAGTGGCTCTCTCACTTCATCCACAGAAACCTCTCCTTTTGTATCCTTGTGTATATTTCCAAAAGGTTCCACCTTTATCTTATCACCGCCTAATCCACCCACCTTTATAGAAATGCCGAATAAACCGCTCAAATTTTTGTTCAGCCCTTTTATCTCCCCGGTTTTCTTGAATTCTCTCTTTTCTTCAAGGTCGGTAAGTTTTTCTATAAAGTCGCCCAATCCTTTAAAGATACCACCCAATCCTAAATCAAATCCCCCTTCTTCCGTCTTTTTTCCTGTCTTTTTAGTCGTCATAGCCTTTTTCCTTTCATGTAATAAAAGTCTTTTCTTGCCGACTGCCTCATACCTTATTCTGTGGCGCTTCAGTCGGCATCTTACTGGTTATTTCAGTAGAGGTTTGTATATTAATTCCGTAGTTTTTAACCTTATAATGCATGGTCTTGTAATCGATCTTGAGTATTTTGGCTGCCTGGCTCTTATTTCCACCCGTCCGCTTTAGTACTTCCGTGAGCACCTTTTTTTCTTCATGTTCAATGCACTTTGCCACATAATCATGGAGGGAAAAGTCTTTATCGCTGATTTTCAAATCCAGGGAAACGGTTTGACCTGGTTTTTGGCAAGGGAAAGTATCCGTTTGTTCCGGAGAAGAAAATGATTCCTGTTTTGGAACCAGCGCTTTTATCATAAGGTGGTCAGGTTCGATAACCTCTGACGCCAATAAGACTGCGCGCCGGATGACATTATTGAGTTCTCTCACATTGCCGGGCCAATGATAGGTGAGTAATAATTCCAGGGCCTCTTTCGAAAGTCCCCGCACATCTTTGTTTAATTCTTTGTTCGTGATATCCAGAAATCTCTTGCAGAGATATATGACATCTTCCTTCCGCTGCCGGAGCGGCGGTATCTCAATGCAAAATTCGTTCAGCCTCTGATAGAGGTCCATCCGAAACCGTTCGGATTCAACCAGGGTTTCCAGCCGTTCGTTTCCCGCCACAACAACGCGTACATCAACATCGGTTTCTTTATTACTTCCCAGTCGCCTGATTTTTCGTTCCTGAAGTACCCGGAGCAATTTGCCCTGCATGGATTTGGGTAAATTTCCAATTTCATCAAGAAATATTGTGCCGCCCGACGCTGTTTCAAAGTGTCCGATCTTTCTCTGGTCTGCGCCGGTAAACGTACTCTTCTCAAATCCAAAGAGTTCGCTCTCGATTAAAGTTTCTGGTATTGAGCCGCAATCTATTACGATGAACGGCCCGTCTTTTCTGGGGCTTCGACTATGGATATTCCTGGCGACCAATTCCTTGCCTGCGCCGGTCTCGCCATAAATAACAACGGTAAAGCCGGTTGGGGCAACGCATTCCACGAGTTTGTTCAACTTTTTTATTTCATCGCTCGAACCCATCTGTTCAAACAGGGGGATACCCAGACCAAGCTGTGCTTTAAGCTCACTAATTTCCTGGCGCATCAACCGTTCTTCGCATGCCCTTTTTACCGTGAGCACGATCTCTTCGTTATCAAAGGGCTTGTGAAAATAGTTATACGCCCCAAGTTTAATGGCCTCAACTGCAGTCCGTACTTCCCCGTAGGCAGTGATAATAATTAAGGGGGTATTGCTGCTGGTATGTTTGATTTGTTTCAAGACTTCTAAGCCGCTCATGTCCGGCATACGAAGGTCAAGAATAACCACCATGGGATATTCTTTGTTGAAAACCGCAATCCCCGTGCGGCCATTATTTGCTGTATATGTTGCATATCCTGCCTCATTGAGGATGAGCGAAAGCATATCACACATGTCTGTCTCGTCGTCGATAATGAGGACTTTTGTGTGAGAGTTGGTTTTCATAGTGCCTTAATTATAAATTTAATATGTTATGCGTTCGACCACAATATCAGGCGGTAGTTTTTCATGTATCTTATGAAGCATACCCAGAAAAAGGATGCCTGTCTCGCCGTCCTTCAACGTTTCGTTAATTCGATGGGCAATAAAGGTATCCCGTTCGGCTAGATAATTACATCCGGCAGTATCCTTTTTGCCCGATTTCCTGTGTGTTGCGCCTTTGATTAATTGGTATTCTTTCATCAATAATGAGGGATCTTCTGTCCCTATGAGGGTGGCTCCTTTGTCAACGAGTTTAAGCAATAACTGATGATTTCTCCCCCCTTTCTTCGCTATGTCTTGCACGATGTGCAATTCTTTACCGCATACCGGCAGTCCGTCCTGGTAAATCTTAACCTGATTATAACAAAGATGCCTTTGATTCAAACGATCCTCTATATCTGTCCATAGATTATTTATTTTTTCCAGATGTTGCTGCCACGTAGCCATACCATACTTTCGAATGTATTCTTTTTTTAGTGATTCAGCAAGAGAACCCATATCTATTTCGGTATGGATAATCGGTATGTAAATAAGTCGTCGTTCCATTATTGAACACAGGATTTTTTATAATATACGGTTGTCAACGATTCACATGAAATGTTTTTATAATTTCTGTTTTTTATGGAAAGCAAATTCTGTTCCTGCATTGACACGGGTAAATGTAGACGGTTTAAGCAGTTTAAGCCGTTTAAACGGTTTAAACCGCTTAACAGAGATTGTTTCGGAAAAGACCCTCGCAATAGCCTAACGCAGCACAGCACCTTCTTATCTGGGTGGTTGTGAAAAACTTGCATAAAAGAGAAGTTTTTATAGAGTGGTATTATTGTATATGGCATATATTCCATATTAAACAGGGAATTATTTTCGTGCTGTATGGCATGTATTCCACAATAATGATTTATAATGATTTATAGAGAAGAAATTACAATGTTGGTGGAGAGACGCAAAATATTAGTAAAGCGGTTGATTTATCCCTATAACCGCTTGCACAGATTTAACGGCTTAAACGGTTTAAACCGCTTAAACTGCTTAAACGGTTTAATCGGTTTAAGCCGTTTATAATTTATTCACTCATGCGTTGTATGGCCGCGCCAAGGCTTGACAGCCGTTCTACGAGTCTCTCATATCCCCGGTCTAAATGATAAATACGATGAACATGGGTCGTTCCTTTTGCCACCAAGCCTGCAAGTACAAGTCCGGCGCCGGCGCGCAAGTCTGAGACCATTACATTCGTACCGGATAAAAATGGTATTCCTTTTATGATTGCGCACGACCCTTCCACGGTGATATCGGCTCCCATCCTGCGCAACTCTGCGGCATGCATAAATCTGTCAGGAAATACTTTTTCGGTGATGATGCTTTTTCCCTCTATCGTGCATAAGAGCGCCATAAATTGTGCCTGAATATCGGTAGGCATGCCTGGGTATGGCATGGTTGTGAGGTCTATGGGGTGATAAATACCATTGTTTTTGACGTGGATACTGTTGGTGGTAGTTGTGATGTCAACGCCAATTTCCCGTAATTTGTTGATTATCGCAATGAGGTGTTCCTGTTTCACATTTTCGAGGGTAATATCGCCTTTCGTAATAGCGCCGGCAATCATATAGGTCCCGGCTTCAATCCGGTCGGGGATAATTTCATAATCTACTCCATGGAGGTCTTTGACGCCTTCAATGGTGAGTTTGTTTCCACCGATTCCGCTAATTTTTGCGCCAGCCTTGTTTAAAAAATTCGCAAGGTCCTGTACTTCGGGTTCGCATGCGGCGTCCTCGATGACGGTGGTACCTTCCGCCAGCACCGCTGCGGACATGACATTGCATGTGCCAAGTACTGTTGTGCCATACTTTCCTTTCATGGATACTTCTGTTCCCGCGACTTTGTCAGCAGAGGCAAGTATGTAACCTTCGGTTGTCTCTATCTGTGCACCCATTGCCCTGAGCCCTTTTATGTGCAGGTCGATAGGACGTTCGCCGATAACACAACCACCGGGATACGAGACCTTTGCCTTGTGTCGTTTGCTTAATAAGGGGCCGAGTACGCATATCGATGCCCTCATGGTGCTAACAAGGTCATACGGCGCTGTGTATTTATCTAAATTCTCTCCATCTCTGAATATGATTTCTATGGCGCCATCCTCAAGTCTTTTGACCTCTCCGCCCAATTCCTTCAGAATTTCTGATTGTGTCTGAATGTCGACAATGTTCGGTATGCCCCTTATTCGGGACGGCCCGTTTAATAATATGCAGGCAGCCATAACGGGTAATGCTGCATTTTTTGCCCCGTTGATGCGAACTGTCCCTTCTAACCGGTGTTCCCCTTCAATGACGATTTTTCCCACGCATTTCCTCCATTTGCGCAACAACAATACGGTTGATATGTTGATAATCTTTTATAAATTCGGCTTTTTTAAAACCATGTGTATCTTCCAGCAATTGCGCTATTTTGTATGCCTGTTTTTCACCCACTTCAAAAATAATAAACCCGCCGGGTTTAAGCCATATCCGAGCGTCCTTTATAATACATTTGAACATGGAAAGGTCGTCGTGGCCGCTGATGAGCGCTCCATACGGTTCAAAGTTCCTCACTTCTTCCTGCAGGGTATCAAATTCATGGTGGGCAATATAGGGTGGATTAGATACAATAAAATGTACCCTGGATTCGATTTCGTAGCCTTGCAGCGGTTTATAAATATCGCCACATAAAAAGGTTATTTTGTTAAGGACATGATGCTTTTGGGCATTGATTTTAGCCACAGCCAGGGCATCCTCTGATATATCTATTGCAAATATCCTGGTATTGTTTGTTTTTTTTGCAAGGGTTACCGGGATATTGCCACTGCCTGTTCCTATATCTACGATGATAATTTCACGTTCACCAGAGAGTAAATACAGTTTTTTTAAAACCGCCTCAACGAGGAGTTCTGTCTCTGGACGTGGAATCAATACGCGTTCGTCTACATAAAAGTCCAGAGACATGAATTCGGCGTGGTGTGTGATGTATTGTACGGGCACACGTTGTATGCGTTTCCGGATGGCTGCCTTGTACTGTATTGCCGTGGTATCTTCTACGGGTTTTTCGGGATGTATGTGGAAATCGATACGTTCACACTTCAGCAGGTGTGCAAGGATGACTTCTGCATCAAGGCGGGGAGTTTCGATACGATAGTTTTGCAAGAGTCTGCTTGCCCATTGGACGAGACTGAAAACGGTACATTCAGCCGGAAACAAATTTTCTACCCTTCCAGTAGTATCTTCATTTAAAAAACCGGAATAGGACATAGAGATAATCGAATAACAGGCAACAGGGGATACCCATCCCCCATCACGATACATGGGTAATAAAAAAAGAAAAAAATCTCTTTACCCTATAGAACTCAAATGTAATACAAAGGTAAAGAGACATTCTTCCATGGTTGTGTTCTGAATTAAATTAGGCCTACGGCGACTTTTTATTGTAGCGCAGATATCTTGTTGTCGGTAATAAACTGTTTAAACCGTTTAGGCCGTTTGAACGGTTTGAACGGTTTAAACAGTCTGAACGGCTTAATCCGTTTAAGCGGTTTAATCTGTGTAAACTTTTATGAGATACCTGCTTTTATTTTTTGGACATTTCAAATACTTGCTGCCAGTTGTTTCAGTTGTTCTTCTTTGTAGTAAGCTAATAATGCCGCAATAATATCGTCCAGATAACCAAGCAATACCTGCTCCAAATTATGCACGGAAAAGTTTATCCTGTGGTCGGTAACCCGATTCTGCGGATAATTATAGGTACGGATTTTTTCGCTACGGTCACCGGTCCCGATCTGGTCACGACGGGTCTGATCACGTTCGCTCCTTTTTTGTCCTTCAATGAGTTCGTAGAGCCGGCTTCGTAACATACGCATGGCCTTTGCGCGGTTCTTATGTTGCGATTTTTCATCAAGGCATTTTACGACCAGGCCGGAAGGGGTGTGGGTGATTCTTACTGCCGAGCTGGTTTTGTTTACCTTCTGACCACCGGGGCCTGATGCCCGAAAAGTTTCAATGACAAGGTCGTTGGGATTAATATCAATTTCTACATCTTCAATTTCCGGTAAAATGGCTACCGTAGCTGTTGAAGTGTGAATCCTGCCGCTCCCCTCTGTACGCGGTACCCTCTGAACACGATGGGTGCCACTTTCAAAACGCAGTTTCTGGTATGCGCCTTCCCCTTCTATGGAAAACGATACTTCGCGGAATCCGCCTAAGTCGGTCTCGCTACAGTCAAAAAGCTCCACCTTCCATCCCTGATTTTCTGCATATTTGGTGTACATGCGGAATAAATCGGCTGCAAAGATGGCTGCTTCTTCTCCGCCTGTTCCTGCCCGTATTTCAGCTATTACGTTCTTGCTGAAGGTCTTGTCGTCAGAAATAAACAGCTCTTTGATCTCGCCGAATAAGGTCTCTTCCCGTTTTTCGAGTTCGCCTAATTCTTCCCGCGCCATTTCAGCCATTTCGTTGTTTGCGGCTTCCTGTGCAAGAATATCCGTGGTTTGTTGTTTTCTGGACATCGTTTCTGTAAGCTGCATATATTTGTTTGCCATTTTCGCGAGGCTGCCATGTTCTTTCATATATGCAGTATAGCGGGTGGTATCCGCAATGACCTCGGGTTCGGCCAGCATCTTCTCCAGTTCAAGGTACCGTTCGTACATTTTTTCTAATTTTTTTAATAAATTTTCACTCATTTGTTCTTTGCAGCTGCTTCCGCCTTCTGGCTCTTTTGTAATCTGGTCTGGAATTTTTCTATTTGACCTGCTCTATCAACAAATCTCTGCTTTCCCGTGTAAAAAGGATGGCATTTTGAGCATATCTCAACAGCGATCCTGGGTTTTGTTGACCGTGTCTTAAAAGTTTCTCCACAACCGCATGTCACGACAGTTTCCACATATTCCGGATGAATTCCCTTTTTCATAGCTTTCCCCTAAAATAAATAATGCGTTCTATGAACGCATGACAAGATAATAATTTATCTCAATAATCTTCAAAATTTTAGCAAACCAGGGTATATTCTGCAATAGAAATTTTCATATAAATTTGTTTGAATATTTACCGCAATTATATATAATTTAAAGTTTAGTTTTTTGAGTTTATAAGTTTATTTTTCCCGAAAACAACTCTTTATGTTTGAATCAATCACCAGTAGTTTAGAAGGTATATTTAGCAAACTCCGCGGAAAGGGAAGGCTTACCGAAGCCAATATCAAGGAAGGCCTGCATGAAGTCCGTCTGGCGCTCCTTGAAGCAGACGTCAACTACAAGGTTGTTAAGGAGTTTATCCAGCACGTTACCGAGCGGGCAGTTGGTGAAGAAGTAATTAAAAGTGTTACCCCCGGCCAACAGGTTATTAAGATCGTTCATGATGAATTGGTTAAGCTCATGGGGGAATCCGACACATCGATACCTTTCAAGGATGTGGAACCAACGTTAATAATGCTGGTGGGACTTCAGGGTAGTGGAAAGACTACCACGGCAGGTAAACTTGCCAGACTGATCCTTACAAAAGGGAAAAAACCGCTTATGGTGGCCGCGGATATACAGAGACCTGCTGCCATTGAACAGTTAAAAGTTTTGGGACAGCAGCTCAATATTCCCGTGTATTCCGAGAGTGATTCCCAACCGGTGAAGATATGTAAGAACGCCATTCGGTATGCAACAGAGAATGCGAATGACGTGGTGATCTTTGATACGGCGGGAAGGTTGCATGTAGATGATGAACTCATGGCAGAATTAAAGGAGATCAAAGAGAAACTGTCGCCGCATCAGATTTATTTTGTTTGTGATTCTATGACAGGCCAGGATGCGGTAAATAGCGCAAAGGAATTCAATACTCAATTGGGATTCGATGGGGTGATTTTGACCAAGCTGGATGGCGATACCAGAGGTGGCGCCGCCCTTTCAATCCGGGCGGTTACCGGCAAGCCAATTAAATTTGTCGGTATCGGGGAAAAATTGGACAGGCTGGAAGAATTCCATCCGGACCGCATGGCCTCCAGGGTGCTTGGTATGGGTGATGTTGTATCCCTTGTTGAGAGAGCCCAGCAGGCTATGGACCTTGAAGAGGCTCAAAAACTCACGAGAAAGATACAGGATGATTCTCTGAGCCTCGACGATTTCCTTACGCAGCTCCAGCAGATTAAGAAAATGGGACCGCTCAAGGAGGTGCTGGGGATGATTCCGGGAATGGGAAACAAGATGGATGGCTTGAATGTAGATGAAAATCAGTTGGTGAAGGTTGAGGCAATTATTAAATCCATGACGACAGAGGAGCGAAAGACGCCGGATATGGTTAACGGGAGCCGGAGGAATCGGATAGCATGTGGAAGCGGCACAACCATTCAGGACGTCAACCAACTCCTCAAGCAATTCAGGTCGATGAAGCGATTGATAAAGCATTTTAAAGGAAATGAGAAGGGCCTTAAGAAAATGGGTCTCTTTTCTGGTAAGTTACCTTTTGGTAAGGGTATGGTACGATAATTTTAAGGAGAAAAAAATGGCAGTAAGACTGAGGATGATGCGTATGGGTCGTAAAAACAGACCATATTACAGGATTGGCGCATTTGACGCCCATGAAGAAAGGGATGGCAAGATCATCGAAAATCTGGGTACGTATGATCCCCTGGAATCGAACAACGAAAAGCAGACCACCTTAAAAAAGGACCGGGTTGAATACTGGTTAAGCGTCGGGGCAAAGCCAACCGATACGGTTGCCGTTGTGCTTAAGAAGTTTGGTATCGCAGTAAAAAAATAAATCATGCGGATTGATATTTTAACATTATTTCCCGAGATGTTTGAAAATGTCCTGGGAAGCAGTATTCTGAGGATTGCACGGGAAAAAGGTCTGGTTCAGTATAATCTTTTTAATATCCGTGAATATGCCGAAAACAGGCGGTGTGTAGACGACAGACCTTATGGCGGCGGGCCCGGCATGGTTATGAAACCTGAGCCTGTCTTTAATACGATAGAGGCTATTGAATCGCAATCAGACATTCGTCCCAGACGGATATTGCTGACGCCTCAGGGATGTCGGTTTACGCAATCTATTGCTAAGGAATTGGCAAAAGAACCCTCGGTAATGTTAATATGCGGTCACTACGAGGGTTTTGATGAAAGGATTCGGACGGGTTTGGATGCCTGGGAGATTTCCATTGGTGACTATGTATTATCCGGCGGCGAGATACCTGCAATGGTAGTTATAGACTCCGTTGTTCGTTTGATACCCGGGGTATTAGGGGATTCGAATTCTACCGTTAACGAATCCTTTAATGAAGGTTTGTTGGAATATCCGCAATACACACGCCCTGCTGAATACAGGGGTATGAGGGTGCCTGATGTCCTTATGTCGGGAAATCACCAGAAAATAAAAGAATGGCAAACCAGCCATGCGTTAAAGAGAACCATGGAGTAGAGACCGGATATTATTATGAATAAAAAAAAGTTTTCATTGGGTAATATTGAAAAATAACGAAGGGAGACAAGAATTAATGAATATTATTGAGGCGGTTGAAAAAGAACAAATAAAAAAGGCGGCGCCACAGTTTACGGTGGGAGATCAGGTGGATGTTTCCGTAAAGATTATAGAAGGCGATAAAGAGCGCGTTCAGGTTTTTAGTGGTGTGGTAATAGCCAGAAATGGCGGGGGATTCAAGGAAACCTTTACGGTAAGACGTATTGTTCAGGGCGAGGGCGTGGAGCGTGTGTTCCCTATTCATTCACCCAAGATCATTGATATTAAGGTAATAAAGTCGGGCAGGGTAAGGCGCGCAAAGTTGTATTATATGCGTGAGCGGACTGGTAAAGGGACGAGATTGCAGGAGAAGTTTGAAAAAGAACTTCAGAAAACTGAAAGTCCTGCAGCGCCAAAGAAGCATGAGAAAAATGCTTGAAACATTCCTGGGTTTGTTCGGACATAAAGGTGAGGAGACGCCAGATAAAAGATCGGTAGGCGCGCAAGGGGAACTGCTTGCGGTAAAATTTTTAAAGAAAAACGGGTATAAAATTCTGCAACGAAATTACCGATGCAAAACGGGTGAAATAGATATTGTTGGTTACGACCATGGCGCAATTGCCTTTATTGAAGTTAAAACACGTTTTTCAGACGTCTACGGCCCGCCGGAGCTCGCTGTCACTGACGGAAAAAAGAGGCAAATTATAAGGGTGGCCTTGCACTATATTGCCGGGAAAAAAATACAGGGTTTTGATGTACGTTTTGACGTGGTTTCCATTTTTTACCCCCACGTTGAAAAATATCCGACAATAAAGCTGTTTAAAAATGCCTTTACAAAAAACGATTTGATAACTTCGAGGATGTGAAGCTGAGAATATGATTATTGATACCCATGCACATCTGGATTTTCCCGATTATAAGCCAGACCTGGATTCTGTTTTATCCCGTGCAAAGGAAGCCCATGTGGGATGCATTATTAATGTAGGGACAAGTCTTTCTTCAAGCAGGAAATGTATCGCCTTAGCGAATCAGTTCCAGAATATCTATGCAAGTATTGGGGTTCACCCCCACGATGCCTCAAAGGTTTCTGAACAAAACTGGCTGGAACTGGAGTCTCTGGTTAAAGAACCAAAGGTTGTAGCAGTGGGGGAAACGGGACTTGACTATTACCGGAACCGCAGTCCTCATGAAGATCAGCAGAGGCTCCTTCGCAAACACCTGACCCTGGCGAAGGCCAATAACCTGCCGGTCATTATCCACTGTCGTGACGCCAGCAGTGATTGTTTGAAAATCCTGGAAGAGTATAAAAATGGCAACCTCCTGGGGGTCGTGCACTGCTTTAGCGGAAATCAGGAAATGGCGGAGAAATGTTTGGAATTGGGATTATATATATCATTTGCAGGTCCGATTACCTATTCAAACGGAAAGAATCTGAGGGACGTTGCAAGGTTTGTTCCTGTTGAGAGACTCCTTTTAGAGACCGACAGTCCTTTTCTGTCGCCCCAGCCTAAAAGGGGGGAACGTAATGAGCCTTCGTATTTATCATTTGTTATCCCTGTGCTGGCAGAGATCTATGGGTTGTCAGTAAAAGATATTGAACGGATCACTACCTTTAATGCATATAAACTCTTTGGCATCGGAGAGCCTGTTCAGGAAGGAAAGATTGCTTATGCCATACGGAATTCATTATATATAAATCTTACGAACCGTTGTTCGAATGTATGCGCTTTTTGCATGAGGGAAACCTATCCTATTGTAAAAGGATACCATTTAGGATTAAAGAAAGAACCGACCATAGACGAGGTGATACAGGCGATTGGCGACCCCGGCGGTTATGATGAAGTTGTTTTTTGTGGTTATGGCGAGCCTACGGAGCGGTTGGATGCGCTGGTAGCGGTGGCGAAGTTTCTGAAGTCGAAAGGGAAGCGTATCAGGTTAGATACAAACGGTCATGGTGATTTAATAAACGGGCGCCCCATTACCCATGAATTAAAGGGATTGATTGATACCATCTGCATTAGTTTGAACGCCGAAACGGCTGAAAAATATGAAGAAATCTGTAAACCGGTCTTTGGAAAAAAGGCATATCCTGCCCTCATTCAGTTTATTAAGGATGCGAAAAAGGCAATACCGAATGTGCTGGTTTCTCTGGTAGATGTGCCCGGCGTGGATGTGGAAAAATGCAGAAAAATAGCAGAGGAACTGGGCGCTGACTTCAGGGTGCGAAAATATAATGTGCTTGGTTAATTTTGAGAGAAAGGTTGCTTTGTTGTCGCTCGCAATGTGTGCCATCAAAGTGCAGAGAAAGTGTCATTGCGAGGGGTCTTTTCCGAAGCAATCTCCCCGCTTTCACAAGAGAATTGGTTGCGGCTTTGCTGTACTAAGTAGTAATACATCAGGAAAAATATCTTTCATATAAAGTCTTTTGTAATTTTTTGGATTTTTTACATGCTCAGAAAAGCGACTATAGAGGACGCAGAAAAAATATACAAGCTTATCAATGAATTTGCGGCAAAAAATGTAATGCTCCCCCGGTCTCTGAGCGAACTTTATGAGAATATAAGGGACTTTTTTGTGTTTGTTCACAATAACGCGGTTGTTGGGTGCGCAGCCTTGCATATTTTCTGGAAAGACCTTGCGGAAATAAAGTCGCTTGCAGTACAGGAATCCAGTCAACATAAGGGAATTGGTAAAAAACTTGCTAATGCTTGTATACGGGAGGCGCGCAAGCTGGGTATTGCAAAGATGTTTGTGCTCACCTATGTGCCTGAATTTTTTGAAAAATGCGGTTTCCACAGGGTTGAGAAGGAAACACTCCCCCACAAAATATGGTCTGAATGTGTCAAATGTCATAAGTTCCCCGATTGCGGGGAAATTCCGTTGATTTACGAAGTAAACAAAGAGCACTCAAAAAAGCCATGTTAAGAAAAAAAGAAATTCCGGGTTTTAAGGGGGGATTTAATCTCCTCGACACCTATCCATTGAGATTCTGCAATATTTTAGAAAAGGTTTCTTCTGACACCACACCTGCTCTTTTTGAATTTACACCTTCTGCCCAAAAGATAGAACATGTTATAGTAAATCTGTGTCCCACGGAACCATGGGCATTGCCGAACTGGGCAATATTTGGTCACAGGGCGCATGTATTTTTCAACAAACTGAAAGAGATAAGAGGCCGATTTTTTCCTGACGTGCGATGTTACATCGCTTTAAATAACAAAGATACCGAGACTATTGCAGCGGCAAGGAATTTTGCCGTCAGTGAGGAGTGGATCAGGGTTTTTCCTCTTGACGCTCAATACCCACAGGACGACTCCGTCATGTTGTCCAGGATTGTCCTGGGTATTGATTTAAACTTTGGTCAGGAATCTATGTCGCGGGGCATTTTTATCATGGATGCCCAAACAGTATCAGCTATCTATGATTCATGTATTTCTGGTAATAAGGTTGACTCGCGTTTTATTGCCGTTTCCGGAACAGGTCTGAAAGAAAATGAGCTTGTCCAGGTACAACTGGGAACATCTGTCGAAAAGGTGCTTTCCGATAGGGTTAAAGAGGAATGTAAGTGCCGTGTGTTTCTCAATGGCCCGCTTCGTGGAAAGGAAATAACAGATTTATCATATAAGGTAGATTGGAATGTTAATAATATTGTAGTCCTCAGGGAACAGGATTCCAAAGTTATGTTTCCCATGTTTAAGACAGAAGAGTTGATGTTTACGACAAATGTGCTCGGAGAGGTAAGGCGGTGCGTCTTTTGTAATTTTTGCGATGACATTTGTCCTGTTGATCTGGAACCGGCGCTGTATTATCACAGCTATCAAAGAGGGGAGAGACATAAGGCGCGCCTTTACCATCTGGAAAGATGCATCGAATGCGGGTTGTGTAGTTTTGTCTGTCCTTCAAAACTTGAACTCCTGAAGATTATCAGGGAATGTAAATGAAACATAGTTTTTTACAGGGCCATACTAAAGGGGATTCGGGAATTTGCAGATAAAAAAATTTCTTAAGCCAATAGAACCCATATTCAACAAGGGTCTGGACAGGGTTGAATCAGTTATTCATACCCATAAGAAGGTTCGTTTTCTGTTTGGCGCCCTCTTTGGCGCATTTGATGGCTTGCTCCGCAGCCCGAAAGAGACCGCACACTCGCCGCCCTTTATCAGAAATAATTACGACGTGAAACGCTTTATGGGAGCGGTGCTGGTGGCGCTGGTTATTGGCTGGGTATTGCCTGCGATCTATTTTTATGGGTGGCAATGCGTTATCTCCAAACTTCTGGTCTCGTTTATTATTGGCGTTTTTGTTGTTGATGTGCTCTGGGCGATTATTGCAGGGGAAGACCACATCAGTGAAGGTGGATTTGTTTCCTGCCTCCTTGTGCCGGCCATTCTCCCGCCCCAGTCGCCTCTGTGGCTGGTGGGTTTAGGGGCGGCATCGGCTATTCTCTTTAGAAACATACTGGGCGGAGTTGGCTATAACCTTGTCAATCCAGCCCTTTTCAGCAGATTGTTTCTTACGGTTTGCTTTCCTGCGCTTCTCGTTACGGGTTATCAAACGCCCTTTACAGGGATGCCTGATTTGCATACATTTCGCTACGGACTCGACGCAGTTACCCACGCCACGCCATTGACAGCGTTCAAGACTAATGGGGAAGTTGCATCGTATCTCTCTCTCCTGTTTGGAACGGCAAGCGGTTCTCTGGGTGAGACGTGTCGTTTTGCCCTGATATTGACGGGGTTGTGGTTGATTAAAATAAAGGTGGTAAATTGGAGGCTGCCGGTGTCCTATCTGGGGAGCGTATTTATCATTTCTGTATTTTTTTCACTGACGATGGGTAAGGCTGTTGCCCCGCCCATGTTTCAAATCCTGAGCGGCGGCTTAATCCTGGGGGCATTTTTTATGGCAACCGACCCAATAACCACAACGTATAGTCAAAAAGCAAAATGGATTTATGGCGCCGGATGCGGATTTATTACGGTATTGCTCAGGGACTTTACGACGCTCTCGGAAGGCGCAATGTATGCGATTTTACTCATGAACCTTGTGGCAGTACCCATTCAATCCTTAATGGTAAAAATGAGGTATCGCAGATAAGGAATTCTTTAAAATTTATACTGCAAGACGGACAATATTAACATCTCTGTTACCTGTGAAATCTGTGGTTAATGCGTTATGGAAGAATTAAAAAAACTTATAAATCGTATCGGCTCAATTCTCTTAATTACTTTTTTACCCTGCGCAGTGCTGCTCCTGGTATACTTTTACACTGCGCCAAAGATTGCAGAATATTCTGAAATAAAAGAGAAGCGCGCCGTCCTGGACATATTTCACGTCCCATATCGTATGTATGAAAAAAAATTCCTGGGATTTACCTTTAAGGGATACGATAAAAAGGATATCCGCGAGGTGTTCCAGAATAACGTAACGGTGGAAGAAAAACTACCATCCTGGGAGAGTCAGCCTGCCGGAACACAGACGGCCGCCGAACAGCCAAAAGGCAAGCAGGGGAAAAGATTGTTCAAGTACGTAAAAGACGGCAAGCTTCAGGGAGTTGGATTCGTGGAAACTAAAATGGGATACGGCTATAACAAATCGAGCTCGATTTCGCTTTTTATCTGTGTAGAGTCCGACCTGGAGACGCTCAAAGGCATCGAGGTGCTTGACCACAGTGAAACTCCGGGGCTGGGTGGCAGGATGACTGAGGAACAGTTTAAAAGCCAATTTATTGGTAAAAAATTGAAACCTCAATTAGTTGTTGTGAGGGGAAGAAAGGCCGGGGCCTCCAATGAAGTTGATGCAATTACCGGCGCAACGAATACCAGCAAGGGGATTGAGGCATTCATCAATGATGCCATGAAGGAATTCTGGGAAGGGCAGGGGGAAGTAAAATGGTAGGATTAAAGCGAAACATACGAACGATGTCAAAATACTTCATGCGGGATAATCTTATCCTGACGGCGGGCGCCGGGCTTGGGTTCTGTTCTTCCCTTGCGGTGACAAATAAACTCGAAAACGCCCTGACTATGGGAATTGGCGTCACCCTGGTTACCGCAGGAAGCTTCTGCATGGTCTATCCCTTTAAAAAACTGATATCCACGGCGGGGACGCATCATAAAATTTCCCTGCTCATGATTATTGTTTCTGTCTTTGTCGCTATCTTTGGTTTTTTTGCACAGGCGTTTGTCCCTGCAATCACAGCAAATATAAAGGCATACATTGACCTTATTACTACAAATTGCATCGTGCTTGCGGTCATTTCAGAAGGATTAACCGTTGATTTCTGGGAAGCGCAAAAGAAGATATTGAAGGCATGTCTTGGATATTCAGTTGCCCTCATTTTGCTTTCATTTTTACGAGAACCCCTGGGCTTTGGAACGATTATGGGTTTTCATGCCCTGCCGGATGCGTTTCCACGGGTCGTCCTTATGGTTACCCCCGTAGGCGGATTTTTTGCGTTGGCAGCGTTCAGACTTTTGCTACGTCCGTTTCTCTTAAAGACCGGGATTGTATATGCTGAAGCCTCTGCCTGTGAGTGTGCAGCATCTGAATGTGCCGCTCCGCAACCCGTATGTAAACCTGCGCCAGTTGTCCTCGCAAAACAGGGATTTTCCAGAACTTCATATATAGCTATGGGACTCGGCGTCTGTCTGTTCGTCAGTCTTTTTATACATCTTCAAACAATTCCCGCCCTGCATAAGTTTTACATTGCCCTGTTTCCCGTCTTGCTGAATGCGCTCTTCTTCGACGGGATTGTGCTGAGCAAACTGCTGGGTATGTGTCCATTAATAAATAAATCCCGACAGATTGATGCAGCATGGAAGATGGGCGTGGCAGTGATTATTGTAACAACGTTATCAACGGCGCTGAACTGGATTGTCTATAACGGCGTACTGGTGAGATGCAGTGATTTCCTGTCAAAATATTCTCCTCTTTCCATACGTCTGGAAAATATTTTTTATCTGACGGTTTTTATCGTTACCATTGCCGTGTTTGTGCAGATATTGAGCGTCCTCCTGAGAAAATTTGCGCGGAATGTATATGAGCAGATGGGACAATTCCTGGAACTCATCACCGTTAACTGTATTGTCCTTGCCAGCGCCACATTTACCATCCCCACGGGTGCAACATTTATGGTTACCACCGTGACGGCGCTGGGCTATGGGCTTCACTGGATGATGGTTATTGTCTGGCTTGCACTCTTAAGAAGACAGCGCCTGTTTGTGCCTACGACGGCGTGGGATGAAGATACCGTCGCTATCCTGCTTCTTGGCATCATGGCTGCCATATTTACGGGTATTGGAATGATACGATTATTTTAAGAGAAGGTGTGTTTGTGAAAACTATAGCAGTTGACAAAACAGATGTCTTAAATTTTCTGAAATTGAACCTGGTATCTGAGATACAGTCTATAAAAAAATCCCTGGAACTATTTGAAATTAGATATGATAAATCATTCAAGGAATTTGAAAAAGAGGTACTGGAAGATACAGAGGTATTTGAGAAATGGGACGATTACATGGAGTGGAAGGCATATAATGAAGCATACAAAAATAAATCTCGGGATTTAAGAAATCTAAAAAGTGCGAAGAATATTAAGATTGTTTGTGGAGGAATGCAATGACCATCCCTCTTGTCCTAGGCGCTGGTATACTAGCCTTACTGGTATTGCTGCTCAGTATATTCAGCGAGATTGTGTATCAATTATTCGGGCGTGGTGAAAAGCGTAAGCTTACCATTGTAAGCGATGATGAATATAAGAAGGAATTAGATATTGAGGGTGGCGAGAGACTCCTTTCATTACTTCAGAACAGGGGGTTTAATATCCCTGCCGCGTGCGGCGGTATGGCAACCTGTGGACAATGTAAAGTAGAGCTCCACACCAATGTGGGTTCTTATACGGCGGTAGAAACGCCTCACTTCGACATGAAAACCCGCGAGGCTGCCCGGAAATATTTAGAGGAAGGCGTTGGAGACGGCTATACAAGGCTGGCCTGTCAGGTCAGGGTTGAGAAGGATGTCTCTCTGTACTTGCCAAAGGATACGCTGCATGTAAAGAAATATACAGCAAGGGTGATCAGGAAGATACCGATCACCAGCGACAAGATGGAGATGTGGTTAAAACCATCGAAACCTGTTCAGTATAAGCCCGGTCAATATATACAACTTGCCATTCCCGATGATTTTGTGGAAGAGCACTATAAAAAATATGGTGATGCGATCAGGGAGTCATGCAAAAAGTCAGGAAAAGAGTTTATGCCCTACATTCCCGGCGCCACACTTTACAGGGGATATTCGCTCGCCTCTACGAAACCGTATCTTTTGAAACTTATCGTTCGTTTGGCTCCGGTAGACCCTGCCATGCCTCTTGAAAAGGGCGGGCCTCCCTGTATTGGACCGAGTTGCGTGCATAGTTATATCCAGGAACAAACCCTGTGGAATTTCTTTCTGGGCGAAAAGATACGATTCACCGGTCCGTATGGTCATTTTACCTTGCGGGAACAACCGCATACCGCAGTGTTTGTAGCCGGAGGCGCTGGTTTGGCGCCTGTTTTTGCGCTTATGGAACAATGGTTTACGGAAGGGCGCCAGGATAAGGCCATATTTTTCCTGGGTGAACGCCGGTTCCAGGACATCCCGATACTCTATTTACCAAAATGGTTAAAATGGCAGCGTGAGAATCCGAACTTTACGTTTATGCCGGTGCTTTCTGGCGCATTCCGCGGTGATAATCCCGCCGAGATGAATGATGTTGACCGAAAATGTTTCTACGATATTTCTGCGGAATCGCTGCGGATTGTTAAAGAATCAGGTCTTGTCGATGAACAAGGAACCAGGTGGAAAGGGGAGGTCGGTTTTATCGGACCGCTCCTGAAGAAATATCTTTCACCTGACCCCAACATAGTATTTTATCTCTGTGGTCCGGCGCCCATGACGGTTACCGTTATCGACGCGGCTGCCAATGGGCTGAATCTGAAAAAGGAAAATGCACTGTTTGACGATTTCACGGGCACGCTGACCCCATCAGTTGACCTCCTTTATCAAAAGCTTGAAATTAAAGAAAAATTACTCGTCCAAAACATACCCAATGCTGACAAGCTGATTGAAAAGGTCGGCTCGATTCTCATCCTCCAGTTAATATTAAAAGATAAGATCGAAGAAAGCTATCGTTTCCTCGAACAAGTACGAGCGGCAATGAACAAATCCGTCCAGGAACTGGAATCAATGCTCAATTCTTACAAAAGTTTATAAGGTTACTATGAGACATCAGGGGTTCATTTTCCTGGTGTATCCTATTTTGTAATAGTTACACCTGGTTCATGAAATCTTCAAGGATATTTTTTTAATTTTAATCGTCTGTCATCATATCCTGATATCCTGTGAAAACATCAAAAAATACTCGTGGACATTGGTTTGTCAGGGGGGTAATATTATCAATTTAAATAAAGTCTAAAACACGAGAGTTTGAAGGGGGGGGATTCTACATCCTGGAATAATGAAGAAGTTGTTCGTTAAAAAGACGCTGAGCGACCTGGCCGAAGAATCAAACCATCATCATTTTAAACGGGTATTAGGCCCCGTTTCATTAACAGCCCTGGGGATTGGCGCTGTTATTGGCGCTGGTATATTTGTTTTAACCGGTCTGGCAGCGAAGGAATTTGCCGGCCCCGGTTTGATCCTCTCCTTTGTCCTTTCCGGTCTTGCCTGTATTTTTGTAGCCCTCTGTTACGCTGAATTCGCATCAATGGTTCCGATGGCTGGCAGCGCCTATACGTATGCCTATGCAGGACTGGGCGAGGTCTTTGCATGGATTATTGGATGGGACCTTATCCTTGAATATTCCCTTGCATCAAGCCTCGTGGCTGTTGGGTGGTCGCACTACTTTGTTAATTTACTGGGGATATTTGGGATACACATCCCCCCCTGGCTTACCAGTGATTACTGGACGTTATCACACCAATCCCATGAATTGTTTGCCCGGATAGTACCCCACCTCTGCGGAGTACCCATTGTTTTTAACCTGCCCGCAGCGCTTGTCATTGTTGCCATTACCGCATTGCTGGTTATTGGTATAAAAGAGAGCGCCCATTTCAACAATATCATTGTCGGGATTAAGCTTGCGGTAATATTTCTGGTGATTATCGCCGGGTGGTTTTATGTCAGGAATGAAAATTGGGGAAATAGCTGGCAGACCTTTGCGCCATTTGGAGCGGCAGGCATTGGCACCGGTGCTGCTTATGTTTTCTTTGCTTATATCGGTTTTGATGCGGTTTCTACGACTGCACAGGAGGCAAAAAAACCACAACGGGACGTGCCCATAGGTATTATTGTATCACTGGTTTTGTGTACCATGTTATATATTGCTGTTACGGCAGTCCTCACGGGTATGGTTTATTACAAGAACATCAATATCGATGCCCCGCTGGCTGACGCCTTTACCCGATATGGATTGGTAAAGATATCGTTTTTTATTTCTGTTGGGGCTGTTGCAGGTCTTACCAGTGTATTGCTGGTGCTGCTTATGAGTCAGGCGAGGATATTCTGGGCCATGGCAAGGGATGGCCTCCTCTCTGAACGAGTCTTTGCGGCGGTTCATCCGAGGTTTGGAACCCCCTATATATCCACTATAATTGTTGGCGCATGTGTTGCTATTACTGCCAGTTGTTTTCCTATAGAAGAAATTGCAAAATTAGTTAACATCGGAACGCTGCTCGCCTTTTGCCTTGTTGCTGCTGCGGTTGTTATCCTGCGCATTAAGGACCCCCATCATCCCCGCGCATTTAAATGTCCCTTCGTTCCCGTAGTTCCTATCCTGGGCATTGTTTCATGCGGTTATATGATGATCCGCCTGGAATTTTCCACCTGGCTCAGACTCATCATCTGGTTAGCGGTTGGATCAGTGATATATTTTTCCTATAGCAGACGACACAGCAAACTCGCGAAAAAACATGCCCTGATGGAAAAACAGAATGGGTAGCATAAATACAAGAAATTTTGATTGGTTTATGTTTCCTGTCGTGTGCATCATTCTGA
>JAXMAC010000041.1:0-29233 GCA_046350595.1 Candidatus Brocadiaceae bacterium | reverse complement strand
TGCTTACAATCAACTCCGGCCTTTGCCTCATTTTTAACGGTGGCGGCCACCGGCCCCCCCGCCCACTACACTGCTTGTTTGAAATTCCTGTGCAATGCAAACAGCGTGAATCTTTAAGAGGTGTTTTTATTTGCAAATAATTTGTTTATGTAAATTATTTGACTTGTACTGTGGAAATATTATGATATACTCTTTTTTTAAAATGAATGTATTTTTAGAGGAATTGCCATAATGACATCAAAAGAAATCAAAGAACTCCGTGAAAAAATAGACGCAACGCAGGCAGAGTTTGCCAGGGCGCTGGGTGTGAGTTTTTCTACCATCAGCCGTTGGGAAAACGACGAGGCGCAGCCGTCCGATATCCAGGAAGAACAACTCGTTGCGTTGAAACAAATCCTGGACGATAAAAAAGCCACTATTGACAAGAAAAAGATGAAAAAGATGCTTACCCTGATGGGCATCGGCGGCGTTATTGCCACTGCCGTAATCGCTGGATTTACCATTTCAACCCCCCTGGGAGCGTCCATATCTTCACTGTTAAAAGCCAAAGGAAAACTCCTGGACCTCTTTAAGAAAAACGGAACGGATGAAACAAAATAGACTGAATTGAGCATTTTAAAAAGAAAGGTTGAGGAACATGGTATTGGACAAATTTAAAGACGCCCTCGCAAAAGGCAAAAACAAGGCAAGTGAAATGCTGGATAACGCCGCAATCCTGGATAATTACAAAGAAATAAGGTAAACAAAGAATCGCTGTGGGATAAGGCAAGGGACATAGTTGTTGAGAAACTATCGAAACGCACAGTCCGGCAGCCCAACCGATTAAATTAGGCTGCCTTTGGCAGCAATTTTTTATGTATGCAACAAAACTAGCCAAAAACAACCCCCCTAACCCCCTTTATTAAGGGGGAATTCCTTAGTCCCCCTTAGAAAAGGGGGATTTAGGGGGTTGTCTGGTATGATTTAACAAACTTTGAAATTCCTGGCAAATAAAATAAATCTTTAAAAATGTGACGTACGTCACAGACTTTAAAAAAAACATGGTAAAATGATTAAATTATGCATTAAGGAGGGAATATAAGGTAGGACAAGCGTCTCGCTTGTCCATTATTATGCCAGGCGCGGACGCCTGCATACATGAACAATCAATGGGGATACACCATAAATCTCTGCGTCTGGTTTATTTTGTATGTTTCGTGGTTACTCAGGTTTTTCTGTGTAATTTGTAAAATCTGTGGTTAGTCCTTTAAGTTTTTTTCAGTTCCGGGTGGCTTTGTGTCTCGTTCAGGTCAGGAAAAGTCCTTAAATTTGCCTTTTGAGAGGGGACAGAGGGGTGTGTTATGTATGGGAAGAGGCGAAAATAAACAAACAGATAACGGTTTGCTAAGGAAGGCAGGAAGGGCAGGAAAAGAGTCCTTGCAATTGAAAGGTTATTCTTTCCCAGCAAATATTCCTGCGATTCCTGTCTTCCTATTAGCCCGACCTTCGCAGTTCGAGGGTATACAAGCCGCTAAGCCAATAAATTCAAGGGGGCATAAAAAAGTCGGCACTACAAGCTGTTTCGGGAAATTAACCCCTTAACATCAATGGTTACAAGGAGATACGTGCTCAAAAATAACAATTTTTGTAGGCGAATTGCGAAAGTCGGGTTAGCAGAATGCCAATCTAAATGTTGTATCTCACATTAGACGATGAAGGGTATTTGATGAGATGGAATGTATTTAGAAATACAACAAAGTATTACTTTGTCTTAAATGGCCCATTAGTCATTATTAAGTAAGGAGAAATGATATGCCGGAGAAGATTAATTTATCAATACCACTAAGTGAATTGCGTTCTTTAGCACTAGAAACATTCAAAAAAAACCCTGAGACTCAGTATTTAGATCTGTGTTCTGATGTCGCCGATTTAGCAATTGAAAAAAAGATTGTCCAAAATAAGAAGCAAATAGGTTCTATCGGTAGATCATTCTGTCTCGGAGATAAAGATGAAGACAGCGTAAGAGAAATCATTTGGGATTTAATTGTTGAACGAGTTGTAACCATTGGAATAAATAGTTCGAATCCTGCATGGCCACATTTAAAACTAACCGGTTATGGTAAGAAAATTATTAATTCCTCAATGCCTGTCCCGCACGACCCTTCTGGATATGTTAACAGAATAAAAACTGAAATTCCAAACTTAGACACTATCATACTAACCTATTTGTTATTTCTTTAATTTATGTTCCTTGGTTGGAAGATGAACTCGATAAGTTTCTAACTATACATAATGAAGCGAAAGAAATAAGCTCTAGAGTTGACGCATAAACTTGATTGATCCTTATAAATCAAGGCAAAGATGGGGGAATTGGGGTTGCTAAATTTGTAAAAGCCGTATAGTGACGTGACACATATAAGAGTAAAATGCCTGTATTTCGGGAAGAACAAAAAAGTAATGCAGAAGATAGATTTACAAAGTTATTGTCTGTCAATGTAACCTCTCTACCTTATTATTACGAGGAATCTATAGGTTTATACACAATCAATGGTATCTTTATTTTTAAGAAAAGATTTAACTGGTGTTAGGTCTTGTGATTATATTGCATTATGGAGGAGAAATACTCTTAGAGAAAATTCACAAATATTAGATATTCAGGATTAGTATAAATGCAACAAACACTGCATAATTTAGAAGTTATAGTATTAAAGTATTAACTCACGATAGATATGAAAAAGGCAAAATTATTTTTGGAGTCTTAAAATATAGGAAATATTTTATGAAAAATATTATTGTAGTTGCTGATGAAGATTTAAAAAAATTAGGCAGAGAGCTTGTCCATTCAATATCGAAGACAAAGGCAGCGAAAGCATCATTGTATACCCCTAAGCAATATACTGATAATGAGCATCAGATTACAGGTGCCCAGTATGTCATTTTTCTTGGGAAAAACAAGGTATCAGAAGATTTTATTCCCTTAATTCCAAAGAAATACGAAAACCATGGAGTTGTATGGGGTTATGATGATACAAAAGCTATAATTTATATTGAAACTAACGATACAGATTTAAATAATTTAACATGCAGTTATAAGTATCTTAAAGAGAATTGGTATCATTATCTTAACCCATTTTATGGTATGATCAAAGATTTTAAGAAAATGAAAAAGGACCCCTTGCAATTAAAAATAGGGGTTATTTCATTTTTAAAAGATGGCTTTGGTGAATTTATTAAGGAATAATTTATATGGATACCTTTAAAGATTCTTTTCAAAGGACGATGGAATCTTTTGGCGGCTATTATGGAAGCCGCGAGGGTGGAGATTATGTAAATAATGTCCAGGAAGAGATTGAAAAAACGATTCAAAAAATTACCGTGATAGGAAATACCAATAAAGATATTCATTATATTAAAGGGGATATTGCAGAACCGTGGCACGCTGGAACTATCAAAATTTATGCAGTTGCAAAGGGTGTAGATGGAATTGACTAATGGTACCAAGAGATAAATCAGCCTATGACGTCATTGCTTTTAGTCCAATAGAATTTTTAAGGGCGCAGTTAAAATATTTCAAGACGCCAGAAGATACGGCAAAGGCGATAAGTAATCCTGCATACGAAGGCTTAATAAAGATTGTCCCCTCCGACCAGTTAGAAGCTGTAAAAGAAGTTGCATATCAACTGTACTTAAAAAATCTCCAGATAAGACCTGAAATGGCAAATCAATATTTGCATACCTATCAAGCGGCAACGGATAGACTAAACTTAGGAAATGCTTATAGTACGCCCCTTTCTGAGAAAGAAGCCCTTGTTATTGCAAAAGAAATTTTCAAGGACAAATTTGATCCTGAAAGACATGGCTTAAATACACTAAATTTTATCAGTTGGTCTGATATAGCCCGCCAATCGGGAGAAGCGGCTCTTAATGCCGCCATCCTTACCGCCGTATTAAAATCGGCTCCCCATGTATGGGAAACCGTAAAGACCTTTCTTGGTGAAGGAAAAATAAATAGAGCATCTCTGAAAAAGGCGGGCTTATTTGCAGCAAAGGGGAGTGTTGATGGCGCTCTCAGGGGTGGTATTTCTGCTGCATTAACGGCTTCATGTAAAACCGGCCTCTTCGGTGAATCACTCAAGAATGTTAGTCCTTCTGTAATTGGTGCAGCTACCGTTGTTGCTTTAAATACCATCCATAATGCAATAGGATTATATCAGGGCAAATTAACACAAGAACAGTTTGCGGAAGCCTGTATACGGGATATATTTGTAGTAAGTTGTGGTGTTTTGGGGGCAAGCGCTGGTCAAGCTTTGATCCCGATTCCAATTCTTGGTGCGATTCTTGGAAATTTTATAGGCAGTACCTGTGCTGTCATAATTTTTGAAGGTAGTAAATCTATTTTCTTATCATTCTTCATTGAGTCGGGCATTTCTTTTCTTAATATAGTAAAACAAGATTACACTATCCCACGAGAAATCCTTGAAAGATGCGGTTTTGATTTGATTCAAATTGATAAGATCAATATAGACACTATTGATTTAGATACTATAGAATTAGATAAGATTGACATACGGGCAGAGGATATAAAAAGCCTAAATATTACATTATTAAAAAGAGGATTGATTAACATTAACACAATTGGATATGTGTATTAAGTATTGTAGGTTGGGCTGAGCAAACAGACTGGGTCAAATGAACTTTTTTGCTTCAAAAGTGGGGAAAAATTACTATAAATTGCCATTTTTGTACGAGTATTACCGCTTTTTAGCCCATAATGCGGGGAAAATTCATTGCGAAATAGGGTAAAATTGCCCATTTGACCTAGTCTGAAAGCGAAGCCCAACAACGTACTATTTGTTCATGAGAGAAAGATTGCTTCGCTCCGCTCGCAATGACAGAATAAGGTTTCAATGGGCGGTTCATCCTTGTAATGGCAAAACACAATGCACGACGACAGGATGCAATGCACAATGACAACGTGCAGTGTGACATCAAAGTGCATAGTCGGTGTCATTGCGAGGGTCTTTTCCGACCTGCCTGTGCCGGCACGGCAGACAGGAGCGATCTCACCGCTTTCACAAGAGAATTGGCTGCGGCTTTGCTGTGTTATGTTATCTGCGTTGGATTGGTTTTTGGTGCGTGGAGACACCTGTCCAGACAGGAGGATTATTGCAGAAAGGAATAGAGAAACAGAATTAATTTGCAGTTAATAAAGATGGGAGATAAATATGAAATCAGCTGATAAGTCAAAAAAAATACCTTTCCTTTGTATAACGGATAATATTAGAGCAAAAAACACTAAACCACCAAGGGCATCTAAGGTTAAAATAGAAAAAATAATAAAAAAATACCGGCTTGAAGATACAGAAAAACAGGAGGAGGAAGACCTGGAATATTGGATTTCGGCTTCAACTTCTGAAAAAACTGAGATGGCTTATTCCCTGTGGGAAGAATGTTGTTGGATACAAAAAGGAGTAAATATTAATGCACAAAGACTTCGACGAGTTCTTGAAATTGCTAAATCACCACAAAGTTAGATACGTAATAGTAGGGGGTTACGCCTTAAGCGCACATTTGATACCACGAGCCACGAAAGATTTGGACATTCTCATAGAAGCATCCAAAAATAATGCGATAAAAGTAATTGAAGCTCTCTGTGAATTTGGATTTAATTCATCAAATCTGGAGACAGAAGATCTCTTGAGTCCAGAAGTAATTATTCAATTGGGCAGACCACCGGTAAGAATAGATATTCTAACATCTATTACGGGAGTAGAGTGGGATGAAATATGGAAAAACAGAAAAAAAGGGGTTTTTGGAAAATCCCGGATTCCTACGTATTTCATAGGAAGAAACCAATTAATTGAAAATAAAATAGCAACGGGACGAGAACAGGATTTGTTGGATGCAAAGAAATTGAAAAAACTAAAAGAGTAATGTTAAAAAGTACTGTAGGTTGGGCTGAGCAAAGCGAAGCCCAACAACTTACTGAAATTACCTTTGATGGAAAGGCAGGGCACGAATCATTTGATTTTGTTGGGTTTCGCTTCACTCAACCCAACCTTATATGTTAAGGTGTCTATAATTCATTGAAATATTATAAGAGGTAACTAGAATAGTTACCATATTAGCGGGCAGGAGTGGTTAACGGAAGGAGTCCGTAGGACGACTGGAGTTAACCACTCCTGCCCGCCCGAAAAATTTATCCAGGAGCACGGAAAGATAGAGTCAAACCCAACCTGTCACTCGATGACCTTGTGTAGACCATACTCATCTTTCTTTGTTCATTTCTGCAACCGTATGATCAATAGAATGTTCTGGAAAAAGTCCATATAAGGCCATCAGCGGGTTACAGAAAGAGATTGCGCGCTCTGGGCAACTACAAACATTTTTTCATAACAAGGAGACTCATGTAATGGAACAAAAAATGATTTATGTCGGTATTGACTGGGCTGACGATCATCACGATGTCGTTATTACCGATGACTCAGCAAAAACCCTCGATCAATTCCGGATTGACCACACCTGTGACGGGTTTACCCTGCTTCATTCGTACATTGCAAACCACCAGGCTTCCCCCAACCTCGTTTTGGTCGCTATCGAAACAAACCGTGGACTTCTGGTGCACGAACTCCTGCAAAAAGGCTATGTCGTCTATGCCATCAATCCCAAGGCGGTTAATCGCTACAAGGATCGGCACGTGCTTTCAAAGGCAAAATCTGATGTCCTCGACGCCCTGTCGCTCGGCAACATCTTGCGGACAGACCGCCACCTGTTCCAACCGCTTCAACCGCTTGCCGAAGATTACCGGCTCCTCGACAAACTTTGCAGTGATCTCCGTAAAATGGTTGATGAAAGATCAAGAGTCACCAACCAGATTACTTCCTGTCTCAAGGAATTCTACCCAAAGGCACTCAATATATTCACTCTGGACTCGCAGATATTCATCAACTTTTTCAAGGCTTTTCCCGATCATGATGCCCTGAACGCTTGCACAAAAAAGAAATTCTTAGCGTTTCTCAAGAAACATCGCTACCCGTGTCCCTCAAAAGCCGGTGAGATTTGGGAAATCATTCAATCTCCAACCCTTCAACCCGACAAGGTGGCAGTCCGCTCCGGAAGGCTTCGCCTGAGAATGCTTCTCGATCAACTCGAAAATCTCAAAGAACATATTGCCCACTATGAACAAGAAATCCAGACAATCCTGGACAAGCTCCCCGAAGCAACTTCGGTCGAGAGCTTGCCGGGCGTCGGCGAACGTCTTGCCCCGGAACTCGTCGCAGTCCTTGGACCGAACAGCAAAGACGGCCACCATCGCTTCCAGGCCGCAGAGGAAATCGCAAAACTCTCCGGCTGCGTGCCGGTTGTCAAAGAAAGTGGAAAATGGAGAAGCGTCTCTCTGCGTTATGCCTGCGTAAAATCCTCAGAAGGACATTTCACGACTGGGCATTTACCAGCATCAACTGCTCATCCTGGGCAAGGGCATATTACGATTACCACAAAAAGAGAAACCAAAAACATAACACGATTCTTGCGCAATCTCGGCAAAAATGGATCAAGATACTTTTTGCCATTTGGTTACAGCGAACAACATATAATGAAACGTTGCACATTCAAAACCTCAAAGCAAAAAATATCACGTGGGCTATGGCTTTGTAATCCTTGGTTTTCAAGGTCTTTAACTCCTTTTTTTCTAAAAGAAAAAAAGAGCTTGACATAGAATGTCTACACAATTTCTCTGAAGAACGATATTTATTGAGTATGTAAATGATAGAAAAGATTGTCGAAAAAATACACAGTTGAAAAAATTCAAATGGCTGTCTGGCACAATCGAAAACCCGATAGAATTGCTGAAGCTCCTGTTATTGACTATGGGTTGCTACAAATGACCGAATCTTTTCAATAGATTGCTATGCGAATGTTTTTGAAACCACAGATTATACCTAAGGACTTGTATGAGAAAGGCAGGCAGTATTTACCATGAAAATATCAGTAAGAATTGAAATATTTAAGGAAGGGAACGTCTATGTTGCATTATCACCAAAACTTAATGTGTCTAGTTTTGGCGATACCATTGAAGATGCTAAAAGGTTTGTCAAGGAAGTGACAGAGATTTTTATTGAAGAATGTCAAGAAATGGGAACTTTAGAGGGTGTTTTGTATGAAGCCGGATTTTCGAAAATCAACGACCCGTGGGAATTAAGAAGGCCTGTCGCAGAAGAAAATTTGGCTTTTGCTCTGTGAGTTTAAAATGCACGAGAGAAGAATAATTCCAATTTACTATAAGACTTTGATAAAGGTTTTGAGCTCGATGGCTTTATTGTAAAAAGGCAAAAGGGCGACCACATTATGCCACGAGACAAATCTTCGGTAATTTCTTTTGAGAAAGATAAATAAAAATCAAATTGCCTTGAATGCCTTGAAATTGTTGATAAAATGAAAGTACATGCAAAGACACGCAAACACCTGAAAACTAGTGAAAACACTGTTTTGTTAATACTTTGAAAACTTTTTTTGGTTGTACAAAATTATTAATTTTTACACGGATTCGTGTAAACTTTTACTATTTTCATATATAAATCATGAGTAAATGTCAGGATAAAAAGCATCCCTGTGATGATTGCTTTAGCTGTAATTTTTGCAGCGATGAACGATGTTCCCTGTGTCTCTGCAGTAAGCATAAACCCCGCCAGTTAAGCGTTGAAGAGCAAATCGCCCTCTACGAGGCGCTTAACAAAGATACCTTTAACAAGAAGTCCCTATAGATGAACAATGACGCAAATTATATTCAACCGATAACGGTAAGACAGCCTTTTAAAAGAAACAAACCAGAATTGTTATCCCCTGCCGGCAATATGGCGTGTTTTTTTGCCGCCATCGAACATGGCGCTGATGCTGTTTATTTTGGTTTAAAAAATTTCAGCGCCCGCGCAGGCGCACAGAACCTTACCCTCGATGATGCAAGCAAGGCCATTGCCTACGCCCGCCAGAGTTCCGTTAAGGTCTATGTTACCTTAAATACCCTCATTAAAACCCATGAGCTGGAAAATGTCGTTGATTATTTAATTGCCCTGGAAGAATTACAACCTGATGCCATTATTATTCAGGATTTAGGGCTTTTGTATTTACTCCAAACACAATTTCCCCATTTCAATCTTCACGCAAGCACGCAGATGGTCATTCACAACCTTGCTGGTGTCAGACAACTGGAAAAGATGGGATTTCAAAGGGTTGTCCTGGCCAGGGAATTGTCGATTGAAGAAATAGGCCAGATCCGCCGGAATACTTCTCTTGAAATAGAGGTATTTATCCATGGCGCTCTTTGCTATTCATATTCTGGGTTGTGTTTCTTCAGCAGTATGCTGGGTGGACGAAGCGGAAACCGTGGCCGGTGTGCGCAACCATGCAGGATGCCGTATAAAACAAGTCAAAACAACGAAGGTTACCTGTTTTCTATGAAAGACCTTATGACACTTCCCTCTTTGGATGAATTAACACGTACTGGCATTCATTCGTTTAAAATTGAAGGGCGCATGAAATCACCTGAATATGTAGCTGTCGTTACGAACACCTACCGGCAGGCAATTGACGGCAAGCTGGTTGATTTGGACGAGGCCATTCACCGTATAAAAACGGTATTCAGTCGTGAAACAACCCACTCGTATCTCCTGAAAGAAAATGACAATCAGTACAGACAAGATACACAATGTCCACCCTGTGAGCTTGCGGCGAAGTCAGGGGGAATAAAGGGAGGGGGTAAAACATACCACCAAAAAGGGTATTTGCCCTCAGATGCGATAAAGGCGTCGGATATGATTAATCCACGGTATCCGGCACATATTGGTTCTTATGCGGGAGTGGTGGTAAGGGCGGAAAAAGGCCGCATTGTCATAAAGGCTGATACAGAAATTGGCGTCCGGGATCTGTTACAGGTTTTTGACCACTCACGGAAAGAACCAACTTTGCTGCCGGTGAAGGACATAACGGTCAAAGGGAAAAGGGTGTTTAGTTTACAATCAGGGGATATTGCAACCCTTGAATCCGACAAATTCTTCAGACCGGGCGCAAAGTTGTACTTGCTCTACTGCCAGAAAACAAACGAGATATTTACCCCAAAAATACCCAAAAAACTCATGCAATCAAAGATACCCGTGCAACTGGAGATTACCATAATGGTCGACACTATTACCATTAAAGGAATAGCTCAACAGGTTTCCTATGCCAGAGATTACCCGGTAAAACTGGAAAAAGGTGTTCGCAAGGTAATCAATGAGGCGAGTATCAAGGGGTGCTTTTCCCGTCTGGGCGAAACACCCTTTGAACTTGCAGATTTGTGCGTAACAATTTCCGAAGATTTATTTGTTCCCCTCAGTGTCTTAAATGAGATTCGCAGGGATTATTTTCAGAATCTTACGGATGCCTGGAAAAAGGCAAGAGAGCAGCAATGCGGGAATATTAAACAATGGCTAAAGGGGTATGTCGTCAATAAGACAGATAACGGTGGGCATATCGGAGGCATTGGTGACGACCGTGAAATCAGATTATCCCTGAAGATTGAGAGACTCAGTTATTTAGAACATGCCTCGTTGGAGAACATGTACAAATTATATATTCTGCTCACGAGGGAAAATTTACAGGACATAGAGCAGAATAGTGATATTGTTGGCACATTGTCAAATTTAAAGGACAAGGTTGTTTTTTCAGTACCAACAATCATCAGGGAGAAGCATGATGGATTTTTGAATTACGAACGCTACAAGGAAAGAATACATACATTAATGTCGCAGGGATTCAACCAATTCCAACTCTCCAATCTGGGTGCATTAGGTTTATTTGATAGTAAGGATGTGGCGCTTTATGCCGATTATCCCTTGTACTGTATAAACCCGCTTTCGGCAGTAAAGTTAAGGGAATTGGGGTTTTCCCGACATACCCTATCTCCGGAGGACGACAGAGACAACCTGCGCACATTGTGCGTGCCTGATGCGGACGTTATCGTTTATCAGGATACCCTGCTCTTTACTTCTGAAACGTGCATCTGGGCGAACATGAAGAGGATGTGTCCGGGAAAGAGTCTATGCGGTTTTGGTCAAACGGTAATAGAAAATGAACGTGGTGACAGATTTATGGCTATAAATGACGAATGCAAAACCGTGGTTTTTAACGAAAAGCCATTTTCTCTTATCCATTTTATTCCAGACCTTATCGAAGATGGACACAGGAGTTTCAGAATTGATTTATGCTATAAGGATTATACCCCTGAAATGATACAGAATATTTTCTCTCAATTTCAAAAGAGAAACAAGGTGAAAGATTCGATGATTGGAAATTTTGAGAGGGGGTTGTTGTAGTACTGTTTGTAGTAGTGACTTCAGTCGCTGCCTGGAAATTACAATATGAATACCTAGCGCGGCGTAGCCGCAACTAAAGTGACATTTGACGGCAGGAAAAAACTACTGAAACCACAGATTTCACAGATAAAAACAATTACATAGCGCAGCGAAGCCGCACCAATTCTCTTGTGAAAGCGGGGAGATTGCTTCGGAAAAGACCCTCGCAATGACACAACCCTGACAGGGTTAAGTTTTCAATGCACGTTGATGGCACACAGCACGTTGTCATTGCGAGCGGAGCGAAGCAATCTTTTCCCATAAACAAATTTCACCTGCTGATAAGAAGTAAATGGGATTGTGAAACACTTAGAAAAAAAGAAGTTTTGCACAGTAATACTATAACGACTAAAGTCGTCACTACAAACTTGATTGCATAAAATAAAAAGGGCGTTCTTGTGTTCAACACAAGAGCGCCCTTTTTGCAAAATAAACACAGTTTATACTTTGAGAATCAGATTGTTTATTATTTTTGTTTTCCTTCGTCTTTAAGACATTTTCCCGGATCCTTTTTAAATGTATCTGCACAATGCTCGCAGCAGAAATTAAGAGTTTTTCCTTCGTGTTCTATTGTCACGGGCTTGCCTTTGACATCTATTGCCTTTCCGCAAACCAGACATTTATTTTCAGCCTTTTCGCCAGCCGCGGCTGCTTTGGCGCCGCAACAACTATCCCCGGCAAATACCTTATTGACCGCGTAAGATGTCATTAATACAAAAGTAATACTGCCAACGCCTAAATAATATCCAATTCGTTTCACGCTCTTCTCCTTTAAAACAAAAATATTAAATACAATACATAAACTCACTTAAAATTAAACAAAAAATGCTTGCCTATTGTTTCATAATTTAAAAAAAATAATTATGAGTATCCGTCTAATCTGTGAAATCTATATTCTTCTTATTTTATAGATTTTGCGCATCGGAAACCGATAGTGTCATTTTTATACGCAGGTTCGTCGTAGTCCCGATTTGCGCATCGGACATGGACAACGCCCGATCCATTCCACGAACCGCCTCGAAGTACTTTGCATGGACTCAGCGCCCCGCTCGTTGGCGATGGCCTTAATTCATAAATGGAAATGCCCACCTCTTCCGGTCTGCCGAAATAGGGTTTTTCCTCACCCATCGTTGGACCGCCTGGGTCTTTGTTGGGGGCGTGACGATAATATTGGCTATCATACCAATCGGCAACCCATTCCCAAACATTTCCTGCCATATCAAAACATCCGTAAACACTTTGACCTTGTGGATAGCGTGTGACTGCTGTCGGTTTTTCAAACTTCGCCTCGGCACAGTTTAACCTCGTTTTGTCAAACTCATTACCCCAGGGGTATACCTTGCCGTCGGTACCACGGGCAGCTTTTTCCCATTCTGCTTCCGTGGGAAGTCGTTTCCCCGCCCATCGTGCAAATGCCTCAGCCTCAAACCATGAAACATTCACAACGGGACAATCTGGTTCACCATTCATAACGTTATCGAGATCGCCACTTCCCAATGGATTTGTTTGAGAGACATATTGCCATCCCGCCTCTGACCAGCATGTCTTTTGAGTATAACCACCTGATTTAATAAATTTCTTGTACTGAGCATTGGTTACAGGATATTTATCAATGAGGTAGGCGCTCAGAAAGACCTCTCTCCGGGGCATTTCGCTTTCCAGCCTTTCGGCCTCGATGGTACGGTCGGTTTTTAATAAGTCTTCAATATTCTGGCTCGTGCTTCCCATAAAAAACGTACCTTCAGGTATTAATATCATATCTTCTGGCATATAGAGCATTCTTTCATTTATGTTAATAATAGTGTATTTGCCGGTATTATGGATAATATCCACGAATAGTGAACAAAACGACTTTAATAGAAATAATAACACGAGCCGTATGACGGGAGACTGTCACGTACGGTTCTGTGAGAGGCTTGGGGGTGAAACTCCCCCTTGCCTACTCGGCGTTCTCTCCAGCGAACTGAACGGTTCCTAACGTTTTTTATGTGTTTTTCATCGATAATGTCTGTTTAGTTCTGAGGCATAGGTAATGCCGAGAGTGCTGGTATTTTTGTCCAGCCATTCACTCAACCGCATACGCCCGGTTGGAGTGTCTTTTGAAATAAGCAGGTTTTGCATCAGACCCGCAACCTCGTCACGGGTAAGTATGATATCCTTTACGATACAGTCTATGAATTTCGAAAGAATAAACGCCAGGCGTGGTTGGAGGTGAATAATCCGTGCCTTGTTCTGCACTTTGTCAGAAATGAGTTTTATGAGTTCATTGTACGTGTAGATTTCAGGCCCAACGGCATCGAGCATTACATCCTCTTTGCGATGTGCGGCGTTTATGGCTATTTCTGCCACATCTTCAACAAAGACAGGCTGTAACCGATAATCACCCGTTCCCATAATAGCAAAGACCGGCAGATGTCTCAGAAACCACGCTATATTGTTGATAAGGATATCCTCGTGGCCAAAAAGGACGGTTGGCCGAATAATGGCGTACGACATGCCAGAATGAATGACCACTTTTTCAAGGATGCCTTTTCCTCTGAAATAGGGGAACGGGGATTCCTCTGAGGCATTGGTAATGCTGATGTGCACAAGCTTGCGGATACCCCCCTCCCTTGCAGCATGGATAAGGATCCGGGTGTTATCAACTGCCTTGTCGTAGGTGACCTGTTTATAGGGGAAGCGTACCCAGTACGTGTTATAAAGGGTTGATGCCCCCTGTAAACTCTTTACCAGTTCTGTGGGCCGGTCAAAATTGAATGGGGCGGTGAGTACCTTATTACCAAAGGGATTCGGTCGGTCGGGGTGTCCGGTAATCGTCCTGACCCTTTTTCCCATGGCAAGGAGTTTTCGGGTGATGTATTTGCCTGTGTAGCTAAATGCCCCGGTTACGATATTGAGTTCTGGAGTTTCCATGTGTAATAGTTTACCGCAGAGCACGCAAAGAACGCAGAGAAAAACAACGAAAAGAATATAAAATATCTATTAATATTGTTTGTATCCGCTGATAACCTCTGTGATTTCTGGTAACTATTCAGCGTGTTTGAGCAAAAAACACTGTATATGTCAAAAAACTGTGATTTGTACTTTTTGTCTATGTAGTAGTACAGCCTGTAGCTGATTTGTGTGATTTTAACCACTTTATGCCATATATGGTAGTAAAATCACGCTGAATAGTTACGATTTCTGTGCCCTCTGTAGCAGCCTGTGTAATCGATAAAATCTGTGGTTTCCGTTAGTGTTCAAGAAAAATAACCTCCATCATGGCCTTTTTTGTCCTGCAACGGAAAATACCATGTTTGCAGTACCGGAGAAATACCTTTGACCGTGAATCTTGCCTTCCCGGCCGCATTCGTTACAGTCTCCGGTGTGATAGTTGCAACGGTTGGCGCAGTACTAACCGCGGTGGCTTTCATTCCAAAGAGGGCCGCCTTCTTTGTCCACTATTTGAACAAACACCGGATCCTCAGAACCTGAGTGCACATTTAACTTCTGTGGACTTACGATGATTCTTATTCCTTCCCCAAAAGGGGTAGTTTGTGCGCATGAAACGAAAAGTAGTGATGCTTAAGCACGTCAGGTAAAAACATATAATTCTTCGATCTAATAATTTCATAAAATCATGCCCCTGCGAAAATCATTTATAGTGGAGTAAAGACCAAAAATACTGGTATGGAAGAAGAAACGTATATCTTTGTGACAAAGAAAAACCCGCTTGCTTCAGTTCGTTCACAACAAGACTCTCCGGCAGGCGTATTTTCAAGGGATGTCCGATGGGGCTTTCATCGCTAAATTTCATGATGGCAACTTTGCCATGAGGCTTTGAAGCGGATTTAAGTCTTTTCATGAACTCAATCGGATTTTTGAAGGACTGAAGAGCTTGCCGGGGCGCTCACGCTGTACCTCGTCCCCTGCATAAGCATTCGTAAGGAGACAGCCGAGTATTACCGTGGCTAAAAATATTGTAATGTTTCGTACTATTCGATTTACCATACCGTTAGTTTAAAGACTTAAGAATTGTAATGCAATAGAATACAGCATAAATAAGACACGGTTTATCCAGAAAAGGGTTTCCGGGCGAATACAGAAATAGGTTCGTTTTGGCTTTGAATAATCCACGCATTCAGGAGAGCCATGTGTTGACTAAAACAAGACCAGCAGTTCTGTTCCAAACCATTATACTAATATTTTTAATATCCATCTTTTCTTGTATTCATGTTTATTGGCAGGCATGATAACTATTTCACCTTCTTTCAAACAAATAGGCCTGCTAGAAATAACAATTTCCACTTCATCCTCAAGAAGATAAACTAAAGAAATCCCTTTTATTCATTCAATCCACATCATCAAATGCCCAGAGGTGCACTTAATGAACACGATGCCGTATCGCGCCGCACGGCGGGTCACTGCCAGATCGTAGGCGCGTGCAATATCAGTATTACGCAGCAAACCTACTAAATGACGCGGATTTTTGCGTGCCACGACCGGCAACTGACCAACATCGCGCACCCCGATACGCCGCAATGCGGCACTAATCGTATCATCCGGGATATACAAGGAGCAACTCCCTTGTGCAAATTTCACCAACAATACACACCCTACCGCTATCATCATCCTGAGCGCGATCAATATCTTGCACAGTGATAATGCCAGTCAATTCGCCTGCATTATTGAGTACTGGTAAGCCGTGCTGTCGTCTTCGGGTAAGTAAATCGATTGCCACTGTCAACGAATCAGATTCTCGCAAAGTGTCGATCTCCGTCTCCATGACCTTGTCAACGGTAATTGTTTCAGCACGTCAACGTTGCGTCCTCGTTGTAAGCGTATACCCTTGCGCGCCAGTCCCAATGTATATACTGAATCGTGTTGTAAATGCACGAGAAACAGACTAACGTTTACTGCAGCTATCAGTGGCAGAATAATCCGATAGTCATGGGTCATTTCAAATAGCAGGATGAACGAGGTAATCGGCGCATGTATTGTGCCTGCAAAAACGGCTGCCATCCCGACCATCGCAAAGGCGGGTGGTGAAATGTTAAGAGAAGGGAAAAACCTGTTGTGCCGAGTCCATAAGCGCCTCAAGCGTAGCGCCGGCAAAAAGGGAAGGAGCAAATACACCACCGTGAAAACCGCCGCTAATGCAAATCGGCGTTAATACCAGCCTGGATAATGCCAGCGAAAGTAGGAGGGTCACCGTCAACGGTTTGCCGTTTAAAATGTTTTCAATTGTTGCATAACCTGTACCAAATATCTGCGGCAGATACATTCCAACAAGGCCTACGGATATACCTGCAACTGCTGGCTTGAGCCAGCGTGGCGCATTCCATTTATCAAAAATACCGCGCGTAAAATGATGCAAACGAATATAGAATGCAGCACTAAGTCCGGATAGCACACCTAACCCAAAATAAAGCGGCAGTTCCCATGCGGAGTTAAAAGCATATGCAGGGATGTGAAATGCAGGTTGAGACCCTGATACGGCCTGAGTAAACACAGATGAAATCACAGCTGCTAATGTAACGATTCCAAAGGCGTTTACACTCAATTCGCCTATAATAATTTCTAAAGCGAAAAATATGCCGGCAATAGGTGCGTTGAATGCGGCAACCCCCTGCAACGCCCGATGCAACGAGTGCACGAATCCGTTCATCAGAAAGTCGCAAGATCTGGCCAAACATTGATCCTAAATATGCACCAATCTGAATGGATGGGTCTGCAGATCCCACTGAAGCGCCAGAACCGAGGGATGTGCAGCAGCAACTGTTTTGACCGGTATTTTTCGATACGGCAACCGTCCGCCTCCTAAAGCTACAGATTCCATAATACCCGCTATGCCCACATATCGTTCTTTTCCGATAAAAATGAGAAATCAGTCCAACAGCGAGACCGCCAAGGACAGGTATAAAGAAGATCATCCAATTTCCTATATAACCCAGGACTGTTCCAATCCTATCAAATCGGCCCAATTGCTATATCCTTTGAAAAAACCGAAGAGCAACTTCTTTCTTTATGCAAAAGACCCAAAGGCGTATCTATCCCCTCGAATGCGTATTGATATATCGCATTAAACAGTTGCTTGAAGAGCCATACTCCTATACCGGTCACCAGGCCAACAAGTATTGCTATTACAGCAAGAGCAACCGATTCGGAGAATTGTTGACGATTAAGCCAGCGTATAATCTTTACCGAAAGAAAATAGTCTTGTTTTTGTCCAGATATATGTCAACATACATTACTTTGTTAAGAATTTCAAAGTTTTTTTAAGTGTGTATTCAGACACAAAATTCCCTCCTGGAGGGAATTTTGGGGTGAAATAGTCGTTGGGTTTTTCTCTTTTAAACCTAACCTAGTTTATAGCAAGAAATGTGGTTAGCGTGTATGTTTTTAATGATCAATATTCACAGAATTTACAAGCAGTGAATATTCTGTTTGATAAATAGGTGGCACGAACAAACTCCGTTTGTCCGTGCCACCCCGTCAAATTATGATATGTCTATATCACGTTCATAATTCACACAGTGTAAGCCTCTTGGGTATACATTATGGCCACGACATCTGGCGATGCCATTCGTCGTATCTTCGGAATTTTGATACAGGGAGTTCAGTGCCTCTGCGTGGGGCTACCGTGCGACTAATCAACTTTCTTATGCTGGTCAATGTAGTTTATAAAGAATGCTTTTAACTGCGGCACATCACACGAAAAACCTATCGACATGGCCTTCTGTAGCGCCTCCTCACCCGTGTTCCTCTTTTAACGCCGAATACATCATCGTAAAAGCCCCAGCACGTTTTCCCGTATGGCAATGAACTAATACCGGCGCCGGGAGAAGCTCTATTTCTCTACGAAATTGATCGACCAGTTCCGGCTTAATTCCTTCTTTCATCGACACCGGAATATGCAGGTATTTCATTCCCAGTTTTTTGAACTAAATCTCCCTCGTCTTCGGAGAAAGAGGCTGTTCATCTTCCCCGGCAGCGCGGAGATTAACCACCGACTTAAATCCCTGTTGCGGTAGTTTTTTTATTTCTTCTTCGGATGGCTGACTCGATGATATAACCTTATCGCTAATTTTAATTCGATCTTTCATAAGAACCTCCGCCTCCATTCAAAACGATACATATATACACGACGGTATTATCCACTCAACCGTTGATCTCTATTTCTTTCAGAAGCAAATTAAAATAAACAGAAGTTGGTCTGGCTAGCTTCCACAAGAAATGTGGTTAGTCCCATATCTTGCTCAACCTCATTTACAAGTTCGTCCCGGCTATATTTAGCAAGCCCATAGAATTGGTACAAACATAAAAACTTGCCCCCAGCGTTTTTGCTTCCAATAGGAGCTTTGATATTTCCTGCATGTGTCCTTTTTTCATATGATCTTCCAGAAGTTTCTTATGAGACTGACCCTCCATCAAGCTGGAATTCAGATTTTCCTTTATCAAATATGGCAACGACCAATACGTAAAGAAACATTTGTATCTCTGCCCAAAGCCAATGCTACCAGTACAAGAGAAAAACCGTGAAAGACACGGTCATAAGAACCGCTATGAAAAATTATAGACAAACCCTTCGTGTCAGTTTCCACTTCTATTTTTTCCTTATAGTTTCTGCTTTGAATCTAACAGAGATACGCCTCGCCTTTCTTGCGGTGGCAAGTTTCTCGCTTAAAGCATCTACTTCATTTTTGCTCAATCTTTCGGAAAGTATTGACAGACCGTCGCAGTTTGAAACATGAATCAGCAGCGCTCTTGCCGCAGAAACAGCCAGCTTTGCCTTTTCATCCGTCAGACAATCTTTCTTTAACAACTCAGCACAAGAACGTGCAGTGGCTATTACGCCATCGTGCTCTGTGAGTAATTGATCGACATATTCACCTAAAAATACCCGCAATGTTGGATAAAGCACCTCTTCTTCGTATCTGAAATGTGGACCGACAAGCACATTTATCGTATCAAGTATTTTTCTTGCCTTAACAACATCTTTTGATTGTAATGCCCCCATTAATTCAAGCAATCCGTCCCTGACTTTCCTGTGATCTTCCCTGAATTCGGCGATTGGATCTAATTTTACCATTCCGATCATCCTCCCTTCTCAAATTCTTTTTTATTTTGGAAATCCAACTGCGTATCAATAAAGTAACTTTTTCATCCACCACACAACCCTTCTGCAAAGGTTGGCACAACTTCCTCAACCTGATACATTCATTATCTATCTGATAGGGACACGTCCAGCTCATATATTTCTCAATGCCTCCAAATTCATTTGTGAATTCTTTCTTCAACGGTAGCGACAATCTGTTCATTCATGATAGCGGTATTTATATGTAGACGTTAAGGCATTGATTTCTTCTTCAGAAAGCCCTTTCATCCACAAATGTTCTTTCTGGTTCAACAACTCCTCAATTTTTTGCTCGTATTTTGCCTTCAACAAATCATTCTTTTAGCGGCGGCAATTACCGCCGGCAAAATTTCATATAATAGTGCTTTGCTACCTCATACATGCCATGCCAGTGTGTGTATCCGACCCATCATGCTTGCCCCGTGTCTCGCTCTTCTGCCTTCATGATGCCATAATTCCCAGAAAACCCATTGTACTTCTTGTTCAAATTGGATTAACAACTCCGTCTCTTCTTCCAACGAATTCATCATTGCCTGCGCAGGCTTTGCAAACTTTTTTTCGTAGAGTTTTGCCAAAGGTTGTCATATTGTTGATAAAAATTATTAACGAGTTTGATGGCAATTTTTTACATACCCCTTTCATTTTTTTCACGCCGTTCTTGCCAAGTCACAATTTTAGCAACACGTTTTGAAACGACCTTGTCGACCAACTTTTCCTCCTGCACGATTTTTTCAGTCACCAGAACTTCTTCACCAATCTCCGGCAATTTTCTTGTCAGGATAGTCTTCC
Organism: Candidatus Brocadiaceae bacterium; assembly: GCA_046350595.1. Classification (GTDB taxonomy): domain Bacteria; phylum Planctomycetota; class Brocadiia; order Brocadiales; family Brocadiaceae; genus JAHFOW01. The sequence goes on along the minus strand of JAXMAC010000041.1, from coordinate 8,962 downwards.
CTTAAAACCATCGTCGTATATCACTAAATTTATCTTCGTGCTGACAACGGGTCGTAATGTCCAACTAATTCGCTCTCCAACATCATGATTGTTTGGTGTATGTTGCCCTTCTGATGTCATATAACTGCTGATATGGCAAGTAGTACACGTCGGAGCAGCAGCGTAATCTCTTCCTAACACCCATTCACCTTCTTTATCCAGCGCCATGCGGTTAATATTGGCGGTATACGCAATCCCATGCTTGGATTCGCGATAAATCTCCATCTGAGGATGGTTTGGGCCCCATGTGACATTTACCACAATTTTCAGGCGCTCTGGACAATTTTGCCCTCAAAGGAATGTCTCGAGTGACATGCGTGACACGAACCTTTTGAACCATCATCAGGTTTAACCGGCCTATTCCACTGTTTGGCCATGTATTAGGGTCAATTATTGGCTTCCCTTCTTCCCGCAATATTTGCCCCGTATCATCGCGCATAAATTTTATAATGCTTCCATGGCATTGTAAACAACCGATAACATTATCTGCATTATTACTGTGAGACCAATAACTTTATCGGCAAGTATATTGTCAAGGACTATCAGATTTCGCCGGCTTGCATGATGACTTCGAAAAATTCTTTATACTCAGTCATGTGACAATTTGAGCAGTCTTTTGTAACCAATGTCGAAATCAGCTCCCATATGCTGCCAGGCATCTATTTCTCCAGCGTTGGCCTTGTGAGAATCAACGACCGCACCCTTTTAAATATGAGACGATTGCTTCCATTCCATTACCAGAGGGTGGGCGCCAGGGTCTCATGGCATTCTACACATTTTATCGCAGTCACAATCGGGGTTTGGTCTACATCGATGGTATTGTTTTCAATGGCTTTCCTGTATATAGAAATCTTTCAGCCAATATACGTCCTTCTCGTGGAATCCACTAGCTTTCGCGCATGCGCGCGCCTAAAACTAACAGTCCCAGGAATAAAATGTTTATAAATCTTAGCGAGTTTGTTTTGTTGCACATACGCTTAATTCTCCCATCCCTAGAGTTACTTCTCGGCAAAAGATTTGCTAAAAGAGTAAAATTATTAAAAACCAATTTTCGTGATATGGATAAGTCCAACTCATTTGTTTTTTCAATACCTCCAAAGCACTTGTGCATTATTTCTTTCTTCATCTTTGGCAGCATATAACAAAGTAACCTTTTTGTTTCCCTAAATCTATCAATTGTTTCAAAAGTTCGTTTTTATCTTTCAACTCTTTCATATAACGGCTTTTAAAAACTCATGCCAGCGTTCCTCTTTATGAGCAAACCATTTGCGGAGATTATCGCTGGGGGCAATCTCTTTCATCCAGTAATCGATTTTTGGCATCTTCTTTTTTAAGACCTCGTGGCCATAGATGATCAATCAGCACTCGTGTGCCGTCATTTTTAGCTGGTTTTTCGCAAACCCATTTTTATTTGAAACAACCGGTAAATTTAAACCTCCTTTCACTTTCTCTATAAAGGAATAAACCTCGTTGGCTTGCAAGAGCCACAACCGATACACGTATCTTGATCTCATAGTTCGCCTCCTTTTTATTAGGCTATGCATCATTCAGTTAAATTTTACCTATATTTGGTGCTCTGATTTCAAAGAATGTTTTAATTGCGGCATATCACGTAGAAGCCTATTGACATAGCCTTCTGGAAGTGCTTGCTTTACTATGATTATCTTTGGTGCCACGGTATCATGGAAAACGCTTCAAGCGCGTTTTCACCTTGTAGCAATCGAACGAATACCGGCATTGGCAGAAGCTCTGTTCTTTACGAAATTGGTCAACCAACTCTGGTTTATTCCTTCTTTCATCGAAACTGGAATATGTAAATATTTCATCCGCATTTTCGAACTAAGACTTCTTTATCTTTTGGCGAAAGTGACTTCTTCCCTGACGCGGAATTGATAACCGATTTAAATCCCTGTTGCGGTAGTTTTTCAATTTCTTCTTTGGACGGCTGGCTTGCCGATGTGATCCTGTCATTAATCTTAATTCGGTCTTTCATTGAAACTTCCTCTCTTTTAAAAAAGTCTATATAACTCAGGCTTAGATTAACTTATAAATTCGTTATTCAATCGATCAATATCTTCCTGCTTTAATTTCCAACCAACGGCACCTAAGTTTTCTTTATTGAAGTACTTTTTCATGTAACACATCCTTTGGAACCACAATATTAAAATGCATTTTCAGCCCATTTTTTTTCACAACATATGTGTCAAAGACAGCTACTTCCATAAAACTTCTTTCCTAAATTATTAATATCATATTTTCGTTTACTAACAATTTTGGTCGTTATAATTACTGAAATCTTCTTTTCTGCACATGGTAAAAAGCTCCTTCAAATTCTATTCTTGCCGGTCTAGCCATGGTTGCATATAATACATTTCTTTCCGACCCCCAAAGAATACCCTTTAGCAATCCACTTTCATTGTGCGCGCATGTGTTCAATTTTTTTAATTGCCGCAAGGAGGTCTTCTTTGGTGTGACTACCCTTCTGCACGATCGCCAGAATATTTCCATTAAGAACCTTCTTGTCTTCAGGCGTTATATCCTTTGCTGAACAGATAACGATAGGAATTGCCTTTGCCGTTGGATGTTTTCTGAGGGTTTCAACCACGTCAAATCCGCTGACTTCAGGCATCATGAGGTCAAGGATAATAAGGTCTGGATTATTATTTATAGCGAGATTGATACCCGCCTTGCCGCTGTACGCCCTGAGCACTTCGAATCCTGCGTTTTCCAGGACAGAACCCATATATTTAACGGCCTTTTCTTCATCATCCACAATTAATATTTTTATGGATCTGGCCTTGCTTTCTTCAGGGTGAATATATGCGTTCACCGTATTAATGAGCTTTTCCCGGTCAATGGGTTTAATTAAGTACTCAGCTGCGCCGAGACTGTATCCGAGTTCCGCATTATCAACGATGGACACAATTACCACAGGAATATCTTCGGTGTCATGCGATTTTTTCAGCTCGGAAAGGACGTCCCACCCATCCTTCCTGGGTAACATTATATCAAGGGTAATTAAAAACGGATGTAATTCTTTAGCCTTCTTTACAGCATCTTCACCATCAGGCGAGACAAGAACATTATAACCCGCATTGTTCAAATAAACCGTAAGGAGGTCGGCAGCCATACGGTCGTCCTCAACAACCAGAACGGTCTTTGCCCCCTTCTCTCCTTTCGTTTCAATACGACGCTGTTTAATCTCATCCTCTTTGGGTTTAAACGGCTTAAAAGACGCTTTTAAAGGTAAGGAAAAGTAAAACCTGGTTCCCCTGCCGTATTCGCTCTCGAACCAGATTTTTCCTCCGTGCATCTCGACGATTCTTTTCGTCAGCGCAAGCCCCAGGCCTGTGCCTTCGTATTTTCGCGAAAAAGAACTATCCGCCTGCCAGAACTCCTTGAATACCTTTTCCTGATCCTCCGGCTTCATTCCAATACCGGTATCTGACACGGAAATCTGCAACATATCATCAAAAATACCCGCCTCTATCGTAATGTTTCCATTTTCCGGAGTAAACTTGATGGCATTCGAGAGCAGATTATATAAGACCTGTTTAAACTTGACACGGTCTGCCTCAATATGTTGTATATCAGTGAGTATCTCCGTCTTCAGTACTAAACGTTTTTTGTTTGCAAGTCCTTTTAATATGGTATACACATCCTCAATGGCGTCAGGCACAAGGAACGTCTCGTATTGAAGTTCCATTTTCCCCGCCTCAATTTTAGACAGGTCCAGGATGTCATTGATCATTTGGAGGAGATGCTGACCGCTGCTGTGGATGTCCCGGATAAAATCTATCTGTTCATCATTTAACTCGCCGCAAATCTTATCACGCAACACCTCGGCAAACCCAATAATAGCATTAAGTGGCGTGCGCAACTCATGTGACATATTGGCCAAAAATTCCGACTTCAGTTTGTTTGCCCTTTCCAGCGCTATATTTGCCTTCTGGAGATGTGCGGTCTTTTCGGCTATTCGTTGTTCGAGCATGGCATAGGAGGACTGTAATTTGAGTGACATTTCGTTAAAATCCCTGCTCAGTTGCCCTACCTCATCCTTTGATATGATATCCACCTTTGTGGTCAGGTCGCCGGTTTGAGTAACTGCATTTATAGCGGTAGTTAATCGCTCGATCGGCCTCAAAAACTTTCCTGCCACAAAATATACGATGATTACAATTAACACAATGCTAATGGCGCCAATGGTAACAAAAAAGACAAGGTCGGTTACAAATCGTTGTTCTGCAATTTCCTTTGGGATAACAACGCTGATAGCGCCGCGTAATTCTCCAGTATGATAATCATAACCAATGTCATAATTCCTTTGTATAAATTCGGGCGCCTTATTTTTTTCACCATGACAGTGAAGACATTCTTCCGTAGCGTATAAGGCGTATAAATATCGTTCAACCCTTTTACCATCAACAACATCTTCCCCCCAATATTCCAAAAGTTTTGGGTCTTGCTCCATCTGACGGAGTACCTTTTCTTCAAAGACATCGGGCTTATTTGACTCGTTGCGAAACCTCAGGCTGGTTTGCTTAACAATATAGCCCGTCTTCTCGGCGAACCGTTTACCGATTGCGTGGCCAAACACGGCGGGAATAAAATTTTTGGTTTGCTCGGTAATTTCAATCTTTGATTCCTTCAGGATTGATGCCAGGTAATTGCGTGTAGTTTCTAATTCTACCGCTATAAGCTTGGCCTTTCCCCGTACCTCTTTTGTAAATTCCTGACGAGTACGCTTGTAAATCATAAATGCGATCACGCCGTTTAGGATAACCAGTAAGACGGCGAGGATAATTACCAGTTTATGTCTAATCTTCATGGTTGTATTTCTTATTTTCTCCCAACGGAAATAGCCCCCAATGGGCAGCACTTTTCAAAATCCGGCTTAACATCCCAATCCACAGCCTTTTCGGCAATGAATTTTGCCTTATCGTCAACAACCGCCATCGCGCCATGTGAATTAATAGCGCATATGCCACAACCCACACATTTCCTTTGATCCACGCTTACCTGGATATTCCGATGGCCTTGTTTTACATTCACCTGATCCAGATACCGACTATGTTCCCGATCTGAGACTTTATCCGGCTGAGTTGAAATGCGTTTTTTCATTTGCAGCCTTCCCGCACGTTCATAGCGGAAAATGGACCGTCCGCATTGATCGCAGGTATGCAGTTCCTGTAATTTATCCAGGTAATCCACGACTGTTTGGACTACTGCAGCATGGCTCCAGGTCAGAGGAGAAACAGAAACCGGTTCACCGGTGTGGGGATTTATCTGTTCTGCCAGCACGCCGGAAGGCAAGGCATGCGATACCGCCCATCGTAAATAATTCACTGCATGTTCGAGGTCTTCGATAGAACGGGCTATTGATACATAGTATTGTGCAACCCACATCGTACAGATTATCCAGGGATTTCCCGGAATTGAATCGTCATTCCCTACTCGTTGATAGAGGTCTCGTTCATATCGGGCAATGCCGCCGATCCTGGTATTAACCCACAAGGCGTCTTCGATGGCCTTCATGGTATTCTTTATCTTTATGTCATTCGGATCGTAAACACCGAAGAAAAACATCCCGTATAAACTGGCATCAATGGTTGCGTCGATTTCGTAACCGCCTTCTTTCTTCGGATAGATCATCCGCAGAAATCTCTTATGTTTTTCGCTGTAAAGATATTGTTCGATAGCCTTTTTCATCTGTGCCGCAACATCTCTGTACAATCTGGCTTTTTCTGTATGATAAAATATATCGGAGAGGTTTGCTGCCGCCATCAAACCGCCATATACCGTAGCCGTCGTAAACGATAGAATACCGCGCCTTTCTTCCCATAAATCATAAGAAGGAAGCGGCAACCCTGTCTCCTCGTCCCGATAGCTTACCAGAAAATCCGCCGCCTTTTCAATAAAAGTATGATAGAGGGAACGGATCCCCTCGATATTTCTATACGTGTCATAGTGTTGCCATATTGACCAGAGGACTAACGCCGTTTCGTCCTCCTGAATAGGAACGTGTATTTCTTCTCCCTTGACCCACGGGTGCCATGAACTGCCAAAGGAACCATCAGGATTATACTTGTGCAGCAGAAATCCATCTTCAACCATAACGCTTGCGCAAAAATTATAAGGGGTAATTACCGTAGCGCAGAAGTCAAAAAACTTTCGACACAGCGTGGTATATCCAGCCTTTAACAAGGCATAAGACACCAGCGCCCCATCCCGTGGCCACATGTAACTATACGTATCTTTTGCATACTGTCTGATATCCGAATCGTTCGCCGCAATAATAGCGCCCCCGTTATCAATTTGTGTGGCCAGGATAAGCAAACTTCTCTTGTAAAGATCGACCACGTCCTGCGGCAAATTTCCAAAATTGAAGTCTTCTTTATTCACCCAATATTGCCAGTAACTCGCCGTTCTGTCGAGTATTACCTGAGGTTTATCGCTTAACAGGATATCATTGAGCGCATCCACCTCGCCATAATTCTTCCCCACGGCAATCCAGTAATAAACAACCGATTCGCCAAGCGGTGGAAGATTTAAAGAAACCCCGATTGTTGAATCTACGGAACCCTGCGCTATAGGGTTGCCTTCCAGGACGCCGTCTTCCGCATCCCGCCATGTGCCTTCGGCCCCCCGGTGTCTTTTTATCCCCGTTGCGTATTCCCTCACGCCCCATACATCGCCCGCCGAACAATTGATCAGGAAATATCTCGGGCCCTTGTAGTGGATCAGACAATTCAACTTTGCATCGTAAAATACCGTATCGCCAATCTCGTTCTCCATAGCGCTCAGGTCCTGATGAAAAAAGAGCCTCACTTCCCGGCTATAATTTTTAAGGTTCCGCACAACGACCTTCCGCATGTAAATATTTTTTTCATAGTCAACGGTATCGTGACAGGTAAACTGAACCCCGAGTTTTTCATGAACCGCACGGACGTTGGTAACCAGGGTATCCTTCAAATAACCCAGCGCAAGTTTCCAATCCTTTGCGTTAACCCAGGAATAGCCTTCACGAGTCCATATACCGAACCGGCTCGGATAGCCTAACGCATGATTTTCCTTGCCGACCCGGGGATAATAAAAATCCCTGATCGCATAATCCGCATCAAAAGCTATTAACATTGAACCATTACCTATTGGAATATCTCTGGGCACAGTAATTTTCCTTTGCTGAGAAAAATAGAAAAAAGATTGCTTCGTTCCGCTCGTAATTACAAGGAGAACAAACATTTATCATTTTAGTATGCCTTTCACACATTCTTTCTTAATCAATAAAAAGAAGAATACAGTGGCATTCAATGCCTCTTTCCGTTTTATACTATTTTTTATTATAAGAATTTTCTATCAAAATTACCAGTCGTCCATATTTTCAAGTTAACCCGGCTTACCCTTTGGCACAGGAGCCTTGCAGGCAATTACCATAATTTCATTTAATAAAAGGCATTGAATCATAATAGGTGGTTTATTATATAGTTCCTAGGCTTCAGAGTGGAAACCCACTTGTTCGTAAATCTTTGCCTCACACAAAACCAGAACTTTGTAAAAATTGCGTTTCCTACTTCAAGAGACAAAATCAATGGTAATCAACTTTAATAATTCTGGATTATAGGGTGGGATTTCTTCCCTTTCCATGGATAACTTGCCTTCAAGAAATTCTGAAATCTCACCAAGAAGTCTTTTCCAGCCTTTATGATTATTCTTATAATTTTTCCACACAGACCCCAACTTCTGAAGCCGCTTTTTGGTAAGGCTTATCGTCAATAATTTCCTCTTTGCCTTTTCCCATTTCTCTTCAATTCTTTTGTCTTCAGCGAAGTCGAGAAGATACTCATCCATTCTTAAATCTATCTCTCTGATAAGCGTGGACACAAACTTCTTGCTTTTATCAGAATTTAACTCGCCGAAGGCCGAATCAACTCTCTCTCGCTGCTCCACTTCTTTGTAAATTGCCTCTATCTCGTTAATTGTCTCTAAATTTAAATCATAAACCTTTTCAAAGAAATCAGGTATTTCTCTCACTTCTTCAGACGGGCAACAAATATAATCCAATATCTTTGTTTTATTGGTAATTTTTTCATCAGCTAAGAGGTCGTAAAAAAAAACCAGAAAAGGAACTTACCTTTTTTTCAGATATTCTTTAAATTTTTCCAGGAAATTTATATGATTTGAGACACTCTTTCGAAATACCTCAACACTGCTTTCGAGTCTCTTTAAAAGTATAGTTCTGAAAATACCTTCAAGGGCCACCATTCGGCCCAAGACCATTTCCTCGTCCTTAGATAGTTTTTCGGTTTTTCTGTACTCAAGCATCCGGTAATATGCCATAGTCAATTGCTCAGTGATCATCCGGGAGATATCCCGGTAAAGCCCCTGATATGCCTTATCGAGCTGATAATCAATATTTTTCAAAACTCTTTCAGGAAATATAATCCTTTGTCCATTTACCTCCGCATCAGGATAGTTCTGTTTGACATAGTCCCTCGTCCGCCTTATAGAAATCTCATTCATCAGATCATTGAGCAGGTTTGGGTCTTCTTCCTTATCAACGTCCTTGAAAAACTTAAAGAGGTCTAATATGCCTTCCTTCATAAACGTTTTTCTGGCCGTTAAGGGTAAGGAGCATGATTTGCCAGTAAAGGTCCCATATCGTATTATTAATGGGTGTGGCGGTAAGGAAGAGGATAGACGGCCTTTCTCCCCCCTTTGTTATATGATCAGCTATCAGGGTGAAGAAGTTCTCCCACCGGTTAGAAAGAGGATTTCTAAAATTATGGCTTTCGTCTACCACTATTAAAGACACTTCCCCCATGTCGCTACCAATAGCCTGCCTTGCTTTACTAAGAAAATCTTCTGTAGCTAGTATATCGTTCCTCAAATAACATTGCAATATAGCAAGCTTTTTGTTATCCTA
>JAXMAC010000040.1:0-26658 GCA_046350595.1 Candidatus Brocadiaceae bacterium | reverse complement strand
TTTAATATCAAAAATCTCCACTGCCATACTCTCGGCGTTTTTTCTTGATGTTGAAAAGACAAATTTATTCCAACAATTAGCATCAATGGAATCTAAAATCTCTGGGGCTTCGTCTATTAACTGTCGCCTGTGTTGATGTCCTACAATAAAAGGAACGCCAAACCCCAACAACTGATCAAAAGAGGTTGCAAAATCAGAGGTCACAAACTTCTGAAATTCATCAACCATAAAAAAACATGGCTTCCTCCCTCCTTTCCCCCGTTCAGGAGCAACGGTTCTTATCTGATGTAAAATGGCCGCTCCTACAAAGCTGGCCGTTCGCTCATCAAGCGCACACGATCCACCCAAATTGGCTAAGACAATACCTCCCTCATTCATCACCTTTAACCAGTCAATGGTTGTCTTCTGCTGACCAAACATGCATTTTAGGACAGGGTTTAACCAGAATTTGCTTGACCTTGTTCTTACCACATTAAGGATGTTAGACTGCTCGCTTGGCCTAAATAATTTCAATTCGTCCCACTTATCTTTGAGAAACTCCTCCTCCAAATCCTTCAGAACGGTCTCCCTGAAGGCCGGCTTCTGGAGGCTGATAAATTCAAAAAGTTCCAGCAAGGTAAATTTGTTTTCAATTAAAGGCTGTAAGGCGGCTGGCGCCCATTCTTCAAGCCATGGTTTAACCTCTTTGTCTTCCTTAAAGAATTTCATCAACCCCTCAAGCACCAACCCTGCTAAAACAGCGGGGGTTGTCTCGCCTAACGGCTCAAGATAATTTATACCCACACTGAAACCTTGCTCACGTGGGTCAATGAGAATGGTTCTATCGTCCAAACGTGCCAAGGCACAAAAATTAACCATATCATCGTAAAGGTCTCCCTTGCCGTCCAAAAGGATCAATCCATGCCCGCTCTTTATTATGTCTCTTGCAATTCGTTCAAAAAACTTACTCTTGCCCACCCGTGTAGTCCCCATGACGTAGGTATGGTTGTCAGCCAGAACATCGATGGGCAAATATAAATCTTTGCCTGTGAAGACATGAGTGCCCACATGAATAGATGGTGATGTATATTTATGCGTTGATTTAAAAATCTTATCACCAATGCCCTGTACACCTTTTTTAATTATTCCCTTAAACTCATCACGAGCCATTTATAACCCCTTCAAGGATATGTATTGATGAATCCTTTGTTTAAATTGTTCAACCATTTCTTCGGCTACTTCTGATCCATATTTCTTATACCATTCTTTTTCTGTCTCGTTTACCTTTGTCATAATACCCTCTATGGTTAATTTCTCCATCTCTGCCCTGGCTTTTATCTCATCAAATTCTGCTTGCATAACGTCTATGTTGGTTTTTTTAACCTTAGGTTCTTGTTTTTTATACGCTTCATCAAGATCGGAACTATCCGCCATTTCCCATAGAAGATATTCTTCGTCCCACATTTTATAGACCTCACGGCTGACAAATCTATCGAAATATGCCCTCTTTGTAGTATTTGTAATAAGCTCCTCATGTTTCCTTTTTATATCATCTGCCCTTTTTAAAATCTCCCCCTTATGTTTTACGACATAATTCCTTCTATAAATCTCGGTTCTATTTTTTTTCGTATCCTCGGCTTTTATTTTTTCATGCTCAGCGACACGCCTGAAACGGAAAATATGACCAAGAAGAACAACGCAGAAAATCAGGAGAAATAGGAAAATAGACAAACATAGAAAAAATAACACCTGCGAATGAAAAAAATATGCAAAGATGATATCGTCATAAAAGTAGGAACAAACAATCGTGGCAAATAAAGAGACAGGAAGGCTTATGCTGCCAGAAATACCAAGGACATGCCAAAAACCCTCTTTTGATAAATGATAAAAATTCCACAGCTCAAAATTTAATCGCCCTTTTTTTGCCATAGAATAACTCCCATCTACAAATACCAGAACGTTGTATTTTAAAAAACAGACCAGCCCTATCCTTATTTTGTTAGCAAGACGAGCGCCACAAGCCCCCCAAAAAAGACTTTTAGTAAAAAGCGAGGAAAACCACGTACTTATACGAAAAAGCCCGTATAAGTCAAATTTACGCTTTACAGCCCTATTCTAACAAATGATGTAAGGTAGCATCTTTTGGCGTATGCCAGATAGGTTGTAAAACCGTTTCTGGCTTCTCTGGATTGTAATTTTCTTCGGAAGTAAACCAAAACATGACGGACCCCATTTGCTTATCATCCGCCTTTTTTGCTACCCTCCTGAGATTTTCCGCACGCATCTTGGACTTAGTAACCGTTAACACCCGAAAAGAGTCTATACCAAACTTTTGTTGATGTTTCCCTTGCACATAGAAATTCCAGTAACCCTGCATCTTATGTAAAAACCTCTCGTTGGTCATGGTTGATTGATCGGCCTCCAGGAAAAAATTGAGATAATCGTTCCCGTCCGTTAAACTGAAATAGGCATCGGGAGCGAAAGGAATCCGTACCTTCTTTTGGCCTTGATCTACAAATACGGCATCCCTTAAAGAATCGCCTTCAGGAACCCACACATGAAACTGTGCAGGAGCGGCCTTCAGAGCAATAGATAAAGCGATCCTGAAATTTGAAATCATCAGCGTATGGTTTCTGTTGGGTTTGCGATTCTTTCTGTTTTTCCATGTCCAATCGATCTTCCCCCGGTCTATGTCGCTGTACTCAGCCAGGATATCTGCCCCCTTATTGCCAAGGGCATAGATATTTTCCTTGCTAAGATCCGTGGTAAGGCGATCAAGATATCCGTTATGAAAGAGTTTTTGCAGCCTTAACAAAATGACCCGCAAAGACCCGGGGATTAAAAGTAACACCTGGCTGGTGGTTAAAAAACGATATTCATAGACGAGCCTGAGTATTTCAATATCCCGGGGCTGTATCTTTAATGCCGGTTTGTCTTCAGCACGTTTGAATCTCGGTAGATAGGTCTTATTTTTTTTCTCCATAGGTAGTTGTATTTTGTTAGTTAGATTTTTAATAAGTTGCGCGCTGGATAGTTGTCGGAGACCAATTTTGTCCGTGAAGACGAGCCCTTACGGCGAAGGCTGCACGGTTACAAAATTGAGACTCCCGACTGCGACCAAAAAGGTTGAACCCGATCCGATAGGACGAGGTGAAACCCGTAGCGGTAGCGGAGTCGTGAGATTTTTGGTCGCAGTCGGGAGTGAAGCGACCGACAACTAGCCAGCGCAACCAGTTGCATTATAGCAAGCTATTACTTCCCAAGCCAATCTTTCTTCATTCAAACGTGCTGAATAACTATTTGTATGCCTTTTTGCATACATCTTTTTTCTTTAAGTAGTTTTAAAGCAATTTACACACACCTTTTCGTATAGAATACAAAAGGGTGGGTAAAAATTACAGGAGTCTCTCTGTGTGTGAAGATATTAGAATATATAAGAATATATTGGAAAAAATGTCTGATGCTCAAAAACCATTGAAAATAAAGGGTTTTTTGGAAAAAACAGTGAAAAAAATTTCGGTGAAAACCCACAACCCCTTCGGTGAAAACCCACACTTGCTTCGGTGAAAACCCACAACCCCTTCGGTGAAAACCCACACCTCTTCGGTAAAAACCCACAATAATTTCGGTGAAAAGCCACACCCCTATTTGACCTATTTTTTAACCCATTCATCAAACGAGGGTACTTTCGCTAACTTAGCCAATCTGCTATCGACGGCATACCGGACAATAGCACTAAACCAAGGTCTGTTGGGATCAGTCTTTCCAGCTTCTTCTGTTTGAACAGAACTCTCAATGGCCTTTAATGCTTCCGGTGAAAGGGTGTTTTTAAATGCGGCAACCTTTTCTAATCGGTAATCCCTATATATCCCTTCCATCCTTTGGCGTTCCTTTTCTTTTGCCCAAAGGTCATTTTGTTTTTCCTGTTTGACGATCTTCTGCTTCTCTTGTTCTCGTTTTATAAAAAACTCAGTCTTATAATTTTTAATACCTCCGAATTTCTTCATCTCGAAACCAGTTTTCTTTGCCTGCTGGATAGAGTAATCTATCCATGCTTTTATTTCATCAAAGGAATACTCTTCTAGCAAAAGAGAAGCAAACTCAACCTCTGAAGCATCTAAAATATTTTCATCTATTTCATCTTTACCGAATAATTTCTTGTAAAAATACTGCACCAGAACCATGGGGTTTTTAATATAGCGTTCTTCATGTTTTTGACGAATAGGTAGCGCAAGTTGCAGAAATTCTCCATAGAATCTCCTATAATCATCAAAAAACCCCTTCCCAGGATAAAACACGAGGTTAAAGCCATCGCCCAACTCGTTCTTTGCAACCTCAACCTTTTTAATTAAACCAGATTCTTTTAATGCCCGTAAATGATTTCCTAGCTGTTCATTCATAATCTTGGATTTATACTTTAAGACCTTTAGTCCACCTAACCATTGTTCACAAATATCAGCATAGTCTTTGGTATAAACAAGATCGTTACGTTTATTCTTACTATAGATGTTGGAAAAGTAAAAGAATAATCGCTTAAAGAGAATTACGCCGATAGGCTCAAGTTTATCCATGCGGTCATAGTTAAGGCAAAAGGCATATCGATGGCTAAGACTTTCCACAAAACGAGGGTGTAAAGATAAAACTAAATCGGTGATAACGTTGCCCCTACCTTTAAGCAGAGTCTCATGGAAAATATTAATAGTTAACATTTGCCATTCTTTCGTTTTCTTAAAAAAGAAAGAAAAAGTTATTTCCGTCGATTTTAATTGCATTATCGCTTTTATAAATTTCTTTGTATCCCAACCGCCAAAAGAGCTCCGGCCTATCAATCTGGCAAGTTCCCTTTGTGTGAAGTGTACTCCTTCTGGATATGGTAGGCTGTATTCTGAATATTTTTTGAGGGTAGCTTGTAATATTTTATAAGCCAGGACGGAAGGTCGTCCGTATTCCTTATGGGGCACTAAAATAATTTCCTTCCTAACAGTCCCCTCAGGTGTCTTTATTTCTTCAGAAACGGTATGTTTGGCGGCATTTTTTGTTATTTTTTTATCGAAACAAAAATAATAACCCTCTATTCGCAAAAGGTTTATCTCGTGATAAAGCTTTTCCGGGTCATCAACGGTCTCAACTTCGCCAATGGGTGTGATATTATCTGCCATACTTTAAAAATGTTCGCATGCGAACATTACTGTGTTAATAAACGGTTAATGGAATGTTGCAAGCCATGTAATTCCGATTTTAACCTTTCTTTTTCGCTTTCTTCTATCGTGTTAAGCTCCAATTTTTCTAGAAATTGGGCTAAACTAACAGTTTTATCTATGGCAATTGCGGCTGGTGTGCGATTGGTTTTTTTGATGCGCTTTCTTACTGCTTTTCTTAGTTGATCGCTTGTCAAAATTCCATCTTTAACCTTATTAAATAAATCAATCATTTCCTCTGAAGTTTCTTTTCTGGCAATCTCAATTAAATCTCTTTTCGCTATGTTCGCATGCGAACATTCATTTTTAATCTGCTCAGGCAATCTATTTAAACTTAAGGTTAGAGTAATGGTGGGGCGTGCCTTGCCAATGACCTCGGCCAATTTTTCTTGCGTATAACCATGTTCCTTGATCATCCGTTCGTACGCCTGGGCTTCTTCAATTGGGTTTAAGTTCTCTCGTTGTAGGTTCTCAATTAAAGCGATTTCTTCTGGATTGCCACTTGTTATTATGCTTGGAATGGCCTCAAGCCGAGCCATTTTAGCAGCTCTAAAACGTCTTTCTCCTGCTACCAGGATAAAGCCACCGTCTTTATTTCTTCGGATGATAACCGGTTGGAGAACACCCTTTTGTTTGATGGAATTGCTTAATTCTTCTAATGTCTGCGGATCAAAGTACTTTCGTGGTTGGTTTGGGTCAGGAGTGATATTTTCTAGAGGAATTTTGTAGAAGCCACCGTCTTGATAATAATCTGCAACAGGATGATCATCTATTTTCACCCTATCTTTTGCTAATTTCGTGGCATGTTCGGCAAGTTTATCTTTTAATTTTGACATAAGCTTAAAAATTCTTTGGTTAAATTCTTATAATCTTCTGCCCCTGTACTGGTGGGTTTATATGTGTAAATGGACTCTTGCACAATTTGAGCCTGATTTAAGGCCTCGTTTTGCCGAATTTTGGTAGTAAATACCATATCTTTATAAGGGGCTAATTGTTCCATAAACCATTCAATAGTCTGAGATTTGCGCGAGTCATACTTGGTTATCAAGACCTTGATACAACCTTTCTCTCCCGCCCCGTTTATCTTTTCAATATCTTTAATACTTTGAACAGTATCCAATAAATCCGCAAAGCCTTCGAGAGAAAATCGTGTTACTTCAGTTGGGACAATTAAAAAATTTGAAGCCACCAATGCATTTACCGTTAAAGTTCCAAGCGCCGGTCGACAATCAATGACGATAAAATTATAATCGAGATTGCAAATTGCCTTGCGTAGCCTGATCTCCTTGAAGGCCTCCGGTGTTAGCACCTGTTCGGCCTTATCCAGTCTGATATTTGAGGGGACGATATCAAGGTTATTAATTTTCGTTTTTAAGATAACGTCCTGCATCCTTTTTTTGTTTAGGAGAACGTCTTGGATCGCATATTGATGGCTTTCGGACTCTATGCCTAGGCCGATAGTGGCGTGAGCTTGTGGGTCTAGGTCAATTAAAAGTACACGATAACCTTCCATAGCCAGCCCGCAGGCAAAATTGATGGATGTGGTAGTCTTCCCAACGCCACCTTTTTGATTAACAACGGAAATAATTTTAATCATAGAATTGGTTTAATTAAGGATTTTTTAAAACATCGTGAGTGCCCACCCTGCGTAAAATACAGATGTCCCCTTCGATACGATACGTAAATCGGTAAGATTTTGTTACGCGTCCTTCCCAAATATCTCGTGGATCGTTCATCTTTTTTATATTTAAAGAAGGGTGGCTGGGGTTAGACAAAAAAAATTCTATTTGTTTATCCACCGCCGCTTGAATTTGTTTGGGCAGTTTTCTGTAATCCCTGACAAACGGTTTCGAAAAGAAAAGTTTCATATTTTGGCCTTTTTAAGAGCCTTGATTGCATCTTTCGCATTATCAAAAGGCCCCAATACCTCACCCTTGGCAATTGCCTCGTCCGCTTCTGCCTCTTTCTTCTGCCATTCCGGGGTATAAAAATATGACTGGTCAGGGTGAATAACCTTCACGGGTTTTATCACCAAACCCTCTTTCTGGCTTTCTATTTCTAAATAATCACCGATTGAAACGTTAAACTTCTTGCGGAGCTCTTGCGGTATGGTGATTTGATAATTTTGTTTGATCTTAATTAGCGGCATCTTAGTCCTCCTCATGGTTTCTTAAAGTTATAAATTATAATTCTTGTAATCTTTTAATTTATAATATTCCTGGGCTAATCATTTGTCAAGCAAATCACAGGAAATATTTTTAAAAGCTTGTTTTACAAATAATCAAACAGAACAAAAGCCCGGCGTGGCGATGATTTTCTGTCTGTTAGAAAATGATAGGCACAGAAGATACGCCTGCTAACCGAGATAATTTATACTTGATGCCGTACTGAAAAAACAATATCATGGCTGCCGTTATAAAGAGGTCAAATAAAGAGTAGCAAAAACAATGGCAAACAAGTCAAAAGCCAGCCGTATTATTATAGTGACTATAATTATAGCTACGGCCTATTTCAGTTTTCATTGGATGGGACTGAAATACGGCTGGAAGCCTACAAAAGGCCAACGCATAGCCACGAAAATAGCTGAACAAGAACGATTAAGGCAAACAAAGACTAAATTTGAGAAATTAATTACGGAAAAACCAAGTAATACCAATTGGCGGATAAAAGACGAGTGGAAACGTCTAATTGCTAATAAAAAGATAACCGTAATTTACTCAGAAAAGGGCTTATCCACGGCTGCGGAAATAGTGAATCGGCTCCGGTCTTTAGGCGCGGTAGTAAGTTATGCTATTGCTTTGGAAGTTTCTTTTAAAGGCGAACCGGGCAATATTTACTATCAATTCAGCGACTTTGAGACAGTCACAGTAATTCAGGCGGCAATAGTTGATATTGAAAGTTTTCGCATTACTTCTACTGGCAGTAGAGGACAAATTATTATTTGCGAATGAATAAAGGAGATAAAATGCGAGGAATTATAACGGCTATTAGTTGTTTTTTATTGACTGTAGTTGCTATTGGATGTGCAATAACCCCTCCACAAAGCCCGCCAAGTCCTAAGGTAACAACTTCTGAATTGTTTAGTCCAGCGGTATACAATAGGATCGGAGTATACGTAATAAACAGATCTCGTTATCGCTTATCCGAAGGTGCAGTGCGTCAGGTAGAGGACGAATTTATGAGAGCTGTCATGGAAAAAGGATATATTCTTGCGGCGCGTTCTGATATTGACCAGATTAAGAGGGAGTTAAAAATACAATCATCGGACTTCTCTGAAGAAGCCTTAGCCAGGAAGGCAAAAGCCATAAATGTATCGGCGATAATGCTTGTAAGCATCAACAATGTGTCTTCGTATCGATATCGACCACAGAATGCGGTATACGTAAGTGGATATTCTTATTTTATAGGTTCTGCTAATATAAGTGCTCGTCTTATCAGTGCTGAGCTTGCTCAGGTAGTGTGGATATCTAGCTATGCCGGAGAATACCAAATCAGCGATTTACGCAGAGGTGAGGACGCACTAGTACCAGTTGCCCAGGTAGTGGCCGGTGGATTGCCCAATCGATAATTTGTTCAAAATTTGAATTAATCAGTATTAATTTAGGCAGTAGCAAATGGATTGAAAAGCTGATTAATCATAATCAACTGTCACTTATCACATGCCAGTAAATTTATTTAAATTGCAGGCATTTTGCATCAAAATTATTAAAAGTTAATAATTTTTGTTTGACATATGTAAAAACTAATTGTTAAATTGCCGATTATGCTATTTGGAGTATTATGGGAAGCGTGGTTTTTTAAAGAGTATAATTAGGGTTCTGTTTTCTATAATGCCTGACAAGAAATTTCAATTTTGTACCAGGCTTAAAAATTGCGCTAAAACCACTGCCTGATGGCCAAGTGACTGGAAAGCTACTTGGCCATTTGTTTTTAGTTTGCAAGGTAGAACATGTGGTTAAAAGTTTTTAACTTTTTTCAAAGAAAACTCAGCAGTCATCTAGCTTGTTGCAAAAGGCAACGCATTTGCTAGTATTGAGGGCAGAAAGTAGTTTTTAAATTAAATAGGATATATTTTGAAGAAGTATCCCTTAAAGTTGTACCTTTAAAAATAAAAAGAAACTATGGCTACAAGATAGTCGAAAATCATAACGTAACAGTATTGATAAACAGATAAATACTCCAATTTCCCAACGATAGTATCTTGTATAAACATGAGCGATAAATATCAGTCTCTAATAGAAGGTGTAAAAACACTTACTGGAGATGCAAAAAGCCTATTTGAACTAAAATCAAAATGGCTTACGGTTGTTATAATAATTCTACAATTATTCGCGGTGGTATGGAATGTCATAAAACCTCCTAAAGAAATTTTTCCGAATGTCTTAATATTAATCTTATTATTTGCTTTACTAGGTTTATTGGCTACTCAAGAATACAGATATTCTAGGAAAGCAAAATATGCCGAAGCATTGTTTTTTATACATTCTATTGTACATCGGTTAAGAGACAATTTTCACACATTAAATAAAATAAGCAATTCTAGTGAAGATGCAGAAAGTATTCTTAAAAGGAAAGTATTTGAAGAAGCTGAGAAAGTAATTACATCTTTTGCTAATGCATTTAACTTAATAACAGGCACAAGATGCCGTGCTTGCATTAAACTAATAAATAATGCAGAGCCCAGCAAAAAGTATTCAGAACTTAGTAAAGAAGAAAAAGAAAGAGTTCTATATGTAGAAACATGGGTGAGGGATATAGATACAAAACTTTTAGAAACCAAGGAAGAACCAATGCATTGGCTATGTGGAAATACAGATTTTTCCGAACTGTTTTCTGCAAAAAATCCAACTATAAACAATTCTTTCTTTGAAAACAATCTACCAAAGAGGCGTAATTACCTAAATACAAGTTTCGAATTATATACTGAACCTAATGGAAGATGGAAATTACCATATAAAAGTACAATAGTATGGCCTATTAGAAAGATAACATCAGATCAATATGACAGAGAAGAAGGACAATTTACGGAAAAGCAAGATATTTTGGGTTACCTTTGTATAGATAGTAAGGCAAGAAAAATCTTTAATAAAAGCTATGACGTGAATTTTGGTGCTATAGTTGCTGACTCTATATTTATTTTTTTGAGAAGATATTATATGGTTTTAAATAAAAAGAGAAAGGAGAATTAAATGAAAAATACTGAGGAAAAAACTGAAATAGTGAATATTGGAAAAGAAACTGATAATAAGGTAATAGTTGAATCACAAACAGGTAAGAACGTACTCAAAAGTACGGTATATATTTTCCCAAAAGACATTTTTGTATCAAGGAGGAAAGAAACTCTGAGTGACAAAAAATAATCTTACCATACGAATTTGCTTCTACAATGAGACGAATATTGTCTCAAAATACTACCCACACGTCATAATAGTCGTGTGGGTTTTTCTATAAGAAAGTAAAAGGACATCTCTTCCCGACGTTTCTCACCGGTCATGTGGATGACTTTTACAACAAGTATCTTCCCTTTATATCTAGATCAATCACCAAATTTCGTTTTAACTCAATGAAGCATGCCATAAACAAGTTTGAAGAACTGTCGATACTCGGACGCCAAAAGCGGGAACGGCTTCGTGAACTCAGAAACGAGTGCAACAACTTCGCTACGCAGCTTGTCCAAGGTTTGAGGAGCTACCTTGGTAGCCCAATAAGCGCGGTCTACTGTGTCGAGGTTGACCGGGAACACAGACCGATTGGGAAGCCAATGGAGCTTCCCAATCTGTGCTACTGCTACGATACATTTTGGTACTTTATCTTGGGGTTTGACTTTCGAAGCACAGAGAATGGGTACAAGATCGTGTTGCTTGTGGGCATCAAGAAGATTGAGAATGGATTCACGGTGAAGCTGCCAACAAGAGATTGCCGGATCGACAAACAAGAAAAACAAATGGAGTTTTACGAACAACTTTACAACGATATCAAAGAAAACCTTTCTCGTCCTTGGACGCAAGTGCCGAAGACATTCGGTTTTACTATGGCAGAGTAATATACTTGTCATGCTATGCTACGGGCACTACAGATCACAAGCATCAGATTTATTTTTAATCCTTCCAAAAACCCTTAAACCGGTTTGGGCTGATTTGGGTATAAGGTACAGTATTTTGGATATTTTTGTGGCCGAGATAATATTGGATGCTTCGGGTATCTTGGCCGTCATTGGCTAACTTAAATCCGCAAGAATGCCTCAACATATGCGGGTGAACCGGCAAGCCGAGTTTCGCCTCCTCACCTGCTTTATAAAGCATTTTTCGAAAAGCCGAATCCGTCATGGGCGCTTTGCGTTCACTTAAAAAGACAAATTGAGTGCCTGGATTATCTCGCCTCATTCTTTGCAGTGCCCTCATTTCTACCCCAGCTAAAGGATGCGTGCTGTCAATACTGTTCTTGCGTCTGACCACATGAAATAAACCATGCTTTAAATCAAACTGCGACCAGCGCAGAGACACAAGCTCGGATACCCGTAAGCCATGACGAAAGGCAATTAAGATCATTGTGGCGTCTCGGTATCCATACCGTCCGATGTCCCTGGCAGTTTTAATCAGCTTGTCGATCTCACCACTTGACAAAAACTCCCTGCTCCTGCGTTCTTTGTTTTTTGGCTTGGTTGGGGGGCTAATCATAAGAAACATTCCCGAAAATAGTATTTAAGACGATAATTTATTTTGCTAATAATCCTTAAGAATATTCACTCTATTATAACATACTTTCCCGAAAAGAGCTATTTTAGGGAAAGTTTCTTATGTAATAATTGTTGGGAACACAATCTTCTGTTTAAGCGGAACACAGATAAAAAGAATAGAGAATTTTTAATCTGTTGTTCCGGAGATTAATTTTGTTCCAATTTACTGGCACTAGAAGTTGTGCCCAGGGATATTTCTGTGGCAGTACCAGGAAATATGGTAGTATAAAACAATGGAAAGCCGTTAGTTATAGTTTCATTAATAGGGGTTGCATTGTGTGCCGTTACTGCGCCTGTCTCTTGTCTGATTTTATCTAAGTTATAAGAATTACCCTTACCCACCGAATCATACCATACTTTAAATGGAATTTGAGGAGGTAATGTAATAATTATAAATCTATGTTCTTGAAAGATAAATACATCATTTTGATATTGGGCTGTTGCAGAGTTTAGAAAGATTGCAAAGGATAAAATAGCTATAGAAGTGATTAAGATACTTTTCATAATTTGAAGCTCCTTAATGAAAATGATAAAATCCTAACCTTTTGGTGGATATGGATCGTGGCCGTAGGTATTTCGCTCTCTTATTTTTCCATCAGTACCATGAAGGAATACTTCGCTCTTTTGATTCTTTGCGATTTCCCTGGCTGCCTCAAACGCTTCTGCCTGTGTTGAATGACGAGAAGTATCACGGGTATTGCCCTCACCAAGAACAGCCCACGCATTGCCTCTACTAACTACATGTTGATTTTTTCCCATTTTTGTACCTCCTTCAATATTAAATTTAAATACGGAATAATTTTTGCTATCATAACTTTATATTGTAGAAATGTCAATACATTGTACAGTTAACCATATGAGGTGACACCTGTGATAGATTGGGGTGACAAAGGTTAATTATCAACATTTTTACATAATACTACAGGTTGGTTTAATTTCTTGATAAAGACACAAGAATGTTCGGGATCTATTCACTACTTTTCAATTATCAGGAGAGACAGTTATGCAAAGACAATTAAGATTATTTTTTGGTATCCTTCTCATTTTTCTGTGTTTTTCTTTTCCCCTATATGCTCAACCTTCTTTTTATCCGGAAATACATTGCAAGCACTTCATCTATGGATATCCCACTGGCACGCCGGCGACAAACGATTTAATAATCAGAGATATTTACGCCCTCTCTTCCAATGACACTACAAAAATGGCTGATTGGGTGGCTTATCGGCTAGATAAAGAAATAGTTACAGGCAATGCAGACACAACAAGGAATTGGAAGGCCGATCCCTGGCTTGAAG
Source organism: Candidatus Brocadiaceae bacterium (assembly GCA_046350595.1). Classification (GTDB taxonomy): domain Bacteria; phylum Planctomycetota; class Brocadiia; order Brocadiales; family Brocadiaceae; genus JAHFOW01. The sequence continues at coordinate 13,450 of JAXMAC010000040.1, read as the reverse complement.
ATAAAGAAACACTGGAGCCAAACGATTATAAGAATGCCTATGAAAAGCTTAGGGTTGATCGCGGACATCAAGCGCCATTAGGCTCGTTTAAAGGTACCAAATATTGGGAGGAGACTAATTACTTATCAAATATAACACCGCAAAAATCCGAGCTTAATCAAGGCTCCTGGGAGAAGCTGGAAGAAAAGGAAAGAAGCCTTGCAAAGGCTGGCAATATCATTTATGTAATGACTGGGCCATTGTATGAAAAAAATATGCCCTCGCTTTCAGGTGCGAACGAACCTCATAGAGTGCCTTCCGGTTACTGGAAAATAATTGTTGCCCCTGGCAAAAGCGGCAATTCACTAGAAGTTGCGGCTTTTATATTCAGTCAAGATACGCCAAGAAACGACAAGGTAATTGGGCATATAAGCACAATCAACGAAATTGAAAAAAGAAGCAGATTAGATTTCTTGCGTGAATTGCCCGACGGTATAGAGGAAGAGATAGAGAGCAGTAATAACGAAGAATGGGTTAAAGAGAATTTTAATTAATATTTGTCCTATATTCACCAATTATTCATAGGACTGTCCATTTTTTGAGGAGTTGGGGATGTGTGCCAATTTCATTGGCGCGCCGTTATTTATTTAATTCGACATCTAACGCCGAACGGAAGTTTGTAATGCTTCCATCCCTTATACTTTGAAAAAATTTATTGAAATCGGATGGAGTGAGAAAATTAAATTTATAACTAACTTCCGCTCGTTTCTTTTTCAAATAGTCGTTAATCCGAGTAAAATGGGCGATAGCATATTCATATTTCTTTTCGTTTTCCGGTGATGGATCGTTTATTTCCTCATCATCTTTTATCTCAACAACTAAAATGAGTTTGCCGGTTTTGATAAAAAAGTCAGGATTAAATCTGCCACGCTTTGGATGTTCGCCTTTTTTCCAAAAATAATCAATCTCATAAAAACCCGTCTGTGTTGATTTCATCCAAGCGTCAATATGTGATAGATTGTCCGCACTTATTAATTCTTTCACAAACCGGCGCTCATTTTCGTGGTCGGCAATTACGGCGTTAAGAGAGGTTTTAAAATCATAACGATTAGCAATAGGAACGCATTTAAAACCACTCCCGCTCTCTGTTGCTTCCTCGTAAAATTCTTTATATTCATCCGGTATACTTTCGGGCGTTTTAGAGGTGAAATAGAAAGTTTTATTTCCTTTCAATTCCGATGCGCTCGCGCTTTCTTGCGGGCGATTGCTTGTGGGAACGGCGAAATAATTTTTTGGCTCAAAATCATATCTCACTACTTGCGCCGCTTTACGCTGAAGTGTACCAAGCGACTGCAAAAACTTCTGTCGTATGCTGTCGGTTATCACCTTATTGTCGGTCTCTTGAAGCGACTTTTTGATAATCTCCTCAAGTTTTTTAACCGGAAATTGCTTTGCGTAATACTTTCGGTCTTCATCATCTAACAAATCCTCAAATCGATGATACATAACCTCGGCAACCTCGCGCGGGGTGTAGATCTTATGTTTTATTTTTGTTTTCCATTGTGTCCGCACTCCGGTGTCGGCTTCTTCAAACTCAATTTTTACTTCTTCAATCTGCTTTTCCGTTGAAAGATCGACATATCCTTTTGCGAACAATTTATATTTACTATCCATCGGGTAGGTTTCAACATACGCTTTCGGGTCGTACTCAATGTTAAGTAATTCAAAATTAAACTCTGATTCCGCAAGCGGGAAGGTCGGAATGCGTTTTTCAAATTCCATCACTTCATACACGAGATGTCGAATATCCTCGGCCCAATTGTCGTGATTGAAAACCGTAACCTCCGGCTGTTCACCCGTCCACTTGTCAGGTATGCGCAAACCGCGACCGAGCACTTGAGCGATGAGCAACTTGCTTTCAAACGCTTTTTTCTCATGCGGTACGATCTGGAATACTCGTTTTACATCCCAGCCCTCATTGAGCATGGAAACGGACAAAATCCATTCAACTTTACTATTTGCATTGTTCACGCTAGGTAGGCGCGCAAGGTCGGGTGCGTCGCTATGGATGACAAGTACCTGTTCGTCAATTTGCTCACGGCTTTTACCAGTTTGCTCCATTAAAAATGCTTTTAGCTTATCCGCAACATCTTTGCACCCGCGAATATCGCGAGTGATAACGATGGTGAGAGGGCGCAATTTGTGCAGACGAAGCTTGCGCCTGATCTCCTCGTGTCGGTTGAGTACCAATTGCCACTTTTCTTCTTCCGGGCGGTTGGTGCGGGTCATTTCCGCTACATACTGCACCTTCTTTACAAATCTCTGCTCTATTGCTTGACGCAAAGAGTAGCGATAAATCACATCAGAAAAATAATCGTTGCCAGTGTAGCAAGTTCCTGAAACACCGATGATATATCGAAAACCAAAGGCGGAGTCAGTTAGAAAACTTTTCCAGCGTCCGGCTTCGCCGGTCGGCGCATTTGCGACATGGTGAGCTTCGTCGTTGAGAATAAGCGTTCGATCACCCTTGCCTTGCAAGCTATCGCGGATAGACGAGCGCACATGAGCAAGAATGGCATGATAGTTTTCAATGCAAATACTTCCCGAAACGATACTCTCGCTCGCATTGATAATCCGAGGCGCGTTTACAATCGAGTTGGAAGGTAAAAGGTCGCGTAAATCGGCGTTACCAGCCATTCCCTCAAACTTCTCCAAAAGCCCATCCTCAATCGTGGTAGACGGACAAAGCAAAAGCACCCGATCAACCGCGCCTTCGGCAAGCATAATCGCGGCAATACCATACATCACATAACTTTTGCCTGTGCCAGTTGCCAAATCAAGTGAAGCCGAAAGCTGGCTTGGAAATTGCAAATTCCGCTCCATGCTCTCGCGAGTGCCGTATCTGTCGCGCAATACTTCGTTGCTTGAAAAGTTTTTTGTCGCCATCTCTCGCAAATCGCGATATTCTCCGCCCAAAAGATACCGGAGCGCAACTCCGATTGCGTCCTTTTGATATTCGTGTAGGCCGCACAACTCGTCTATAAACGGTTCGTATTTACTCTCATCCCATTTGCGGCGATCAACAGACGCGCTGACCTCAAGCACAAGGTTTTCGTTATGAAAGCGTTGTATTCCGTTGTTTGTTCGTTTTGACATAATTATTTCTTTGCATGCTTGCCCGCTGGCTATGCGCTCTGCGCCAATTTTGCTTTCTCAATTACTCCTCGCGACTCGTTGCCGTATATGTCCAAAAATACCAACATCACATTACCGGTAACATCTTTGCGCGGAAACTCAATTTTCCATCCGTTATCTTTGAGCGCAGTCGCGTAAAATACTTTGTCCAGATCAAACACCTTGCCGTTGTAATTGAAATCAACCATTACCATTGAAAGCGTGTCGTGTCTGCCGATTTTCTCCTTACCTTTTACACGAGCGCGGCTTTCAAACTTTTTAATTTTGAGCGATACCGTTACGCCTCGCGCTTTTATTTCAAGCTCAACAAGTGGCGGCTGGATAAAATCAAAACCGACGGCTTCCACAGTTTCGTTCACCGCCCTTTCGTCGCTCGGTTGGATTAGTGCGGAAAACTCTCGCCGGTGCACTTCATTGATGTAGGAATATGGAATACGCAGCGCGTAGTAACGCACATTGTCCATTTCAATGTAATCCTCTTGAAAGAGAAACGCGCCGCGCGGGGCAACAACAAAACATCGCTCGCCGACTTGTTTCCCAATACTTGCGTGCAGATCAGCAATTGTTTCGCGGCTTATTTTACCTTTTTCAAAATGATTAAATACATATACGCTTGAACCTTGCCGCTTTCCGTCCATTTGAAAACCCCGAATTTTATGTGGCTCGTCCTTACATTCAAAAAGTTGTAGCGCGATAGAGCGCCACCCTTCCCACGGCAATTGCCGCAAGGTCTCAAAATCGTACAGTCCAGCGTTATAGAGCGTAAAAGATTTGACGGCAAGTGGCTTGCCAGAATTGCCGATTTCCTCACGCAAATTGAGCATTCGTTTTTGAATGGTGTAGATTGCAAGTTTGCCAGAATCAATCCCAATCCATCGCCGTTTCAATTTCTCTGCCACGGCGCAAGTCGTGCCGGAACCGGCGAAAGAATCAATCACAATATCACCCTCGTTTGAGGAAGCGCGCACAACTCGCTCAAGTAATTCTTCTGGGTTTTCGGTTGGATATCTTGCACTACGCACATATCCCTTGAGATCAGTCCAACTAGAATCAGTCGGCGTTTCTTCCGTCTGTAAATACTCTGGAACACCACGATGACGGTCTCCATCTAAATCAGTCCAAGTTGATGTATTTTCAATTCTAATTCGCCCCTCTTTTTCCATTGCAATAATTCGTGCTTGCGTGAAAGTCCAGTGTCTCCCCTTTGGTGGCAATAATTTTTGTCCGAGTATTATTCTTTCGGGCGGATTTCGTAATCCGGGAGAAGTCATAGGCAACCATTGTGGCTCCGTCATTTGTCCACAAAAAGAGCAAAGGCGAGATCGTAATTGTTCGTTGAATACCGGATTGCCTGATTTTGAATACAGAAACAGCGAGTCAGTTGCAACATTGAATTGATTGAGCCCGCGCAATTGCCTCTTGAAACGATTGATGACAATTTCGTTTCTGAAAAACTGCGGACCAAATACTTCGTCTGCAACTGCCTTAATGTAATGACCAAAATGATAATCAATGCGGATATAAATGCTTCCATCGGCAGCTAAAAGCTCACGAAGTAGTATTAGTCGCTTTCTCAAAAATTCAATAAATTTGCTTCCTTGCAGTTTCGCAGAATAAGCGCGCAGGTCATCAGTGATAGAGTATTCATCTCCGGTTCCAAATGGTGGGTCAATGTAGACGAGCCGAACGCCGGGCGTGCCGTCGGCGTTTACCAACTCACCACGCTCTTTCATCTGCAAAAGCGTCTTCATTGCCTGCAAGTTATCACCAAAAATTAGTTTGTTATGCCAATCAACACCGTTTTGTCCGAATGTACTCACCGGTTGGAGTGGCACCGCCATTGTATCGGCGAGTATTTGTTCCTCGCTTTCCTTGCCGTTATAGACAAGCTCATACTCCCGTCGCTCCGGCGGAAAAAATTCGCGCGCCCATTCTGCCGGAAGCTCCTCACCAGTTTCGGCAAGTTTCAACCCGCGTTTCAGAAGCTCATATATTTTCTGTTGTCGTTCTTTGTCCATATTTCTATTTGATTAACTCATCAATGGTTATTCCCAAACCTTTGGCAATTTTCACTACTGTGTGGATTAAGGGTTTTATTATTACATTATAAATATACTAACAATTATTTTGTTTTCTACAAACAAATTACATAAAGTTCGGTACGCTTTAGGGTGGGTGGGAGACGCCTCCCTGATCTCTACTTCCCCTGCTCCCTTTGAGCAAAAAGAAAGGCGGGGGACAAACCCCCGCCTTTACGATTATCGGATTACTTTCCACTCTCTATGCTCGTCGTAGAATGCACAATCACAGTTTGGGCATATTTCTAAGAGATCCCTCAAGTCTTTCGCGGCTTTATGGAGTTTTGCCTTTATTTCTTTCAAACATGTTGGTAAACAGTTTTTCGCAAAACATCCCCTCACCATTTTCATATCGTAATACTCGCCATCGTAGAAATTTATCATCGAAAACGCTCCTATAAAAGATTTTGATTAAATCGGTACATTTCAACATGATTCCTCTCCTTGTAATTCGAATAAATCACTCTTAACACCAATAGCGATTCCTCCAAAAAATTACTACTCGATTTTCCACACATTTCGACATTATATTGACGCGCGCCCTATTCTCTGATAAGTTGTAAACAGAAAGGCCTTTTTGCCATTATATTGTCGAAAACAAGATAATGGCGAAAATGGGTATAATTAAACAATACCCGATTTCTGAAAAGGCTGAAAGAGGGTGGGCCGGGCGCCGCGAACGTTAGCCCACCCTCATAAAAATTTCATACAACCACCTCCTTTCTGAAAATTTTTCGCTTGACATTCAACTGTTTATTGCTAATATTCAAAAGTCTTGTTGTTCTTTTCGAACTTTAAAAATTTGCAATTCAATAAAAAACCCCGTGCGGATCGTAAATAATAATGGCAGCTGTTGCCAATAAAAAAGCGGTACTGCACTTACGCGGGTTTTAGGCAAGAACCTATCTTCCCGGATGGACTTGCCTTTTTTTTTAGATTTAATTGCGACCACTCACAATATATAAATAATAAGGATTGTCAACAAAATTCCAAAAATTCTGTTGGTACATCCGTTTATTGCTATGCTATTCTTCCTTCACTCCTTTTTAAAACGTCTAAACCGCTCCTCATCTTTTTAATCAACTCATTCAAGATTATCAAATCATCTTCATTCAATGGAGCAAAAAGGCCTTCAAGACGGTGCGCCCTTCCATCTAACTTCTCTTTAAAAACTTGCTTGCCAATGGCAGTAATAGATACCCTCCTGTGCCGCTTGTCATGGGGATCTATGCTCCTCTTTATTAACGGACACCTTTTATTTTCTCTACGGTAGTCTTCTAGCGCTTTCAAAACACGTGAGACTTGAAAGGCGTCCAACTTTACAGTATTTTTTATTTCATCAATTGACAGAGACCGTCTTTTTTCTAATAACAAACGGAGAAGTGACTCCTCTGTTATGTTTAGCAGAGGTTCTACATTGGCATTAGCAAGGTTGGCCAGCTCCGCTACAAGCGCGTCTATATTTCCAGAAAGTTCTTTCTTGAGCTTATTTGATTTCATTCTTCACGGAGTTTCAGAAATATAAAATAGTTTATTTTGGTTGCATTATACATAATATTTGCATGAATTGCAAGTATTTTCTAAGATAGCAATCATTCCTAGGGTGGGTTGGGGTCGCCTCCCTGCACTCTACCCTCTTTAAGCAAAAAGGAAGGCGATAGGCAACCTCCGCCTTTGCGATTGCCAGATTACTTCACACTGTCTATGCCAAGTTTTTCCTCCAAATACTTTACCCTATCCATCAAGTCCTCATAATCAAACCTCTTATCCACATTGCCCTCCTTTACATTTTCGTACGTTCCTTTATTCTAAAGACAGACCTGTTCTATAAAAACAAGGGTACATTGTTAACCAAATATGAGGTTGTAAAGAAAATTACAATACGGCTGTTTTTATATGTCGCATTTTAATGAAAGAAAGGAAGGGAAATGTGAAAAAGGACGTATACAAAATTATAACTGATCGGATATTAAATGAGTTAGAAAAAGGCACCATTCCGTGGAAAAGGCCCTTTAAATCATCAGGTGGAATGCAAAGGAACCTTATTACGAAAAAGAAGTATCGTGGGATCAATATCTTCCTTCTGTTGGTTCAGAACTACGAGTCACCGTATTGGCTCACCTACAAACAAGCGCAAGAGCTCAAAGGCAGTGTTAGGAAAGGTGAAAAAGGCACACTCGTCATATTCTGGAACTGGATTGAGAAAATGGATGATAAGACGGAAGAGCCAGAAAAGATTCCATTCATTCGATATTACACGGTTTTTAACCTGGCGCAAACTGAAGGTATTGAAGTTAAAGAAGGCTCTGCATGCGCTGAATGCAATGAAAAGGCAAAGATAAATTTCAATCCTATCGCATCATGCGAAATTATTGTAAATACCATGCCGAAGCGACCACAAATCTTATACGGTAAGAGATCGGCGTGTTATATTCCTGGTCTCGATAGGGTTGAAATGCCAAATCAAACCCTTTTCCTAAGTGTAGAAGATTACTATAGCACCCTGTTTCATGAATTGGGGCACGCTACAGGTCACAATGACAGATTATGCCGGAAAGAAGTGATTGAAAAAGAACGCTTCGGATCAATTGAATATGGAAAAGAAGAACTTGTTGCTGAAATGACCTCCGCCTTTGTGTGCGGCCACGCCGGTATAGAAAGCAGTACAATTGAGAATCAGGCAGCCTATATTGATGGCTGGAGAAAGGCTATAAAGAAAGATTCCAAGATTATAGTTTTAGCAGCCGCCCAAGCCCAGAAAGCAGCAGATTATATCCTACAGCAAGAATAACACCCCATTCATCCACGAATAAACAAACCTCTATTTCTTATCTTCCGTATCTTCTTAAGACTGTAAACCACCCGTTAAGCACCGTTTTTCTACCCATGATACAGAATAAGTTGTTCTGTTAAAAATTAAGGCTCTTTAACAATTAAACACAGGGAGAAATTGGAATGTACAGCCCAAAAATTTCTGAAGAGCTTATTCCTAAACTTTACAGATTAGCCAAAAGCAAAGGTGTAAAGATGACGACTTTGGTCAATAAAATTATAGAAAAGGCTATATACGAGACAGAAAGCACAAATGGAGAAAGTTACATTAAAGAGGAATAATGCTGTCCCCGCACAACAAGTGCGGGGATCTCTTTTTCTCCGTAAATCCAAGCCTCTTGACTGAATTCACCCTTACCCTATCATTCCAATAGACCTGTACTTTTTAAATCATTAAAATATTAACTAAAGAAAGGATACCTTTATGGCTAAATGGGTAGATTTTAAAACAATTAAAGAAAAGGTAAGCATTGAATCGATTTTAGATCATTATGGTTTATTGGCGAAAATGAAGCGCAAAGACTCTACTCACGCACTGGTTGGCCCCTGCCCTATCCACAAAGGAACTAACCAAAATCAATTCCACGTCTCTTTGACTAAAAATAACTTCAATTGTTTTGGTGATTGTCATGGCGGCGGCAACATCCTTGACTTTGTTGCCAAAATGGAAAACACAGACATCAGAAGCGCAGCCGTGAAAATTCAAGAATGGTTTAATATAGAACCAAATAGCCCGCAAGAAAATGACGCAAAAGACACCCACCAAGCTAAACTAGTTAAAGAGAAAAAAGAACCACCACAGGAAGAAAGAAAAAACCAACCGTTGCAATTTACACTAAACAAGCTTGATCCTAACCACGTCTACTTAAAAGAACGGGGACTGAATCAAGAAACCATAGAGTATTTCGGTATCGGTTTTTGCGCAAAAGGACTGATGAAAGACAGGATCGCTATCCCCATTCACAACGAAACCGGTGAGCTTGTAGCTTATACCGGCAGATGGATTAACGAAGAACCGCCTGAAGGAGAGGGAAAATATAAGATACCGCCGAATTTCTACAAGTCGCTGGTGGTGTTTAATCTTCATCGGACAAGAGAACTGGCCAAAGAAAAAGGCTTAATTTTAGTAGAGGGTTTTTTTGGCTGTATGAAAGTATGGCAAGCAGGCTTTAAAAATGTGGTTGCCTTGATGGGATCGTCTTTAAGCGAAGAACAAGAAAAATTAATTATTGATACCGTAGGATCGCAAGGAAAGGTTGTCTTGATGTTTAACGGAGACAAAGCTGGTCAAGAATGCAAAGACGATGTTTTATCTCAACTTATAACCAAAGTATTTGTAAAAGTTGTAAATCTGCCCGAAGGCAAACAACCGGACAATCTGAGTAGTGAGGAAATTAAGGAATTCCTAAGTTAAAGGGCAACCCTTTAATCAAAGGGCTGGTATTTATACCAGCCCTTTATCTTTTAAGGGCCTTTTAAGTTTTGTAGATTTTACTTGCAACCAATTATACCAGCGGAATATCATATCTCCAATTATAGAATAAAGATAACTGTTGGGCGGTGATAAGGGAGGTTTTTTATGCTGATCGGCATAAAATGCCATGATAACAAATACCAAGCGACGCAAGGACTGTCAAGAAATGTGCTTTAGCCAGTTTATGGAAGCCTATGGCTGGCAGATTGTCCTTAGTGTCTTGTCAGGCTTGGTTACCGGGGCGTTAACGAGCTTTGCGGTTACACGTCATTTCAAAAGAAAAGATGAACGTGATGCAATAATACAAACGGCTAAGGATTTGGCGCGAGAGTGTCACATATTGCTGGATTTATCAGATAAGCTGATTAGCCAACTTGCTCTAAGAAAATACGTTGCTTATCGCATTATACTACTCTTACGCGACCTAGCTGGCGAAGTTAAACGCCGTACCAGAAATGAAGAGACCTTAAAGGCAAAACTATCTGAGGTATCAAAGGAAACACTGGACAGGTTGTGTATTGCTATCCATAACAAGAAAGTGGATGAAAAAACAAGAAAAAGAAACATAAGACACCTGGGCAAGATCATTAAAGCTGTAGATACTTGCGTAGAATCTGCTGACGGCCTCTGTCTTAGTTTCGAGAAAATTGAGAATCTGCACCTTTATGTGTCCAACCTCGAACATATAACTAACCTGACATACGAGAAGTTTATGGAAACACTGGAAAATGAGGAATGTGAACATTACAAAAGCATTTCAGAAGGCAGGGAAAAACTCAAGGATGCGCTGTTTGACCTTGTCTCCGCCATCGTGACAACGCCTCGAGCTTGAACAAAGAACCGCTGAACCAGGACATCCTGCTGATTTGCTACACGCTTAGCGTTCCGCAAACACGCTGAGGCCTGTCGTTAATAATTTCCTGCCAAACCCAAAAGGCTAACTACACTACCTTTATTTTACACCCAACCACCGATTGATCTTATCCTCCACGATCTCCCTGGGTACACCGTACTTCTGCCGCGAAGTCCTTATAATCCCCTCTACGTTATTCCTAAAATCCTGGCTTATCTTAGGCAAAATGGTCTTTGCTGAAAAGGGTTGGCTGGTAACACCATCAATCGCCAACTTAAGGTAAATTTGGTGCTTACCGATATTCTCTAAATCCGCAGCCGTAAATTTAGCCTTAAACTCATTTTCCAACTCTAAAGCGTCTTCTAACCCCAATCGAAAGGTAATCAATGTCCCGACATTTCCCAAAATAGCGCTCTTAATTTCTTTGGGAATTTGCTCTAAATACTGATGGGCCAAAATAAGATTAAGGCGATATTTTCTTGCCTCAGATAAAATAGAGGCAAAGATTTCAGTTGATAAGTTTTGACACTCATCAATGTACAGGTAAAAATCCCTTCTTTCTTCCTCTGGCTGGGTTGTCCTTTTAAGTGCGGCCAAAAAAAGTTTTGTAACAAGCAAAGAACCAAGCAAACGCGTCTTATCATCCCCAATGCTTCCTTTAGCCAAATTGCAAAGCAGAATCCTCCGATTATCCATCATAAAACCCATATCGATTTTATTCTTTGGCTGGCCAACGATATTGCGTATCTGCGGATCAGCCAAAAACTGGCCTACTTTGTTTAACACCGGCGCGATTGCCTCCTGCTTGAAATTCGAGCTGTACCTGTCATATTCATTAAGCCAAAATTTTTTAACTACAGGATTTTTAATCTGCCTTACTACCCTGTCCCGAAATTTTTCATCAGTCAGAAGCCTGGGGATACCCAAAAGGGTGTTGCCTTCGGAATCCAAAAGAGACGTTACCGAATTATACAAAATATATTCCAGACGAGGCCCCCAGGAATCTTGCCAAATATTTCTAAAAACGGAAATAACCTGAGAGGCGACCAAAGGCCGTTGTTGCGGTGAAACCGACTCTAAAATATTAAAGCCGATGGGGTGATCATGGTCTGCCGGATCAAAATATACGATATCGTTGGTTCGCCCCATTGGACAGAGATTCAGGATATCCTTGATTAAATCGCCGTGAGCATCTATTACCCCGACTCCGTGTCCGTTCTGAATGTCTTGACCAACGAGATTTTTTATAAGGGTGCTTTTGCCGCTACCGGTCTTCCCCAGCACATACATATGCAGCCTACGGTCGGCCTGCTTAATACCAAAGACCCGATCATCATGTCGGTAATTGGTTTGGGCAAGATGTGTAATGTCGTGAGGCATAGAGGCACTATCCAGCCCCCAATCCGCTTCAGACAAGAGCCCATTAAGCTGGGAATCTTCTCTGAATAACACGAACCCTTTGCCTGCTTAATAAGGGGGTGTTTCTTTGGCATACGTGTTGGTCGACGAGCCAAAGAGGTATTGGGGGCTGGATAGTATTATTATAGATGGTTTTTGGGGAAAGGAATAGATGCCGTGAATAAAATGATGTTCTATACTGTCACCATGTCTTGATCAAAGCATCTCCATAAGCCTCTTTAGCTCTTTCTTGTGCTTTTCCAAAGATGCTCTCGGCCTGTTGGGGATTTAAATATCCATTCGTCAATAACGAACCAACAATATTTCCAAAAAGTTGTGCGTTCGCATAAGTATACACATCAACAGTAGCCCCTTTTGGTGGGTCTCCAAGCCGCGGTTCTTTGGGTGGGTTTTTTTTAAAGTTCTCACATATTCTCTTAAGATCTTTTGCCCACTCGATATTAAGCGTATTTGCCGGTACGCTATTCAAATCAATCTCAGAAAGATATTGAAGCGCCTCATCGTATCTGCCAAAGTTGGTTGCACAAACCGCCATATTATATTTGAAAAGCGGACTTTTTGGATCTATTTCTTTCGCTAAGAACATCAACAATTGCTGTTCGCGAGCACTAAGAACCTTGTTCTTCGCTATACTTACGTTATTAAAGATAGATGAAATATCCTTTAGATTCTTTTCGATTGTATCTACTTTTTCAGTCAACAATTTCTCTTTAGATTGGAAATTTCCATAACGATCTCTCATCGCACTCTCTGTTTCACCAATAGAAAGAATATTTTTTACGCCAAAAAACCCAAAACCTGCTGCAACACCTACAAAAATAGTCATAATAATAGAAAGAATCTGCAAAAAACACCTTAAGTTATTCACTGAAAAATAAGATTTATCAATTTGTTTTGCAAGCTCATCAGGTTCTAACTTTCTTTTTAACAATGCAATCTCTTTTTTTAACTCCTCAATAGTGTTTGACTCTAATTCCATTTCATATATCCTCCGTACCCTATAAAATCCCCCTATCCCTTAATATTTTAAGCATGCCTATAGCAATGCTTTCTATTCTTCAAGTAATTTGGGCTTTTTGGTGTCTCTGAAAGTTGCGGGTTCTTCTGAATTCAACATTCTTGCTGTAGTTTCTATCGTCTCCTTGTGCTCTAAATATTTTTTAACCCGCGCATTAATTTCTTTATTTACTTCTTCTGTGGGTCTGTGATGTATGGCATAAACTGCCTTTTCAAAACGTTCTTTAATAGACCCTATCACAACCGCTGGTTTTACATCGGAGGTCGTAATGGGGATCGGCTGTCTTGGCTTGAGCTGCCAGAAGGCGTGTCGTCGTGGTTGGTTTTTTAGCTGTGAAATGTAATGCTCTTTTTCTTCTTCAATAGAAACATACGTACGGCTTGTTATCTCTTGAAACTCCTCGTATTCAGTAATTGGCGCACGCTGAACACTCTTACTTGAAATATAGCTACTTCCGCTTCCTGTTGACCCACCCGTTGTCTCTGTAATAATCCCGTCTTGATTTATGACAGAACCGGATGAGTCCGTGGCCGTGCTACCTGCAACCTCCGTCTCTCCAATAGTCACAATATCCTCCTAGGTCTTCACCGGCCTAAATTTCG